>NZ_SNYJ01000006.1:50977-222090 GCF_004363045.1 Aureibacillus halotolerans
TGCTCATTGCCCTTATGGCAACTCCGCGCCTCCCAAGTCTTCGCGCCTCGAAAATCAAACGTTTTCATTCAGCCTGAAAACGTCGGATGAGAAACGCTCGTTTTCTTCGTTGCTTTGCCTTGTCCGGTGCTCATTGCCCTTATGGCAACTCCGCGCCTCCCAAGTCTTCGCGCCTCGAAAATCAAACGTTTTCATTCAGCCTGAAAACGTCGGATGAGAAACGCTCGCTTTCTTCGTTGCTTTGACTTGTCCGGTGCTCATTGCCCTTATGGCAACTCCGCGCCTCCCAAGTCTTCGCGCTGAGATAAGTCAAACGTTTTCATTCAGCCTAGTTTTTTCCATGCATATCATTTAGAATGTGTGTTTTTTAGCTAGGTCTCGTAGATGAATCCAAATTCAACCATTGAATTTCTTCCTCTGATAGCGACACTCCTGCCCCTTCGCCACACGATTTCATTTCTGCTTCATTTTGTGGTCCAATAATCGCCGCTGTTGGGAACTTCTGATTCAACACATAGGCGAGTGCAATTTGAATCGTGGAGAGCCCTTTATCCTTTGCTAAAGCTTCAGCACGGTCATAGCGTTCCCAGTTTTCGTCGTTATAAAATACTCTGACAAGGTCTTCGTTTTCAAAGTTATCTCGAGTGAAGCGACCTGTGAAGAACCCTCTAGCCTGTGAGGACCATGAGAAAATAGGTAGCTTGCTCTCGTTGTGCCAATTCAATATATCATTATCTACACTAAGGCAATCGGCCCAATAAGGTTCTTTTGCTTTCGCCAGGCTCAAGTTTGGACTGGAGAATGAAAAGCCTTGAAGACCATTCTTTTCAGCATATTGATTCGCTTCTTGAAGTCGTGCTGTCGTCCAATTGGATCCTCCAAACGATCCGATCCTTCCTGCTTCCACATGTTCATTTAACCATTCCAATATGGCACCAACTGGAACAGAAGTATCATCCCTATGAAGGGCATACAATTCAACAGACTCCGTACGTAAACGATCTAAGCTGATCTTTAGTTGCTCATCAATATCATGCTTCGTCACCGTAGAGCCTTGTTGATTTGGATGAGCGCCTTTTGTCCATAAATTGAAACGATCTCTCCATCCATTTTGCTCGACCGCGAGACCAATTGCTTTTTCGCTTTCCCCGCCAGCGTAAATAAAAGCTGTATCAATCGTATTTCCACCAATATCCAAATAACTTTGTAAAATGCCCTTTACTTCGTCTAAACGATCCGGATGAAAATAATCAGACCCCATAATAAGCTGTGTTACTGGATTTTTTACTTTGTTCAATTGTACCGTTCTCATTTTATCACCTCTGTATATTATCGTAAGCCTTTACATATTCCTCTGTCTTACAGTGCTGATCTGCAAATAAGGGTCGTACGATTACAAAATTCGACTCTTTTCGTTCTTTTCCTGCCATATAGAGAAACTTATTATAGACTTTATTAAATTAATTAGTTTAGTTCATTTAAAATCGTTGCCTGCAGAGCTTGTTGTAACTTGGATGTCAGTGACCCAGGGGCATCTGTCAATTTCTTCGCATTCAATGTTGTGATTGGACGAATCCGCTGTGTTGTTGAAGTGATAAATACTTCGTCTGCTTGCTCTAAAAATTGTATTGAAAATGGCTCCTCAACAACTTGATGTCCAGCCTCTTTCGCCAGTTTAATAACATACTGCCTTGTGATTCCGTTTAAAATGAGGTGGTTCGCTGGATGGGTATAAAGGATGCCATCGTTCACGACAAACACGTTGGTCGAGCTGCCCTCAGTGACAATCCCCTCACGATGCAAAATCGCCTCATCTGCCCCGCTTTCGGACGCCTCCTGTTTAGCAAGCACGCTGCCTAGCAAATTTAAGGACTTGATATCACACCGGAGCCACCGAATATCAGCTAAAGTGATCGCTTTTCCTTCCTGCAATGCATGTGCCGAGGAGGCATTAGACATCGTGTAAGCGTAGCAACAACCAACCGTGGTTGGCGATGGAAATGCATGATTTCGCGATGCTGTCCCTCGCGTCACCTGAATATATACCATGCCGTTCTCACAATGTGTTTTTTCCACGAGTTCGTTCATCGCTTTTTCGAAGGTTTGATACGTAAACCCATGCTGAATTCTCAATGCTGCACAGGAGTTCTCCAAACGATTGAAATGATCTCGAGTGAAAAGCAAACGTCCCGCTTTCACAGCCACAACTTCATAAATGCCATCACCAAATTGAAATCCACGTTCTTCGACATCAATTGTTGGTTGTTCAGTAAATGTCCCATTGACATAGATAAGTGAATTACGCATTGTCATCCCTCCTGAGGGGTTTCTTTCTACTTTATCATATAAACTCAGGCTGATGAGAAACGCTCGCTTTCTTTGTTGCTTTGCCTTGTCCGGTGCTCATTGCCTTTGTGGCAACTCCGCTCCTTTCAAAACTTTGTACTTCGAAACGTGACTCACTGATGGACGTTCATCAACCCATTAAACAGAGACTTGTTTGCCATGAAACTGTGGAAGCCATGCGCCATGGGCCTCGATTAAGTCATCACACAGTGAAACGATATCATCTAGCGAGAGCTCAGCAGATGTATGTGGATCAAGAAACGCTGCTTGATAAAGTGTATCCTTGCTGCCGCTGATGGCTGCCTCAATTGTGAGAAGCTGGGTGTTGATATTCGTACGATTTAGCGCTGCCAGCTGTTCTGGCAATTCACCAACATAGGTAGGCTGAACGCCGTTTTTATCGACGAGACATGGAACTTCAACGACGGCCTTTTCAGGAAGATTCGAAATTAACCCCCCTTGGTTTAATACGTTGCCACCAATTTTAAATGGCACATCGGTTTCCATCGCCTCCAAGATGTACGATGCATATTCGTGTGTGCGCTTGTGCTCCAGTGCTTTGTTATTGACCATTTCCTCACGCATTTTTTCCCAGCCGGCAATTTGATTTACGCAACGTCTTGGATACTCGTCAAGCGGAATGTTAAAGCGCTCGATAAGCTCAGGGTAATTGCTTTTAATGAAATACGGCAAGTATTCCGCATTATGCTCAGATGATTCGGTGACGTAAAACCCAAAGCGATGCATCATTTCATAACGAACCATGTCCCCATGCTTTTCAGACGCATTTTTTTCTATGGCACGACGTTTTATTTCTGGGTAAAGGTCCTCGCCATCCTTCGTTATGTCTAGCAGCCAAGCCATGTGATTTATCCCTGCAATTGAATGCTTAATGTTCTTATTTTCAATACCTAAATCACGTAGCAAGCCCGTTGCACAGCCTTGTACGGAGTGGCAAAGACCAACCGTTTTGATGCCACCATGACGAATCATGGCTCCGGTCAGAGCAGCCATTGGGTTTGTATAGTTTAAAAACCAAGCATCCGGACACACTTCCTGCATTTCTTGGGCAAAATCAAGCATAACAGGAATGGTTCTTAACGAGCGAAAGAGTCCCCCAATACCAAGAGTATCCGCGATGGTTTGTCGCAAGCCGTATTTTTTAGGCACTTCAAAATCTGTAATGGTACACGGATCGTACCCGCCTACTTGAATCGAATTAATGACATAGGATGCACCGCGCAATGCTTCTTTACGATCTGTATAGGCTTTGATCGTTACTTTTGTATTCTCTGTGGAAGCTGCTAAGTTAAGAAGCATTTGTTCAGAATCCTTAAGCCTTTCCAAGTCAATATCAAACAACGCAAATTCAGCTTCGGCCAGAGCAGGCGTTTGCATGCAGTCTCCTAACACATTTTTCGCAAAAACCGTACTTCCAGCGCCTAAATACGTAATTTTTGGCATTATTATGCCCTCCTTATTGTATCTTTTTGTGGTGCACACTCTTGTTCAAATGCGTTCATTATACTAAGCTTAGTAAAAAGATAGCGCTATCACAAGGGTAAATCTCAATACAGAGAGGGTAAAAAATTGCTTACTAATCACATCAATCGCACATTCGGTTTTCATTTCAAAGAAAAGCGTTCTAGCTCGTTTGCAAACATAACGTCTGTGGGATGGGAAAAACAGACGAGTCAAGCCTACTATCTTGATGGCATCCAACGGAAAGAGAGCAAGCGTGCGGCCTTTCAATATACGCTTTCTGGCCGCGGTGAGATGATTCATGAAGGAAAGAAATACACATTAAAGGCCGGGCAGGCATTTTACATTCATTTCCCAAGTGATCATACGTATTATCTTCCTGAAAATAGTGATTCATGGGAGTTTATCTATCTCACACTCCAAGGGGATGAGCTGCTTCATTATCATCAGGAGATCTTAAAATCATTTGGCCCTGTTCTAACATTGCACTCAGATTCTATGCCTATTCAAAAGCTGATATCCATCTGGAAGCTAGCTTCTGAGAACCTAATTCAAGATTCCTATTTTGCTTCTTCCCTTGCCTACCAGTTTGCGATGGAGCTCAATCGTTACGTCCACTCTCTTGGAAGTTCTTCATCTGATTGGCCAGCTGCCGTCGTAAAAGCCACAGTTCTCGTGCAAGAGCAATATGATAGAGACCTTTCGATTGATGACCTCGTACGAGTTTCACAGCTTTCTCGCTACCATTTCACACGTTTATTCAAGCGAACGATGCATATGACGCCAGTTCAATACATGACGAAGGTACGGATGGAAAGAGCAATGGTTTTATTATCATCAAGTACAGCCTCAATTAAAGAGATTGCCTCTCAATGTGGCTATAGTGAGCCTAATTATTTTCATAAAGTGTTTCGAAAGACGGTTGGGATGAGTGCTGGCGAATTTCGTAAGCAGGATCAATATCGACCTGTTGATGTGATGATTATGGATTAACGACGACACTGTTTTTAACACAAAATAACGCTGCATTATGATGTTCTCTCATGATTTTTTACCTACGACTAAAGGAGTCGATACTTTTTGACGATATAGATTGTAGGTATCTAATCTAAGGGAGTGGTAGCACGTGTTTAAACGTAAAAACAGCGGAAGTAGCCTACAATATGAAAGCCTTCTTCAAGAGCATCAACGCGTCTTAGCTGAACAGGAGAAACAAAAAAAACAATCAAACAAATTGTTAGATCAACTATACGTAGACATTACAGAAACCATTGAGCAACACCAGCAAACACATTCCCAACACGGTCAAGTCGACCAATTGATTTCGCAAATTAAATCACGATTTGAAAATGTGAAGGAAATAACGAGCCAGTCCAATGACAATACCAATCAAATGCTGACAAAAAGCAAGGCATTGCTTTCTTCAACCGAAAAAATGGATGAGATCTCAAAAGAGGGAAAAACCTCTGTATCCCAAGTGCAAACGTTAATGAATCAGCTTGTCGATCAGTCTAAGCAGACGTCGGAAAGCATGACGCAATTGGGCGTTCGTTCAAAAGAGATTGAAAACATTGTAAAAGTCATTCATGATATAGCCGAGCAAACCAACCTACTCGCACTGAACGCTTCCATCGAAGCAGCCCGTGCTGGGGAGCACGGTAGAGGCTTCGCGGTTGTTGCTGATGAGGTGCGTAAGCTGGCTGAAAGCACGTCTCATAGCACGAAAAACATTGACGAGCTTACAAAACGAATTCAACAAGAGATTGAAGATGCCTTAAATGATGCTGAAAACAACCTTGAAATCATTCAAAGTGGCATGAGCTTGTCTGAAGAAGTGACCAACATCATTGATCAGGTGCAGGCTTCAATCGATCGTACCAAGGGGGATGTATCTCAAGTTCTCGCATCAATCCAAGAACAGAAAGCTTTTAGTGAAGAAGTGCTTACCGAAATCAATTCGACCTCTGAAGTGTTTGACCATACAAACCACGCCATGATCGAAGTGCTCACCTCTTCTGATGAGCTCCAGCAAAAGCTGGCTGAGGAATTACTCGCAATTAAACCAGCAGCATCTCCGCAAAAGGAAGAGGAGAAAGTCGTTTCAATGAATGAGAAAACAAGTCAGGCTGAAGCAGCAGCTTCTAAAGAGTAGTCAATTACGACAAAAGCGCCTAGGAGCCGACTCCTAGGCGCTTTTTCTATCATCGCTGACGACGCTTTTTGGCATCCAATAAACGCTTCATTCGATCGTCTTTATCCGTTCGTTCTCCCGACTCTTCTACTGTCTTACCTCCTTTTGTTTTCGTAGATTTATTGTTTTTATTTTGTGCAACTTGCGCTGATTTTTCTCTTATGTTTGGTACCCTTCCCTTTTGAGGAGAACGAGATTCAGTATCCTTCTTCGTCGCAAAAGAAGCTTGCATTGTGCTTGCCAGTCTAACCGGAAACCCAAACCTCCTAAGAGCGATTTCCATAAAAAAGAGGAAAAAGACGAGCAATATGAGCCAACGCCCTACCTCTGTTGCCTGCTGAGGGGGATTTTCCATAGGAGCAAAGACGTCCTTCAAACTCTCAATGACTTGTCCACCACCTGCGTTTGCCACTCGTTGTGCCAGTTGTTTATTCTCAGTTCGTAAGTCAAATTCCTCGGAAAAAGGAACGGTAATGCCTTTTTGAAAAACCAGTTCTTTTCCTTCGGCTCCTTCTTCAAACAACTGTAGATAATACACACCTGCTTGCGATGGAAAACGGATTTCATAACTTCCAGGACCAGTCACTCTCGTTGTTGTTTCGACAATGTCACCTTCTTCAGACACGACCTGCGAAACAAGTGGTGTCGTCGTATTGCTTTCAGATGTGACAGTTACCTTCGCTTCATCAGCGATCCGATTGACCTGTGTATAATAAGGGTCTGTCGAGTTACTCCGAAAGGTTGACGTAATGATATCTCCCCAAAAAGGCTGCCAATTCGACCACGTCGGCCACCCTCCTGACCATTCTCCGCTAAGGTCGGATGTCCAAGCGACCGTTTCACCTAACCCATAGGACCATTGAGCAAGGATAGGATCCGCCTTTGCACTTTCTAGGATGACTGACGCTCTACCTTTCGCCGTTGTCGCAATGTAGGCATTCATTTGCGGAGCACCATTTGAAAACCAATTTGAATAGGCGCCAGTGGAGCGAAACGTGGGATAAAAGGGATCATCAACAATATAGGTTCTCGTCGTTAACGCCGTCTCTCTTGAAAGAATGGTTGGAATCGTACTGACATCAAGGACATTGTAAAAACGTCCCTCACCAATCTCAGCAAGCCCTTCTAGTAGTCTGCGATCAGCTGAGTCCCCAATCGCCACCGAAGAAAGCGTAATATTGTTGTCTAGCCCATCTGATAGAAGGCTGTTGTAGGCGGCGTTGGACGATGAATGCCCGTCAGTTAATAACACGATATGCTTGCGTTGCACGTCAAGCGCCCTAAGTCTGTCATACGCCATACGTAGCCCTGGCATAATGTCGGTTCCACCACCTGATGTTAGGGTACCAACTTGGTTAATGGCCTCCTCTTTATCCTCCAGCGTTTGCAGCGGTAACACTTCCCATGGTGCACTATCAAAGGCAATTAGCCCAACGGCATCCTTTTCTCTCACCATTTCAATCGATCTTGCAACAGCTTCCTTCGCAATTGAAAGCTTGTAGCCGCTCATACTTCCAGAACGGTCAAGAACGTAAACAATGCCGAGAGATGGTATTTCCTTCTCTCCTGAGAGGGACATCGATACAGGCAACACTTTTTCGATTGGTGTATTAAAGTACCCCCCTAGACCAAAACTTTGATCTCCTCCCGTCATGATAAACCCCATGCCAAACTCTTTGACCGCTGTCTCTACCATTTCCATTTGCTCCTGAGAGAGTGAGGAGCCTGGCACATTTGCCATTAGTAGAGCATCATAATCCAGGAGGCTTGTAAGCGTCATTGGAAATTGAGAACTTGCAATTACATCAACGCCCATATTTATTGGTTGTAAGGCACTGCTGACATTGACTGCGTTACCGGGTTCTCCTTCCACAATAAGAACTCTAGGTGGTCCTTCAACCGTCGACACACCATAAGCCACATTATTTTCTGCGACGTTGTCCTGAGGCAGCTGAATTTCTGCCTTGTACACATCGGTTCCTGCCGTTTCAGTGAGTGCTGAAAATTGAAAAGCATTTGCCCCTTCATCTAATGCGACCGTTTCATTTGCAATCACATTGTTGTTTTTTAGGATGCGTAATGAGGCTTCTCCAGAGATAGTACTATCGACAGTTACTTGTAGGTTTGCCAATTCTCCCTGATAGACAGTAGCAGGCGTTTCAAAGAGAGCGATTGAAGCATCTGGACCAGTCATCGGAGCATACGTCATGACGTCGATAGTAATGTTTTGCTGCTGAGCGATTGATGCGGCGTCTACAGCATCCCCAGCTGTTTCATTGCCATCTGTGAGCATGACGATCCTTCCTCCGCCTTGATTCGTTAGCAGCCCTGATGCTAGCTGGATCCCCTCACTAAGATTTGTCACATCTTGCTTCACTTGAGATAAGTCAGAGCCAAACGATAAATTGTTTTGCAGCGACCTTTCGACAACAGCTTCTTGCCCAAGAGACACAATCCCATATTGATCATTTTCATTTTTCACTTCCACAATCTCTGAAATGTCCTTGAGCATTTTATTTCCCTGATTTTCAACTGATGCAGATTGATCAATGACAAAGATGACATTCTCTTCATCCTTAGTCAGACGCTGCTCTGGCTGTGCAATGGCTGCGACTAAAAGAAGGACGATCATTGTTCGCAAACTAAAAATAGTCCAGCGATCGTAGCTTGGCAATGCCTTTAACGAACGTAGAAAAAACCAAAGCCATGCGATGCATGGAAGCAGCAATAGAAGGGCGAATGGATTAAGAAACGCGAATTCCACGACGGTACACCTCCCCCTCTATGATGACGATGACGAGAGCTATGACGATGAACCATACCCAAATATAATCATCAATCATCTCGGCAACTGCCATCGAAGGATCACTGCCTTCCCCTCGGTTAAATGAGGGAGCTATTTCAAGTTCGCTTTCTTCAACAGGCATCTGAACGGTAAAGTATATCGGTTGGCCTTGGGACTGAATATGATAAAGTCCTGGCAATACAGGTGTTGTTGTCTCAATTTCTCCGGTGACATTTTGGATAATATCATTGTCCTCATTGAACACATACGCTTCATTTTCTTCAAGAACAGGCAACTCAAGCAATTCTCCTGGGTAGAGATAGCCGAGATGTTCATTTTTTGAGGTGAGGTGCTGAAGCGCATTGTAAAAGAAAACAGGAAAGCTTGAGCGCAACGGCCAGTCACTGTCCTCAATCGCAAAATTGAGCAGCACAACTGGATCGCCATTGTAATGACCTGATTGAATTAAAGGAACATCGCCGCTTGATACGACTGGTTCAAGTGATGTCGTTGTAGGGTTTGCTTTCGAAATAAACAGGTCGTTCAGGTCCACATAGGTCATTAATTCATCTGATGCGTTCTGTTGGATGTCAACTGCGATCACGACAGCCTCCTCCACTTGGAAAGGCCCGCCTTTCGTTGGTGAGAGAATGAGTTTCGGTCCTGTCGGCCAGTCATCAGGTGGCAGATTTGCCACGACTGTCAACCCAGCGGTTCTATCAGGATCCAATTGTGCGACTGATTTAGCAAAAACGACTTCATGCCCTAATTGCTGATAGACCTTCGCTACAAAAGGATTAACTTCACCAACTGCATAAATAGGAGCGGACACCGACTCACTGGAAAAAGCATACCGCGTATTATCAGCAGACACTGCATCATTTTGTGATGAGACGACAGCCTTGTAAACATTTGCAGATGGAACATTGTCTATCTCTATGTACAGCGGGTCCACTCCTGAGAACGAATGTGTCTTTTCATATATAAGGTCATTGCCTGCCCACACCTGCAACTCTATGTTCGATTCTCCTTGTATGGATTGCTTCACTTCAACAAGACCTGTTGCCCTGTCATTGTCCGTTGTTGCGCGAACACCGAAAGATGAAACGTACACATTTTCCACAGTCGTTCGCTCAATATTATGAACGGCAATTGGAACCTCCCAGCCGTCCCCTAGCGTCTCTTCTGTCAACGCATCACTATACACATGGACTGTGGAGGACGAGGTTGACGCTAGCGCACTCGCTAATTGAAGGGCGCTATCAACGGATGGACGAGAATAATCGATGCGTAGGTTGTTCACAGTTGATTCAATTTTTCGAGTATTGGTTTCATCCTGAAGGACAATGGTTGGTTTTTGTCCCATTGTGATCACCGTTACACCTTGGTCATGGCGGCGTTTTTCGACAAACTTTAAAAGCGCTTCCTGTGACTGCGCAAAAGCTGTTTTGTCATTCACTTCTGCCGACATCGATGCCGAGGTATCCAGCACAACAATGGCTTGCTCCCCTGCAATGCCTTGTTGTTTAATGAATGGATCTGCCATTGCGAGCATTAGGAGGGCAAGAATGAGGAGCTGAAGAAGCAAAAGCAACTGCCGTTGTAGCTTTTTATGCCATTTAGTTGCTTGGTACTCTTGCATAACTTGTTCCCAAAGAAGGTTGCTTGACGTCACATAGGGTTCAAACTGTTTGCGAAACAAATAGAAGAGCACGACAATCACAAGACAAATGCTTAAGGCAAAAAACCATGGTGTTGTAAAACGCATATTAATTCCTCATTTCACCCAGCCTTTTTTCGTCATTTCCTTCAATACAATGTCCTCTGAGGACTGTGCCGCACTAACTTGAATTAGTTCCATCCCTAAACGTAAGCAATAGCTGTTTAAGCTCTCCGTATGGTCGGCCAACCGTTCCTTATAGGCCTTCAAAATCCCAGACCTAGCGCTCACATTCAATCCTTTGCCAGACTCTGTATCGATAAGCTGAAGATCTCCTAAAAAGCTTGGCTGTAGCTCCTCCTCGGACAACATCTGTACGAGACGGACGCTTGACCTCCGGCGTAGCATTTTCAATGCAGGCTGCAGAACATCTAACGGTTCAAGAAAATCACTGATCACAATGCAAAGTCCTGCCGTTGGTTTCATGTGCATAAGCTGGTCTGCAAACGTTCCCTCAAACGACTGAATTCTTTGCACATACTGAAACAGCTGCTGTACATGGCTCGTCCCTTTTTTGGAACGAAAAGGACTCATGGAATTCGGGAGTGGCGATACACTTAGCCGGTCTTCCGCCGCAAGGCTCATAAACCCTAATGCTGCCGTAATTTCTTTCATTCGGTGCCACTTCTGTTGATCAAAAGCCATCGATTGACTGCAATCTAAAATCAAGTGAACAGATAGCTCCTGCTCATCAAGAAATCGTTTAATATAATATTTCTGCGTGCGCGCATACACATTCCAATCCATTTGCCTAACATCATCCCCTGGATGATAAGCTCGATAATCTGAAAAATCCAAGGAGTGCCCAAAGGTTCTGGCTCGACGCTGCCCTTTATGCAGACCGGAGCTTGTGAGACGTGCCTGAAGCATACGTCTCCTCAACTGTGAACGGAAGGATGACGAAATGGCCACCTGCTCGTTCGTCATCGGACTCGTCCTTTTTCTGCAACAGCATCAATGACCTCATCAAGAAGATGATCAATCGACATTCCGCTTGCTTCCCCTTCAAAGTTTAAAAAGAGCCGATGGCGTAGTACTGGCTTGATCACTGCAATGATGTCATTTTTAGATACATGGTAGCGACCTTCCATAAACGCTCTTGCTTTTGCCAGTCGAAGCATGCCTTGCAATCCTCGTGGACCGGCGCCAAAGCGAACGTACTGTCGAATGAGCGGCGGCGCTTTTTCCTCATCGTGATGTGTACAGAGGATACATTGCACGGCGAAATCCAGGACGTCGTCAGAGACGAGAACTTTTTTCACCATTTGTTGAATCTCCAAAAGTTGCTCAGCTTCCATTAATGGCGTGAAGGGTTCGTGCTCCTGCAATACCGTACGCTTCACGATCTCCTTCAGATCTTCTTTGCTTGGATAAGGCATGAGCACTTTACACAAAAATCGGTCGACCTGAGCTTCCGGCAATGGATAAGTGCCCTCCAGGTCAATTGGGTTTTGCGTCGCGAGCACAAAAAACGGCGCTGGGAGCGTATTTGTTTCGCCCATCACGGTGACCGTTTTTTCTGCCATTGCTTCAAGCAAAGCACTTTGTGTTTTTGGGGTCGCGCGATTGATTTCATCAGCGAGAACAATATTAGAGAAAATAGGACCATGATGAAAGGAAAATGATTGTTTCCCTTCTGCTGACTGCTGCACCATTGTCGTTCCCGTAATATCCGAAGGCATGAGGTCTGGGGTAAATTGGATCCTTGAAAAACGGAGACGCATAATGTCTGCTACGGTTCGCACGAGCATTGTTTTCCCCATACCTGGAAGACCTTCTAATAGCACATGTCCTTCAGCAAGAATCGACCAAAACAACTGATCGATGGCAGCGTCTTGGCCGACGATAAACGATTGCACAGCACGCTTGCTTGCTTCAGCCTCTTCTCTTGCTGCTTGAAAAGCCTGTGACTGTTCCTCTAATGCCATGTCAATTTCCTCCTTCTGGCTGAATGTCTAAGAAATAATTTTTCACAGCCGTCTCGAGCTTTGGTGGAAGCTGCTGACGGTCAACACTTTCGATATAATGCTGTTCATACGCCCCATAGGCTTCTTCGTACGATTGAACGTGACCTCGCTGGCTAGGCGCATCAGCTACTGTTTCCTTTTCAGAAGCCCCGTCTCCAAGGCGTCCCGAATCTGTGTACGTCGTTTCTTCACCAGATATTCTTTCTGGGAATGTTAAACGGTCGCGATCTCCAATGCCCGTGCCTCCATAAAGACCACCATTGCCGCTCGTTTCTGAACGTCCGCCTCCATTAGAGCCGCTCCCGCCGTTACCGTTGCCATTCCCACTACCATTGCCTTCACCATTGGCAGCGCCCGTTTGCCCTTGGTTAGAAGATGCCCCCTGGCCTTGTGCAGTGCTTTCTGACGTACCATCTGACTGTGAGGAGGAGCTATTGTCCCCCCCTGATGCAGAGGAATCTCCTGTTGACTGTCCGTTCGAAGAGTCCCCCTGTGCGGCATTGCCTGACAATGTGCCAGCGGATGGTGAAGATGGCAGGCCTGCTTGAGCCATCGCGGCAGATAGTGAGGAAGCCGCTTGTTGAAGCTGTTGCTGCAACTGCGCTGACTGTTGTGCGAGCTGTCCTGCTTGCAGGGCTTCCATAAGCTGTTTTTCCAAGGCAGATAACATTTCCTCTTTGTTTTCTTGAGGCCCTTGCGCCATATTGGCAAGCATTTGCTTCTGCTCTTGCGTTAATGATTCGAATTGCTGCTGGAGCTCTTTCATTGCCTGTTCAACCCGCTGTTTATCTTGTTCAGATAACGCCTCCGCGAGAGACTTTAAACCCGCTTCTTCAAGCTTGTCCTGCATCTCTTTCAGTTCTTGTTGTTCAGGCTGTTTGTCTGCTTGAATAGACGCCATTTCTGCTGCAGATTCTTCAAGCTGCTTTTGAAGCTCCTGAGCCGTTTTGGCTTCCTTCATTGCTTCTTTTAATTGCTGTAGCTTTTCCATCAATTCATCTTGTTTTTCTTCTTCTAATAGCTGATCGACAAGCGCTTTCGGCTCTGACATCAGTGTTTGATGTGTTGATGCCTGTGCTGCCGTTTTCATCATTTGACTCGGATAAAATAACGACGCCCCGACAACCATTGCACAGACGGCAACTAAGGCAAGCGGTCGCCAGTGCCATATCGGCTTTACAATCGCAAATACGTGTGATTTTGTGTCTTGCATTCGCCTGACCGCATCTCTTCGCTGAAGAATCGCTATAAATTCATCGTCTTCCGCAAACTGCATGGCGGTGACAACAGCATCGTCGGCCGATTCGCGATCGTACATCTGTGCGGCTGAAAGCCTCGTTGGCCTTGTTTTCCACCACAAAACAGCGATGCCTATTGAGCCGAGACCACTTCCAATGCCCCACAACAGGAGCATTGAAGGTAGTTCTATATATCGTGCAACAAGTGTAATTAGACAAATCATACACGCACAGATCGCGAGCAGCCATTGGAAAAAACGAGCATTATGACGCATCCATAGCCTTTTTTTCATTTGCTCTAACAGTCTTTCATAGGCAATGTTTTCGTCCATAAGAATCCTTTCCCTTCATTCACTATTTCTTCATTCGGCTTCGTGGGCGTAGACGCGCCGTTGCCACAAACAGGCTGCCAATGATAAGCAGTCCGTAAAAGCTAAAAAGTATTGCCCATGGCTGCCATGTCGGTAGCACCCGTCCAGTTTGTCCGACCATTTCAGTGATCATATGAACCCCGAACGTTTCAAACAGCATAAGCGGGATACTAATGGATGAAATGAATAATGGAAAAACGGAGAGGTTTTGCGCACTTCCGCTTGGCATGCTCACTCCCATAAAATAGATAAAGAGCGTAATCACAGGACCGAGGGCAAGGAAAAAGCTGATCGCATAAGTCGTAATCGTCGCCACAATCGTTTTCCGAATGAGCGTTGATGCCATAATTCCTACTGCCCCAATCGAAACCATAGTTAGAACGAACATACCAAAGGTAATCCATAATAAATTTGGCGAAATGCCTCCATACAAAAAGAGGATGGTGTACAGCGGCATCGTCGATACAATAAGAACGGTCATAAAGGCAAGGGACGAAAATAACTTCCCAATAATGATAGAAAACGACGACTGATTCGTGGTTAATAGAATGTTGAGTGTTTGCCGCTCTCTTTCTCCACTAATCGCACTTGAGGTAAGGCCCGGCACAACAAAAATAATCAGTGCCAGCTGTAACATCGTGAGAAAGAGGAACAACCATCGGCTTTCCTCCGGCTGATATGTGGCGACTCCATACTGATTCATAAACATATACAGAACTGGCAAGAGGATTCCTGCCATAACAGTGACGTATACCGCAATGCCAAAAAAACTTTTTTTCGTGCGAAACCTCAACTTAAACTCTTTTTGCAACACAGGGTTTCGTAAAAGCCAGTTGGTCATGTTAGTTCAACCTCCTTTGTTAGCTCCATAAACACATCCTCCAAATTGGTTTCGCTCGGTCGGAAGCTCAGCACCGCAATGCCATGCCCAATCGCCTCGCTCAGTAGTGCAGCCTGCTCCTGATCAGCTCCCTTAAACCCAAAAGACAATACGTCATTTTGTACTTCGACGAGTGTCGTTTTCGCATGCTGTTCAAAAAAGGCAATTGCCGTTTCAATATCCCCATGGACCGTCACTGATATTTGCCGGTCGGCCTGAAGCGTTTGACGAATTGCTGCAACGGAGCCTTCTGCTTTTAATACCCCTTGGTCGATAATTCCAATAACATCGCACATTTCAGACAGTTCAGGCAAGATATGCGAGGAAATTAAAATGGTTTTATCCATATGTTTAAGCTCTTTTAGGATTTCACGCATTTCAACACGAGCTCGTGGATCTAGTCCTGAGGCAGGCTCGTCAAGAATTAACACCTCTGGATCGTGGATGAGCGCACGTGCCAAACATAACCGCTGTTTCATCCCTCTAGAAAGCGAGTCTACATAACTGTCTTTCTTATTTGCTAGATTAACAAGCTCAAGCATTTGAGGTATGGTTTTCTTGCGCTCAGTTAATGACAAGTTATAAGCTGCACCATAAAAGTCGAGATATTCTTCTGTCTTCAGATTATCATATACACCGAAAAAATCAGGCATATAACCAATCATCTGACGTACTTTCTTCTGTTCTGTAACGACATTAAAGCCGCCTACTCTAGCCTCTCCACTTGTAGGAGTGAGGAGCGTAGACAAAATCGAGAACGTTGTTGATTTTCCTGCCCCGTTTTGACCAACAAATCCAAAAACAGTGCCCTTTTGCACTTCTAAATTCAGTTCCTTAAGCGCCGTAAATGTACCATATGTTTTTGTGAGGTTCACTGTTTTAATCATTTTTGCCTTCTCCAATCAATTCGACCTGTGGCAACCCTGCCGAAATTTCTTCTGTTGTCACGAGTTTTAATTCAATCGACCCCTCATCCGAGAGGTAGTCGCCTGCGGGCAATTCTGCGAATGTCCCTAAGTCTTCCCATGTCTCTGTAGTGCGGTTGTAAATCGAAAACGTGCTCCCATACATAGACGTGTCTGGTTCTATAGTGAGCTCTTGCCATGTCACTCTATCTAAAGGTTCGTTTGGTGGCAGCTGGTAGGTAAATTGAAAGGTTCCTGCACTAACATATAGCTCTTCCCGCACGCCAACCGAATACGATTCAATATAGTGTACTTCGCTTGCTTCATCTAGCGGATCAACAGACAGAGTTAGATTGGTATTATTTAATTTTACTTCTCCCTGAAGGGTTTCCTCGACATTTATTGGTTGAAATACGAGGTGCATCGCAGTGACATCAAGATGTTCGCCTTCGCTATAAAGACGATCCTGAGAAATTCCTACAAGCACAGGCATTGGTTCATGTGTTTTTTTTGTACGGTTATTCACCATATTTTGTTTTGCATTCATCATCGCTTCAACTTGACTTTGCTTGATTTGCTCAGAGGCATCGATCAGTGATGTGAGTCCTTGAAATGCATTCATTGTTGGTGCACCCATTAATATGGTGTCAACACTTGCATCCAGTTGTAGCGTATCACCTGCACCAACAGCGCCTAATGGAACGGTTTGATTGCCGGTAAGAAGATACATCTGTGTGAACGTCAAATTGGTTTCGTTTACTAGTTCACCAAATAGCTGGCTCCCCTCGCGCTTTAGATCTCCCTTCAACGATCCCTCTGTTGAGAGCGAGACATCTCCATTAACACCATAGATCGACCAAAAACCTGTATCTTTATATAAAATGCTTGTTGACTCTTGTCCATACTGCACTGCCCCATGTGCGCCTTCAAATTGACCGATGGCATTTGTAGACACATTCTGTAATTGCTGATTTACCTTATAGGCTTTATCGCCACCGTTGCTTGTTAAGTAGGCTATACTTCCATAGCCCGTAGCTGTTCCATGAGGATGTAAATCGATGATTGACGCTTCATTTACTTCTGTTCCCGCCAAACGATCCTTGGCGCCGATAACAAACGTCATTAAACAAATGACTAATGAAACGACCGGAACAATCCACCACATATGCTCTCGTTTGTCCAATCGTTTTAAAAGGAAGTAGCTTAGCGGGAAAACCGCGATAACGAAAAGGGCAACCACAAGGGAAATACCCCAAACAGGAAGCGTTTGAGCAGGGAACAATGATGCAGCACGCTGTACATTTCCTAAATAGTACCTGTCATCGTTCATGGCTACCGCATGTGGAGACATTAGATCGTTCCAAAAGGTTGCGCCTACCTCTTCCCAAGCTGAAAAATCAACTGCAGCTGGAGAAAAAAACAGTTGAACAACGGCTCCACTGCCGACGTCTCTGCTTGCAGCCAAAGGTGTCTCCGGTGTGCCTAACGAACTTACGTAAGAAGCCTCTGGATGGAGGTCACCTTGAATCATTTCAACGCCTGGAAAAATCGCCGGATTGGCAGGTAAGGCTGCTCCCGATTGCAGAGGCAAAAATGCTGACATTCCCCCCAGCTTTGTCGCAGCAGCAGGATCCCCTCCTGCCACAAATACCCCACCTTGCCTAACCCAGGCGATAATGGCTTGTTGCTGCTCTTCCGAGAGTGTTTGAATTGACACCTGATCAACAAAAATCATATTCAACATGTCTAGCCCTAAAGAAGATTCAGGAAAATCCTCTTCGGTCATTGTAAGCAACTGAAGCATGGATTGACTTGAAGCTGAATATTGCTTCAGACTGGGGTACGCATCAGGATCAGTGGAATAGATCCCTACGTATACATCATCCATCGTACCTTGCACATTGGTAAGCATTAAGTCACCTGAAAGTGGGGTTTCTGTTCCATTCCTCCACCCATTTTCATAAAATTGAACCTGCTGAAGCACCGTTCCATTATTCGACGAATACTGATATGAAAGGTCATCGTTCGGTAAGGAAAGGTTCACCGTTTTTGTTGTTTCTGCTGGCAAATCAACCGCTTTAATAACAGATTGATTTGCGACACCCCGGGGATGCAACAAAATCGCAAGGTCTCCTGAAATGTTACGCCCACTTGTGTTCTCAAGCGTCACTTTTATCGGAAAGCCGTGCTCAGGTCTGACCAAGCCGTCAATGCCTTCTTCAAGCGTGACATTAATATCTGCTTCCTGAGCGTTTGCTTGCCCAGTCGAAAGGGCCAACACAAAAATGATGCTAAGCCACTGAACCATTCTACTCCATCGTTTGTACATTAAATTCTCTCCTACTGTTCATTCACATTTTTACATGAGATGCTTTCATAAAATCATATTCTCCAAGCATAACCGTTTAGGCTTCTACTATTTCACTCACACATAGATGGACGATATTTCATTTCTTATAGTTACATTTTTACCTTTTTTTTCTGAAACAATTTTCCAAGCTGTTAGCGGCAAAGAAATCACGACGAGGTCCTCTCGAGTAGATGATGTACTTGTGCCCTTATGGGTGTAAAGAAAACACGATGAGCTCCTTTCGAGAGATGCTGCAATCACGACCGCTTCGTCAAAATACTTCGCGTTCCGCGGGCACGACTTCAGCTTCCTTGGAATCTTGCTTTCCGAGGGGATCTTCAGCTCGCGCTGTTCCCACAGGGTCTACGTATTTTGACTACGCTGATGGTTGTTTCTGCATAAATTGGTTTTATTTTGTCTCGGTCTCGTATAACGAAGAAAATCCAAAAGCGAGATGAGCCGTGTTGTTTTAGCAACCACATAAAAAAGCCTCCAATACATTTATGGTAAAGGAGACTAATTGAAAACACAACATAGAAATTTCCAATTTATTAGACTAGTTCTAGCTGAAATGAAAAAATTAACCGGACTATTTTTGGATCGTTTTTACTTAGATATTATTGAAACTAAACACAGCTCGATTTCAACCGTGCTGACGCAGCAAGTAAACTTAAGCAAATGACAAGACTGATGAGCAATACAAACAGCAACCATAGAGGAACAAGAGGAGCACTCACATTATCCCGAAGCAACGTCATGAGTAAGACATTTCCCGTCATCAAGTCAATTAACTTCACAAAATTGCTTAAGGGCATGTAGATAACGGATTGATCGGAAAACAAAGCATCTCCACCGATTAGTTCATTGGTATAAAGATAGATGTACGCTAGAATTAAACTTCCGATAGCGACAACACTGGATATGAAACATGTTAGGATCTTAGCTACAATAGACTTGCGAGTGACTACCGCACACAGTAAACCGACAGAACTGACCACTAGCATCATACTTCCTAGAATCCCCGCTGTTATGCCCATCATTTCGAATGGCACTCGACCGTATAAAAAAATACTTCCATAGAGCGGCGCCGTAACAATGCCCACTAGGAGCATAAAACCAACTGATGACATCATACTTCCTAA
This sequence comes from Aureibacillus halotolerans, assembly GCF_004363045.1. NCBI lineage: Bacteria > Bacillati > Bacillota > Bacilli > Caryophanales > Bacillaceae > Aureibacillus > Aureibacillus halotolerans. The sequence goes on from NZ_SNYJ01000006.1 coordinate 70,355, forward strand.
AAGAACGGACCATTGCCTGCCGCTAGTCTTCGACGTCTTTTGATGTGTGTTTAGATAGTTTATTAGCTTTTCACGGCGCGGCAGAGAGACTGGCATTAACAACGCTATAAGGCCGATTTGAATTAAGGTGATGAACACAAATAAACCTTGACTCAGTAACGGGTTCAATGAATCAAAAGCAAAGAAACCAACCGATTTGAAGCCATATAGGTAAAGCAAAGTCAAAAGCACGCTATACACTACCATAAGGGACAGCTGCCGCTTTTGGCTTACAAAACTCTTCGCTTCCTCTCTGGCGACATACCATGTATAGTTCCAACCCACGCGCTCATTTTCTTTTAAGTCACTCATCAGATCTCACCTCTCCTTCGAGCGTGAACATTGGCATTTCAGGGTGCCTTGGTCCATTGATTTCATGACTAATTTCTAACCGAATAGAAAATGTATCTTCTGCACTAAGATACGGCTTTATCACCATTTCTTGTTCTATCGCTTCCCAAGCATTCTCTTCTCTGTTATAGATAAGAAATGAAACCGATGGATGAGATGAAAGATCTGCATTCATGCGTTTCCATTTTACAAGGTCTAGTTCTTCACTCACAGGAAGCTTATAATTGAACGTATAAGTGCCAGGTTCTGCGCTAAGAATATCCCTTTCTTCATCAATGTGAATATCCCTTTTGGAATCATCTCCTTCAATAGAAACGATTAAATCCTTCTCACTGATCTCCACCTGCCCCTCCAGTTGATAATCTACTTGGAGTTTTTGAAGAACCAATTGATTTGTTTGCGCATCCTCAATATCGGAAAAGGACTCAATGTCACGTGTGAGACCGACAAGGAAGGGTGCCGGAGTGCGTGATGTTTGTTGGTCTACATAAAGTCCTAAGCGGCCAATCAACCTATCATAGACCTGTCTTTGCTCTTCTGGAACGACACCATAGTCAACAAGTGCACCGAATGCCACAGGAGTAGGAGATCTGACGAGCGAAGTTGAGATGTCCTCATCAATAACGAAATGTTGACCTCTCCCAACATGCCCTAAAAAGACCGCTTTGTCTCCATAGAGTAAAATAAGCTCAGAATAGGATCTCGTTGTTTCATTGGTCAGCTCCCCAGCCAACATCCCATCTTCTAATCGTAAAGACCCTTGAAAAAGACCAATCTGCTCATAAAATACATTCCCTTTGACGTGGTAATCACTCCAATACGATGTATTGTCAAGTTTCCCTTGTGTATGTGTACCGTCATAACGAAGCAGTAAAGGCACATCTTCATCTGGATAATAACTTACAACTGGTAAGTCAAGTTGCACGGATTCGTTGAAACGAACGGTTTTGTCTCCACCTACGCTCGTTAATAATGAGATACCCGCTTCTCCAGTAGCGCTCCCATCCGGATGAAGATTGACTATGCTGACTTCGTTCACGGTCATACCCCATAGACGATCTTTCGCTCCAATCAACACAATTGCTGTAAAAAGAAGCAATGAAATAGAAGGAACAACCCACCACAAATATCTTTCTTTCTTTAATCGAGTGAACAAAAACCACATGCTCGGAATCGCAATGAATGTTAGGACACTCATCATGACAATAACTCCCCATAAAGGCATCGGGGTTGAAGGGAAAGATCCTCTTTTCGGAAATGACGCAGACGATTCCGTCGTTGTTACATCCATGGAAAGAGCATGGTTAAGAAAGGCTTGCATTGGTAGGTTTTCATTGTTCGCATGAGTAAGTCCTAATGCAGTGGTGGAAAAAGGAAGCTGAAAAATGTGTCCGCTCCCAAGTGTCTCATTAGCAAACCGAGGAAGCTGTAAACTTTCTAAACGAATGTAATCAACCCCAGGTGGAGGTTCAACTGGAAACGCCTCAATGGTTTCAATTGATAATGAATCTCCAGTGGTCAAGGGCACTGGCAAAAGGTCGTATAAAGGATCTTGTTCTTCAGTAACCTCCCCCTGCCCGCCAAACACAAGCGTGCCTCCATGACCGACCCAACTCGTAATTGCCTCTTGCTGTTGAGCGGTCAGCGTGGAAACGGCCGCTAAATCCATAATTAACATGTCGAGAATACTTAATCCAACACTCTCATCAGGAAAATCCGTCCGTTCGACATGCAAAATCATCGCATCATTGTTTTTGAGATATTGATGCCCTTGTTCGGTCGAATCCAACGGTTCATTTGGTGCGTAATACCCGATGATCTTTGCCTCTGTCGAAGTTCCAGTATAGTCAAGAGAAAGATCACCAGTAAGCGGAATGTCTTTGCCATCCTCTATAAGACGTATTTGTTCTATTGAATCATTTGGACTGCTACGAAAACTTCTCGAATGTTCTGGTAGTGAAACGACGATGGTCTTCGTTGCACTCTTTTCGATTTCAACTGCTTTCCGAATCGACAGTTGCTCATGAATGCCTGTAATTTCAAGTATTCCGTTTATATCGCGAAGCATCTGATTCTCAAGAGTCACCGTCAGAGGAAAACCTTCTCTTGGTTTAACTAATCCGTCAATTCCAGATTCTAATGTTACGTTGACGCCACCTTGAGTGTAAACGCTCTCGATTGGAATACAAATAAATAGCAGCACGAACAACATCAACCATAATTTTCGAATTCATAACACCTCGCTTTCATTTCCATTCCGTCGTTTTTGCGACTTCTATATAAATTCGCTTCAGTCCGTGTTGAATTTATTAGACAACTCCAAGCGCTCTTGATGAAGGGCATTCTTCAGTCTATCAATATACTGCTCCCTTGAAATCAGTTGCTGGTCTGCAAGCATGTCGATCAACACTTGGACACTAAGTTGATTTTGCCGGATTTCAACAACATTTTCCCCAAGCATCTCTACGAGTTTCTTTAGCTCTTCTTGGCCTTTATTTTCTGATGAAGGTCGCGTAAAAAAAAGGCAATTTCCTCTAGTCGCTGCAAACGATGGGTCCAATACGAGCGATATCGCTTCCTCCGCCTCGGGCAGTTGCACCCGGAGTGCATTATCAACAAAAAAAGCCCTGAGCTTCTCGGTCTCGATGCCATCAAAATGAATATAGAAACCATTGCTATTCTTATGTATGCCTTCTTGAATGGATGTAAGTTGAACAGGGGTTTGATCGATCTCTAGCCACATAAAAAAGCCTCCTTTACGTTTATGGTAAAGGAGACCAATTGAAAACTCAACTTTGAAATTTCCAATTCATTTCTAAGACTGCGATTGTGTTTTGCCAGCCTGGTTTGTATAATCAGCCATTTTATATGCATGAACGATGCTGTAGAACATTGCGATAATCAGAAAAATCTGACCGAAATCCGGAATCACTTTTACGTAGGTAACCATTAACCCTGCATACACAACGGCAAAAAGAATACCTTTGGCTCCATCATCATTGTACACTTGGCCAACGCCTGGCCAAATGAAGCACAAGGCAGCAGCCAATAAAGGAATCTTCTTTCTCATTGTTCTGCCTCTACCCCTTCAGTGGAAATATCCTTACATTCTATATTATTCCCACGAGCGAAAGCATTCAACCCTTCACACACACATTTTTAAGATGTTTTTGACAAATGGCTAGAGAAATGAACAATAGTGATTGCTCATTGCGGTTGCACCCTTCTTTTCCAACAATGCTACTCTCTATTTACCTAACGCTTCAAACCTTGCAAAAACAGCTCGACGACAGCCATTGTTTCCTCAACGGCTTGTTGTTGATTTTGATGCTGAGCACACCATAAGGACGCTTCGTTCAGTGCACCGGAGAGTAAATGTGTTAACGCTTCAACTGACATTTCCTTAATTAATCCTTGCGCCTGCATTCCTGTCAGCTGCTCATGCAGTAATCGCATCGCGTTCTTTTGATCGAACGTACGCCATGCCTCCCAACCTAAAACGGCAGGACCATCAATTAACATAATACGTTTGTGATCTTCTTCAATGGCAGCAGCAAGAAACGCTCGACAACCTAATTGTAGTTGCTCCCAGCCGTCTTCCCCTTTCTCAGCTTCTTGCTCTACACGCTTTCCCACCTGTTCGTGCACAGATTCAAAAACGATGCGGAAGAGCTCTTTTTTGTTAGGAAAGTGATGGTAAAGCGCTCCTCTCGTCATATTCGCATCCTTCACAATAGCTTCCAACGATGTATTTGCAAAGCCGTGATCTGTAAAATAGTGACGTGCAATTCCAATGAGCTTCAGTATCGTCTCTTTCGTCTCAGCCTTGTTCTTTTTCATTTTAGCGCTGCCCCTTCCTTTTGAAAGTTTTTCAATAAAGCGATAGCGCCTTTGTCTTCTACCTTTGTTAACGTTCGCAAGGCATGACGAGCCGTCTGAATGCCATGCTCACCTTCATTTTCTAACCTAGCCTCGATATAGTCTAAAACGAGCGCTCTGTGCTCCTTCGACAAGTCATTAACATGATTGGCGACAGATTTGCGTACATAAGGCGAGGAGTCATGAAATAATGGGGCAAGTAGAGACAAATTGTTCGCAGGGTCTCCGCCTAAGACATTGATCTTTTTCGCCCAAGGCAAACGAGGTCTTGTCCCTTCACTTACGAGACGACGAACGTGGGCGTTGGGATCCTTACGCCACTTCTCGAAGAGCTGTAGACAATCCGATTCATAAGCATTAATAAAAGGTCTTACAGCATACTCTGATGTATGTCGCTTTGTCATCTTATAGAGTGCAGTCATAGAGCCCTCAAAATCGTGAACGCCATATTTTTCTACAAAAAACGTAATCGGCATCAAGAAATACCCTTCAGTAAACATGCCTTTTTCTGATTGATTTTCGGGTCCAAGAATGTGCATGAGTATCGACAACGCTTGTTCATAGTCTTCGGGCAAAGCTCGATAAAGCTCATCTGCAATAACCTCTACTCTCTTTTTCAACTCAAATGGACCCACTGCTTTTGCTACACGTTCAATAAATGAATCCGCAGGGAATTGTTGATCGAGAGGCTTAATCAGTTCGGCTATTCGGGTGGCCAGTTTTTCATCAAAATAGTGCTTCAATGCGGTTGGTGAACTCACTGATTTTTGCCTTGATTCGACTCTGTCCAAATGTCCTCATTGTACTGACTGCTGAATTCCTCTGACGGGGGGACAATTGAAATGATATCAAGCAAAATGCCATTTGGATCGCTCGTTATAAAATGACGTTGACCAAATTCCTCTGTTCGAATGTCTAAGTGCACTGGAAGCCCTATTGTCTTAATGAGCTTCTCATACACAGCATCAACATCGTCCACCTCAAAATTTAGTATCAAACCACTCGTCTCTTTGCCAAATGATTTAGGAATCGTTGAATGTGAAGGTTCCAAAATGGCCAACTCAAATGGAATGGTACTTTGGTTCATTTTCAAACTCACATACCAATCCGTTTCAAATACAGTCTCAAAACCAAAATGTGTGACATAGAAGGATGCTGTTGCAGCAACCTGCTTTGTTTGAATGACTGGATAAAAACTATTGATTTTCATTTATCTTGCTCCTTTATATTGTTTTTTTATAATTTAACATACATACAGTACGTATGTAAAGTGACTATAATGATCTATCTAGCAAAATAAAAAAACAAGTTAATGCTGATTTGCTATAATTGTACGGTCATGATCTAGGCAGCTCAACGCAATGAAAAAGCGACATAGTGAGGCTACTCGCTCACTATGTCGCTTTAAGTACAATAGACATTCGGATGGATAAGGTTTCGTTTCAATGTATGAGGTCGATGATCAGATGGTTGGCCATTCCTCTTCTAAACAATCGGCTACCACACCCATCGCTGCTTTGCTTCCAGAGGCGGCGGCTAAGACTAGCTGTGCAGGCATGACATACGTTGCGTCACCCGCTGCGTAAACGCCTGGTGCTGACGTACGACCCCATCCGTCAGTTACGATCCCACCTTGTTCGTTCATCTCATAGCCAAGCATGTCCTCAAATTGCACCTGTGGAACCATCGTAGGGGCAATAAATCCCCCAGTTCGTGCAATTTTAGTGCCGTCTATCAGTTGTACATACTCCAGCTTTCCCTCCCGTCCTATAAACGCTTCCACCGGTGTTTTCACGATTTGAATTCCCCGAGATGACAACAATTGCTGCTGCTCAGCTGTTAGTACATCTGCGCCATGAGTGCATACCGTCACATCTTTGCTCCAATTTAATAGTAATTTAGCAGTGTGAAACACATGGGGTTGATCAGAAACAATGACCAACGGTTGATCCCTTAACTCCCAGCCATCACAAAATGGACAATTAAACAAGCTTTTCCCATAGAATTGATGAACCCCTTTAATATTTGGTAACTCTTCTTTTAGCCCACCGGCAAGGATCAGCTTCCTTGCATTGACTTTTTCACCAGATGATTTCCTTAGAACGATGTCCTTACTTTCTTTGTCCCGATAAACCTCAGTCACTTTTACTGGTAAATGTTCCACTGTTGGATAGCGTAATACCTCTTCATAACCAATCCGCCTAAATTCCTCTGGCGTTACACCATCCCTCGTAATAAACCCGTGTGAAGCATGTGTCACGGCATTACGGGGGCTGCTATCGTCAAATAGTGCAATCCGTTTTCTTGCCCGTCCTAACACAAGCGCAGCATTCAATCCAGCCGGTCCTCCACCAATAATTGCGCAATCGTAAGCCATTATGAATTCCTCCAGTTTTTTTATATAAAAGACTTCACAGAGTATTTATATCTTTAATTAAAGCAAACGAAACCAGGCTATTCTTCGACAGATTTTGAATTCGCTTTTTACTATTATATACATCTCCCTTCTATATAAAGGACTTTATGTATCTATAATAGGCGCAATAAAAATTACCGTCAAGTTTTTTGCAAAAGATAATGCATGATGAAACTTTTTTATGAAATCCCGTGAGACGTTGTCTGCATACTTGTGTTTTTTAAGTTTAAACAGTTATAACTCATTACTAAAGAGCGCAAGTGGATGCGCTCTTCTGAAAAACTTCTCTTCAAAACGTTAATGCTTACCCATCCACAATAGCCTGATTTCATCAGACATATTTTACTCAGCAACAATATATCCACTGCTTGATATTTAAAGCCATTCTCCCCCCGGATAAAGCGTTGAACTGTACAAACGTTTGGTCTGAGGCAACGGCTTAGAAGCGCCCTGTGAGACATCCTGCTTCTTGCTGGAGAATAGATATGCATTGGATTCGTCATAAATGACGATATTCTCCCTACCGCTGCCAAGGAGATCCGCATGTACAACATACCCATCGACAGGAAATGTCACGACCGGGTTCATCCATCCGTCATACAACGTTGGATAAACGCCTCCTCCTCGTCGGTACGCCAAAATATAATCCAGCTTGTTTTCATCCCACTGCCGAACCGTATCAATAATGGTCAGCCAACCTTTGCTCTTTCGGTCTTCTTTCCAAATTTCCTGACCATTTTGATCCAACAAAAATAGGCCATCTTTGCCCGCTTCATCACCACGAATGATGCGATCCAATCCTGCAATTTGGCAGCCGGGGAGGTCATCCCGATAGTTCCCTACCGCGATATGCTGTGATTCAATCGAGTCTTCATACCGCCACAGCTCAACACCTTGCCAATCGTACATGACGGTCACACTGCCACCAATTACAATATGGGGGACTCCCTCTTTTTGTCCATCTGTGTGAGCGATCCATATACAGTCTGCATGATCCTCAAGTGGCTGGCATGACCACAACTTTTTCCCGTCATAATTGAGAAGATCATACCCCGCCATCACCTCGTCACGGCCGTCTCCGTCAAAATCATACACCCATGGAAAGTGGCCTGGATTCCCTTCGTATTCCCAGAGCAATTCAAATTTTCGGTCTACTGCCCACATTTTATGGTACCGATTTTTCAGGATAATGTCGCTAGGGTATTCATTCCCAGATAGATTCGCGATAATAATACAATCGTGTGCGTCCGGTGCAGGTAGGTCATAGGCTTCCTTCACGTTCCCGCTCTTTCCATCCAGCACAAAAAACTGATCATTCATGACACATAGCACTTCGTTGTGACCATCGCCGTCGAGGTCATAAATTTGCGCTGGGTAATCTGCCCCTGGGCCTCCTGGTTCTGGATCAGGCATCCCGCGTTGCCATAACATGTGACCTTCTAAATCAAAAGCGGTCAAGCATTGCACCTGATAAGGAACATACCTTGCATCGATGCCTCCGATTGGCTGAACCATCAGAAGCTCCATCCTGCCATCGCCATCAAGATCACCAACAAGCATTTTGCACCCTTTACCAGCGGCGCGAATATCAACATTTCCTAAGTCAAACGGGATGCTTGTACCATTATGTTCGCTATTCATCATGTTCTCTCCTCTCACTCTGTCGATCAGCTGCAGGGCAGTATACTTGTGCCCAGTATGTATAAGATGAAGCAGGTATTCTATTTTGCTTCCCTCAACAATTCTCTTTAATTAACGGTATAAGTTTATCACAAAACGCCCCTAATGTAAGCGTTTCATTATTCTTTTGCAGAGCTTTAAGCAAGCAACCATTCTTCCTCGTTTGTCTTACTATTGATGTAATAAGGGGGAAGGAGGAACGAGGAAATTTTTTCTTCACATCCTTAGTCACGGTTTCATTCAGTATGTATAGGACGTTTAGAATGGAAAATGACCGAATACATATGAAATAATGCAAAGACAATCACGAAGATGAAAAACGAAATAAGTGTGAACTTGTTGGGGAGACATTAATGAAAAATACGGTTGTTTATCTGTTATTACTTTTCTATATCTATTGTTTGTTCAAAATTGTCGTGCTCAAATTCGGTCCATTCCATATAGAAACTCTGCTGGATAATCTACAGCGAAATACGGCAAACCCTGACTACCTTTTATACGCCCTGCATTCAGGAAACCTTGTGCCTCTCAGAGAAATCACCCGAGCACTAACTGCGTTAACGAAGCACACTTTGTTGAACTTGTTCGGAAATATTGTGATTTTCATTCCGTTTGGCGTTTTTCTCGGTACCTTGATGAAATCCAAGATCCTTCAATTCTTGAGAGTATTTATCCTATCTTTTGGGCTAAGCCTTAGTTTGGAAAGCGCACAGTTATTCTTTTCAATGGGAACGTTCGACGTTGATGATCTCATTCTGAACACCGTTGGAGGCTTGATTGGTTTCGTCTTTTATGTGCTTATCTCCCGACTGTTAAAGGATAGAAAAAAAGTCAGTTAATTCATCTTTAACGAACACCTCAGATACTAAATTCGTCGAAATGTTTATATTGGAATGTTCATTCCATAATGATATAATCTCATTAGGTGATCAAAAATGGCGCGTCCTAAACAATTTGACAGAGATCGAGCTCTTGCACAAGCGATGTATACCTTTTGGGAAAAAGGCTATGCTGCGACGAATGTTCCAGATTTATTGACAAGTATGGGCATCAGTCGTTCCAGTTTATATGAATCCTTTACAGATAAACAAACGTTATTCGCTGAAACCTTGAAGCATTATGAGCATTCCGGCAAACAACGCTACAACCTTTGGAAGCAGGCGCCTTCTGTAAAAGAAGGGTTGAGGCAGTTTTTTTCTTATCATATCGCTCAGGCACTGGATGATGAGACGCCTGGAGGTTGTTTTATGTCCAATACGATGGTGACCTTTGATCAAATGGATCTCACGATGCAGCAGTTGATTGAAGAAAGCTTTGAGTCCTTTGAACAGTCCTTACAACGTTTATTAGAACAAGGGCAACGGACTGGGGAAATTGCAGCAGACCGAGACATACATTCACTTGTCACTCTCTTCCATAGCCTCAATCATGGCATTAACGTAATGTCCAAAGTAAATAAGAATAAAAAAACTTACGAACAGATGGTCGAAGAAGCCTTAAAGCTGATTTGACCTTATTTTTCGCAAGTTTCGGAACGATCATTCCATTAAGAGACAATGTTGGGTCTAAAAAGGGTTCTCTTTTTTCCGGAACGTTCATTCCGGAAAAAGTCATTGAATCTACGCTGTTGATCACCTGAATTTTTCTACTAAGGAGAAGTGAGATGAAAAAAACACTCGTGATCGAAGCGCATCCCCATTTGCATGATGGGTCACGCGCTAATTTGTGCAGAGTCGAGGCATTACGTTCTCATTCGAACATCACCGTTCATTCCCTTTACGAAGTGTATCCGGATTGGACGATTGATACCAAGGACGAGCAGCAGTTGCTTCTTGACCATGACCGGATTGTTCTTCAATATCCTCTATATTGGTACAGTGTAACTCCGCTTTTAAAAAAATGGTTTGACGATGTATTGGAATATGGCTGGGCTTATGGGTCTAAAGGGGTGCAGCTACAAGGAAAGCAGTTTATCCTTGCGATCACAGCCGGTGGAACCCTCGAAGATTATCAAGCTGGTGGGTCTGATTGGTTTTCAATCAGTGAATACACGAAACCTTTGCAGGCAACGATCGTTAGGTGCAGAGGTACGTTCCTCCCATCATGGATCACTTACGATGCGGACCAATTGACTGAAAAACAGTTGCAAATTGAAGCAGCAGCCTATGTGAACTACATTCAAGACCAATCCTTGAAAGCTTACAAACTTTAAACGGCCTATTCATCTTAGCCCATGAGCCCGCCAGTTTGTTTATTGCCTAAGAACCTGAGATGAAGTTGCCTTATAGTACAAACAAAGAGACGCCTACATTCGGGCGTCCCTTAGTGATTTCCTCTAACTTTATAAAGCTATCGTTAAAATTTTTTTAAAAGAAAGCCTTCTAGCTTCTTTCCCCCGTACCATCCACATAAGGAGTCCCGTCACGCCAGCCAATGGAAACGCGTGAGATATACCAGGTTCTCCCCATGTCGTTATTGCCTTGAAAAAACAGATGCGTTTGCGAATTCTCATCTGTAAAAACGAACGGATGGCCTGATTCAGACTCGTTCCAGCTTCCTGGTTTTCCGTTTGACAAGAACGGCTCTTGGAACAAGCGGGTCCACTGAACGGCATCCACACTTACTGCACAGCCAATTTGCTGTGGTTTGTTGTTGTATGCACCGGCGTAAAACATATACAGTTTCCCTTCCCGTTCACATACTGCTGCAGCTTCAATGCATTCTTGCTCCCACGGCAATTCGGGATAAAGAATCGCCTCATCACATTCCTGGATCCAGTCTGACCGAACGAAGTCAGAATCCAACGAAGCAGATGCAACTCCTTGCATCTGAATGTCGCCTTGGGGATCCCTCGTCGCGAAGTACAGCCATAATTTCCCTTTAAATACGATGACATCTGCGTCTATAGCTCTGCCGTTGTTCCATGGCCCAGTTGGTCGAAAGACAGGATTTGTTGAATTCTTCGTAAAATTGGTTCCGTCGTCGGAAACCGCATGGCAGATCGCATCATTTGCACCGTTTCCGTATGTCTGATAAAACACATGGATTCGGTTATCGAGCACGATCGCCCCTGGTGCACAAATCCCCCTCTGCTCGTAAGTCTGGTCTTCCGGGATCTCCCCTACCGTTTCCCAATGCTCCAAATCATCACTGACCGCAATACCGATGGAGAAGCCACGATCACTAGTTTTTTGCTCGCCGACATAAGGACCAAGCGTATAATACATCCAATACTTCCCTTTAAAAGAAACGACCGCAGGGTCCTTCGTAAAGGGTCGTCCTCGTGATGTGTCCGCAAACTTCATTCGTCGTCCTCCCTTATTCCTGTCTATCCGGAATGTACTTATACATATCTTCTGCTAGAAAAGCAGTGTCTTTGTTCTCCATATACCATGTCTGATAAAATTCTTCCAATTGCTCTCCTCCTGCCTCATCCCATGCCTTTTTCGCATCAGCCACTGCTTGCTCCACCGGATATTGCTCTCCTGATACAATCGCCTGATCATAGATATTTTGAATCGCGTCATTTGCATTTTGCGAGATCAAAATTAAATGATTGGGAATTTGCGGCATATGTTCTCCGTGCGTAACAAAAGGATAGTCATTGTTTAAATTCAACTCGTTATTTCTGTGCACGATATCAATAAATTCTTTTTCAAGCGGATTTTCTTCATCTAGACGGTTTGCCAAATCACTACACGTCCCCAATTCAGCTCTTGAAACCAACATATGAAAGTCGACGTTCCATGAAACTTCTGCGGTATATTTATCCCCATCAATAATTTCCGGACAGCCTTCTGAATCTAACTCGTAGTGTTCGCCTTCAAATCCATTTCGTAGATTCACTGCATTCTCAGGATCTGCCATAAAGTCAATGTACTCAACAAGGGCTTCTGTATTGTCCGCTTGTGCGTTGACGACAGCTGTCATTTGGACAGGATTCGGTAATCCAACAGAAAAGCGACCAAAAGGGCCTTCCGGCAAAATAGGGATGACATCCGCTTCGGGCACATTTCTTTTCAATGGACTGTAAAAGCGATCGATATCAATTGTATCAACCGTACGGCCTGCGTGAATGCCAACCTTCCCGGTGACCCAATCTTGAAGTGCCTGCTCCCCGTTTAAGTCGGTGAGAAAGTCAAGATCCGCTAATCCTGAATCATAGGCTTCTTTTCTGAAAGCGAGGTCCGCTTCATACCTTTCCCAATCTTTTACCCATTGGTCCTCATCATTAATGACCCACGTGACATTTTGAAACAAGGAACCGATCGCACCAGCAGTCTCACCACTCAGAGCAATGCCGAAAGTGTCGTCTACGCCATTCCCATCAGGATCCTCGTACGTGAACGCATTGGCCACTTCGAGCAATTCTTCCATTGTGTCCGGCACTTCCAGATTCAAATTATCCAGCCAGTCTTTTCGAATAAAAAGCGCTTGAAAACTGTGTAGGTAGGAGACTCTGCCAACTTCATATAGTTTTCCGTCATCCTTTGTTCCTAACGTTTTTAAGTCCGGATATTTTTCCATCAGCGCTTTATACGTGTCGCTATGTTCCTCGATGAGACCACCGATGGGCATTAATTGTCCTTGTTGATACAGTTGATTCCGGTACCCTGTGTCAAATTCAAACACCAAATCCGGAGCATCGCCTGAGGCAAACAACGTATTAAATGTTTCCACGGATTCCCAACGTGGAATGGTTTTGTAATTCACCTTAACAGCCGATTCTTCGTTGATCCATTGCGTCCATAGATTGTCATCAATACTGCCTTCCTCTCGAGGAATTGAACCGCGGTCATAGAGAGAGACGCTAATTTCCGGCTTGCCACCTGCTGTTTCTCCGCTTGCCTCTTCACTGGACCCTCCATCATTTGAGCACCCAGCGACCATTAGTAAAAACGTGCACAGGCCCCCGATGGTAGCTGTCTTCCATAGCTTTTTCCTTAATCTCATGATTTAAAGACCTCCCCTATACTATTTTGTGTTCTAAACCTATCCCTTAACAGAACCGAGCATCACCCCTTTGACGAAGTACTTTTGCACGAACGGGTAGACAATCAGCATAGGAATGACCATGAAAATAATGCCCGCCGAGCGGACGGATTCTGGGGTCATTTGCATTTGGCTTGCATCTTCCGGCGTGGCATGCATCATTTCCTGCATCAGTGACTGGCTCTGAATCATCTGCTGCACAAGAACGGGCAGGTTATACTTACTTGTGTCATTGATATAGATCAACACCTGCATAAACGCATTCCAGTAGCCAACACCATAAAAAAGTGCCAATGCCGCAAGTACAGGCATAGAGAGAGGCAAAATGATCCGTATTAGCAACTTCCACTCGTTGCAACCATCGATCCTTGCTGATTCCTGAACTTCCTCGGGGATGTTCTGGAAATAGGTTCGCATCACTAGCATATTGAAAACGCTTACTAAATTTAAAATCCAGACGGCTGAAAATGTGTTAATAACATCAAAATACTTCAAGACAAGAAAGGTCGGAATGATCCCCCCTTGGAAAAGCATTGTAAACACAAGCAGCAATGTAAAAAAACTTCTTCCGATAAAGTATTTCCTGGAGAGAGGATACGCCGCAAGAATCGTAAACGCCATGCTGAAAATCACCCCAAGAACGGTGATGGTTACACTGTTCAAGAAAGCCTGGATGATATTTGTTCCGTTGATTAGCAATTTATAGGATTCCAACGTCCAGCCAACAGGTACAAGTGTAACCATCCCTGACAGCACCGCATGAGAATCACTAAGAGACATAGCTAAAATATGGATCAACGGGAATACACACGTCAGAGCTCCGACGGCTAGAAGAATATAATTGACGGAATAAAACACTTTATCTCCAAAAGAATCTCTCAATGATCCAGCCCCCTTTTGAGTAACAAAATACGTCGTCTACCACAACCCACGATTGAATCGCCTCGCAATCCAGTTTGCCGTTAAAACGAGGACAAGTCCTACGAGAGATTCAAAGAACCCAAGTGCAGTCGTTACACTGTATTGCGCGCCAAGCAGTCCAATCTTATACACATAGGTACTAATAACTTCTGAAACGCCCGCGACGACAGAATTTTGGAGCATGAATACTTGATCGAATCCGACTTCCATGATCTGCCCCATCGATAAAATCAGCATTAAAATGATCGTGCCGCTGATTCCTGGAAGTGTGACGTGCCAAATTTGACGAAATTTATTGGCCCCATCCATACTTGCGGATTCATACAAGCTCGGGTTTATGGCTGACAAGGCAGCCAAATAGATAATTGCTGAAAAACCTGTTGTTTTCCAAACCCCTGAGGCTAGAAGAACAGCAACCCAAGCGACCGGCTCGTACAAAAAGGGATATACGTCGCCTGTTAGTTTTTGCACCCATACATTAATGATGCCGCTTTCCATCGATAACATTGCAATTACGATACCGGCGATAACGACCCATGAAAAGAAATGAGGCAAGTAAACGAGCGTTTGCACAGACTTTTTAAACCAGCTTTTGCGCACTTCATTCAACAAAATCGCCAGCAGAATTGGCAACGGAAATCCCACGACCACCTGAAGCACACTTAACATTAACGTATTTCGAATAATATTCAGCATCTGCGGCGTGTTAAATAGCATTTCAAAATTGGCCATCCCTACCCACGGACTCCCAAACACTCCTCCAGCCAAGCTGTACTGTTTAAAGGCAATCACCAAGCCTAGGATGGGACCATACTTAAACAGTAGAAAATAAATAAGAACTGGAGCAAACATAATGAACAGTGGCAAATTCTGACGTAAAAGCCTTTTCCGTCGTAATTTCCTTGACCTGGCTATAACGTCTTTTTGAATGGCAGGTGCTGATTCATTTCCTGCGATACGGTTGAATTTCATCATCCATCCCCTTTCCCTGCGTTTTCTTATGTACTGCACATTCAACTTACGACATTCGCATTATTCAGGCAATAAACTTTATTTTCATGAGTAAACCCAAAATAACTCCTTCCTACATCCTTTTCCTAAGTAACAAAAACTCCTTGTCCCCAAGGATTGGGTCAAGGAGTAAAGACACTTAACTTGTTTTATAGGCTTAACAATTATTGATTCACGTTCTGCACCGCCTTGCGATACTCTCCAGGAGGCACTCCGGTAATTTTTTTAAAAGCACGTGTAAAAGAGACTACGTGAGTATAGCCGACTTTCACTGTGATCTGCTGTACCGTCTCTTCCGTCTCAGATAGCAACGTCTTTGCTTGGCGAATTCGGACGTTCATCAAATAGTCTACAAATTTCTCGCCCATTTCTTCTTTGAAAATCCGACTCAAGTACGTCGGTTGGATGTTAAATAGGTCGCTCAAATAGCTTAAAGACAAATCGATACAATGGTAGTGCTTTTCAATGTATTTTTTGATATCAAGAATGGACTGACGGTGGATATTTTTATTCCTGATGTGCTGAAGATCTATTTCTTTATTCGTCAACCAGTCCAAAACGTAGTTAGAAATATCATCCAAGTTTTCGAAACGATTCGTTTCCATATCCGACAACAACGACGAGCCGCTGTTCCATACCTCGACATAGTCGTAAGCAAGTGAATTCATTTCCTGTTGCATCTGATAGGTAAAATACGATAAGATGCTCGTTAAAAACTGCATAGAAACTTGGTCCTTTCTAAACAAGTGGAACAACTGACCCAGTCCGCCTTGCCAGTTCCCTTCCCCTTGCTTGAAGCGCTGGATGATTTCTTCCACCAACGGAATGTAATGCGTGGAATCGATCTGGTTTAATCCAGCAATGTCTTCATGTGCAATAATTCGTTGTCTGCCAAGCGTTATCTTGTGCGAGAGCGCTCGTTTGGCTTCA
This sequence comes from Aureibacillus halotolerans, assembly GCF_004363045.1. Lineage (NCBI taxonomy): Bacteria > Bacillati > Bacillota > Bacilli > Caryophanales > Bacillaceae > Aureibacillus > Aureibacillus halotolerans. The sequence goes on from NZ_SNYJ01000006.1 coordinate 86,574, forward strand.
CTGTAAGCCAACGGGATGCAGTCCATATCATGTTTGACACTGCCTAGAGCGATCGTAATCGTGAATTGCATTTCTGAATGTATCCAGTTCTGATAGCGCTCCGCCAGTTGATGCCAGCCAAGATCCGTTTCACGGGAGCACAAAACCACCGCTGCCAGACGCCGATCTGAAACCCATTCGTGCCAAATGGAGAACGCCGCATCGCCGTCCACCATTTCCTCTAGCACTTTTTTAACAACATAGTTTACCAACGCAAGATCCTTTTTACTGTGGTTGTCGAAAAACTGTTCATAATGATCGATTTCAAAAAGCAATAGGCACGCTTCATTTAACTGAAAATCCGAAGATAATTCTCTCTCATCCGCCCACTCGTCAAAGGAAATCACCCTGTTTCCTTCCAACCATTCCTGAAACAGCATTCGCTGCTTATACATAAGGTTTTCTTTATTTTGCTGATCCATTTCCGACGATTCTCTTAGCAAACTCTGAATGGCGGTATTAATGATTCCCAGTTCATCGCCAGAAGGATCTCTAAGAAATGGACGATTTCTTTGTTTAGAATACGAGTTGATGCTTTCCATGATGGATTGAATTGGTTTATTGTTACGATGACTCATGAGGATAATCCAAACGACGCCAAGAAGTACGCTGACTAAGGCAACGGCGAACCATACATATGAAAACAACGAGAAGATATCGAACCATTGTTTTTCCTGCAAGCCGCTCATTATCGTCCACCCTGTATAGGAAGAGCGCCCGTTGGACAACTTTGTAATAGCCTCATGGGAAGAATCCTTCGCAGCTGGCTCACCTAAGAAAAAGACGTCGTGACCTCTTTGATCAATTAAACGAAGGTACGTCAATTGAGAGTCCGTTGATGTGGCAATTAATCGTCGCAACGCATCGGTATGAACATTGATGACGACGAACCCCTGATTTCCTGTTAATAATGAAACGCTACGTACCAACGTCGTGACTTCCTCGTTCTGATTTCCGACAGTAATCGTCCGGACTGAGCTCCAATCGGTTGGTGTCTCCTCAGAATTCAGCAATTGCCCAATAAACGCCCCATCCCAAAATGATTGAACGGTTGTAAATCCGTAGGACGGGTTTAAGATGGCCTGGTCCTTGTGCCGGTACAAATAGATGGTGCTGAATAACGGCAGCGTCCGCTCCAACTGATCAAGCTTAAGATTGGTCTGGTAATTCACCCATGGCCGTTCTGTCTCCTCATCAAAAGTCTCATTAAAAAAAGACGAAAATGTATCTGTCCCCTGAATTTCTTTCATCACCATGTGATCGGTCAGTCGCAAATAGTATTCGATAGTCTCCATGACATGTTCCGCATAGATCTGATTGACCTTGACAGCCTCATTTTTAGTCAGTTGATAAATAAATAAAAATGAAATAACTATCAGGATAGAAATGACGATGCAAAACATCGGTAAGTAAGAAAGAATGAGACGATAAAACCATTTTCTATGCATTTCTAATCTCCCTTGGATGTATTCTATTCAGCAAAAGGAAAACGCTTACATTAAATGAAAACATGTTGCATCTTCATTTCCGTATATGTACTATCGTTATGCCCCCCTAGCATCTATCGTACCAAACTTATTCGTTGTCTGGGCAGGTTCTCCCTTCTCTTCATAGATGAGACTACAGTAAAAAAGAAAAAGGCCCCTCGTTTAAGAGGTGACCTTTTCAAATTCGTCACTGCTGATGTAATTTACTATTACATCTTTGGGAAGCATTATTCCTTTAACTGCTCCTGAGCTTTTACGGGGATGTCCTCCCACTGGACTTCATCGTATGACGTTACTTCATTTTCGTTTTTTACGTAAAGCTTCAAATAGGCATCCAATGCAAGTTTTTTCGTAGCGGAATATTCAACGACCAACTCCTCGCCTTCTTCATTAAACGCCAGCGCTTCGTACCAATAACTTTTTACTATTTGTCCTGAATCCAGCGTTGTTTCTTCCACATTAGCGGGTTCGCTCGTTTGAATATAGAGATGTTCCTTCCCCATTCGATTAAAATCAACTGTTGCTAACACAACAATCCCACCAATAAATAGAATGACTACCGTAATGATGACGCCGACAACCTTTCGCATAAAAACGCCCTCCTTCTCCTAATTGAATACACTTTTTTTGAATTTCTTCACTGTAGCAACATAATAAATACTGTAAATGAATCCATAAGCGAGCACCCATAGCAACACCGGGAACCATAAATTCATTTTAAAAAGCGCTGAAAAAGCAACTAACGCAACGATGCCATGAAGGACTCCTAAAGCAAATGGGGCCATGAAGATGACGCCAATTTGATGACGGATACTACGTGTCATGTCTTTTCTGGACACACCGACCTTGTGAAGGACTCTGTATGCCTCTTTATCGGACTCCGCCTCTGCCATCGTTTTAAAATAGATAATGCTTCCTGTAGCGACTAGAAAGACGAGGCCTAAAAAGCTACCCACAAACAGCAAGACGCCAGACGCTTCAATGGCGTCCTTATACTCCTGTATGGCACTTGAAAAATTCTCAGTAGACGTGGCTAATGCTTCAGAAACAGCCATCTGCTGTACTTCGCCCTCCACCTGAACAGCTTGAAACACTTGCTCTTCTACATCAATCTCCTTATACTGCTCATCAGGTAAAATGATGGCAGCTCCTCCTAACGTCCCTACGTTAAAAACAGGCGTCGTTAACATGGATGATACCTGATAATGCTCATTTTCCAGCTGTACTGAAGATGGTTTTTCTGCCCATCGCTCATCAAAAAACGTATCGATCAATATGGCACTGTTGGCATCAGGTGTTTCAACTGTTTCCTGACCGAGCTGATCGGCTAACGCGGCATACATCGTGTAATTTATGAGGGCATATTGTCGCACTATCCCATTATTCTCTTCAATACGAACCTGCTTGCTGTGAATCGTTTCGTCATACGTAGTCAGGGATGGATCAATCTGCTGATCTTCCCCCTCCCACATAAATGTAAATGGTGCAGAGATTTGAACCTCTTTATCAGCGGTATAATACAATCCAAATACTGCCCCACCCGCGGTAATAGTGGTTGCGCTCAGTATAGCAATGATGGTCAGTGAACGTGCATTTCCTTTTACCCGATAAAGAAGTTGTGATAGTGTCCATAAATGGAGACCATTCCAAGCAAACGAGCGACGTTTTTTTACGACATGAAGCGCGTAGACGAGCACACTGCGAAACAGGAAGTACGATCCTAAAACAATCAGACCAATGATGACAAGGGGCATCGCCAGACCCAATATCCGCCATGCGTCTGAGGTCATGAGATCCTGCAGCGCCAGCCAATACGCAGCACCGAGCGTAATCACTCCAATAATGGCTGAAAAGACCCTTGCTTTTGGAAGCTCTTCTCCCTTTTTTTCCGCATGAAACAGGTCAATTAATGAAAAGCGGTAAATGATAAAATACCCCTGCACCGATGTAGCGAGAAAAAGAAGAAAGAAAACCAACGAAGTTTCGACGACTGCGCTCATGGAAAAGGCAAAACTAAACACCATCTCCAGCCCCATCAGCTTCATTAACAGAATCAGCAAGACCTGTGAAAATAAAAAGCCAAGGCCGATCCCTACGATTAAAGAAATGACACCTATCGCCAAGTTTTCCAGGAAGAGAATCAAACCAATGGAACGCTTCCGCATACCCATCAGTGAAAATAAGGCGATTTCCTTTTTTCGTCTCTTCATAAAGAACGAATTGGAATACGCGATAAAAACGGCAGCGAAAATCAACAAGATAAACGCCGAAGCACCCATAATTGCACTAATTTGCTTTGAGGTCTCTGACAAAGCGCTAATATCCTCGTTGTATTTCAATGTAATAAAGGTAAAGTAGATGATGATTGAAAAAATGGTCGAGCCGATATACAATCCGTAGCTTTTTATATTGCGCAACCCATTTTTAAAAGCGATATCAGCTAATGTCATCGACACCACTCCTCATACGTGCCAACACATCCATGATCGTTTGAAAAAATTGCTTTCTCGTTTGATTTTGGCGCACAATTTCCTCAGATAACTGACCATCCTGAATAAATAGAATCCGACGGCAAAAGCTGGCCGCAAACGCATCATGCGTGACCATCATAATCGTCGTTTCCCGCACCTCATTTAACCTGCTCAATCGTTCTAGAAAATCCTCTGACGCTTTTGAATCAAGCGCACCCGTCGGCTCATCTGCAAAAATCATTTTTGGGTCGTTAACAAGCGCGCGACATGTCGCTGTTCGTTGCTTTTGACCACCAGAAATCTGATAAGGATATTTATTTAATAAGGAATGAATCCCGAAATCCTTCGTAATGGCTACTACCTGCTTCTCCATTTCGGCAACGGGTCGTTTGGCGATGGCCAGTGGAAGCAAGATGTTTTCTTTCACCGTCAAAGAATCTAGCAGATGATAGTCCTGAAAAATAAAACCCAAATGGTTGCGGCGAAAATCCGCCAGTTTTTCTTCCTTCATTTTCGCGATATTATCCTTTTCAATATAAATATCGCCCTCAGTTGGGGCATCAATGGTTGCCAGCACATTCAAGAGCGTTGACTTGCCGGAACCTGATGGCCCCATGACACCTACAAATTCTCCATGGGCCATTTCAAACGAAATTTGTTCCAACGCTTTAAATGTGTTTGTACCTTTCCCATATGTTTTTTCAACATTGTTTACAGCTAGTAAAGATTCCATCGTACGGGCACCTCCCTCTCTTGGCTTAACTATATCCCTCCATCCTTAACCTGAAATCACGCCATCCTTACAAAATCCTTAATTGCAAAAACGGCCTAAAAAACGTGGTACTATGAAACAGAAGAATTTCGCTTGAAAGGATGATGACGATGGCACAGCCACGCATTCTAGTCGTAGATGACGAAAACGATCTATGCAAGTTAATGGCAGCAGCCTTACATAAAGAAGGAATTGAAAATGTGGAGACTGCGGGCAGTGTGAAGGAAGGTTGGGAGCAGTTTCAGCGATTTTCTCCCGATTTAGCGATTGTTGACATTATGCTACCTGACGGAGATGGCTACGATCTCTGCAAAATGATTCGCGACGTATCGAGCATTCCAATTTTATTTCTTTCTGCAAAGGATGATGAAGCAGATAAGATACTGGGACTCGCACTCGGTGGTGATGATTACATTACGAAACCGTTCAGTCCTAAAGAAGTCGCCTATCGTGTCAAAGCACAACTTAGGCGAGCGGGCTTGTCTTCCAATGAAGGTGACGCCTCAGCAAATCAACGTACGACGACCGTCGGCCCCTTCTCCATCAACAGTGAGGAAACCGAGGTAACAAAAAATGGCGAGGGGTTGAAATTAACGGCAAAAGAAGTTGGTATTATGGCTTGTTTTATGAGGAACCCCAACCGTATTTTAAGCAAGGAAACGCTCTTTCAAAGTGTATGGGATGAAGACTTTTTTGGCGGAGATAACACATTGCTTGTGCATATTAGAAGATTAAGGGAAAAAATTGAGGATTCGCCTTCCACCCCCAAATACATTACGACCGTCAAAGGTCTAGGCTACCGATTTCAGGGGAAATAGGTGATTTCACAATGAAATGGAAGCTAACAGGGAGTTATTTGTTCTCAATCATTAGCATCATACTCATCGTTTTTATCGTCAACACCATCATTTTGATTAGCATGTGGTATTCCGAGCGTTCGAGGGCAATGGACGGGGTGACAAGTGACTCGGCAGAAACGTTCACGCGAGAGTTCACCCAATATTTATCGATGAACAACGGGGAACCATTCGTTTCGCAAAATGGAAAGCAGGCATTGGAAGCGTATGACGCATGGTTGCAAATTCTTGACGGAAACGGAAATGTCGTGTCGTCTTACCAGGCGCCGGCTACTGCTTCAACCCATTACTCGGCAATGGAGATTGTACATAAATACAAATATATGGACGATGAACTTAATACATATTTTCTTGGAGAATATGAAGACTTTAGTTATATTGTGGGGTTGCCGGATGCAGAGGAACGACGCGTTGTCTTTATGATCGATGCTCCCTCATTTCTCTCTTATGCTTCCGAATTTCTTTTAATCATCATCATTGTTGATTTAGTGATTGCCGGGGTGATCGGACTTCTCTTCAGCACGATTTTGACAAAACCGGTCAACACGATGATCGAGCGAATCTCCCAGCTCAAACAACAAAACTTTCATTCACAGCAGCCAAAAAAGCCTGGGCTTTTCAAATCTGTTTTCTCCAACTTAAATGATGTATCGGAGACACTGAGTAAGAACGAAAGCGAACGAATGAAATTGGAAAAAATGCGCAATGAATGGATCAGCAATGCCTCTCATGATTTAAAAACACCGCTTGCCTCAGTTCGGGGATATGCTGAATTGCTGCGAAGTGCGGAGGTTACAGCGGAGGAGCGTCTGGATTACGCCGAGGTCATTGAGAGACAGTCCATTTACATGAAGGAACTGCTCGACGACTTCACGCTGACGATGCGGTTGCGGAACAAGGAATTGCCGTTGCAGTTGGCGAAAACACCAGTTGAAGCTTTTATCAAAGAATTGGTCATCGACCTGTTGAATGATCCGCAGTTTGAAGGGCGCAACATCTCCTTTAAGAGTGAAGCTCAAGACCTTGAACTTTCTATTGACCAGCATTTAATGAAGAGAGCGCTTCTTAACCTTATCTGCAATGCCCTCATTCACAATGAGGACGATACAACCGTTGCTGTCACTATCCAAACTGATGCCCTATTTATCGAGGACAACGGAAAAGGGATTCCAGCTGGAGAACTTGAACAGATTTTTGACCGTTATTATCGCGGTACGGATACAAATAATAGCCACGGGACCGGGCTAGGCATGGCCATTTCTCGCGATATTATCGAAGCCCATGGGATGACGCTCGAACTGGTCAGCCAAACCGGTAAAGGAACCATCGTGAAGATCAGCTTTTAGGGCAGAGCAAGGCTTTGTTAAGCTCGGAGTTAGATGTCTAAGGAATTTTATGGCGTTACATACAAACGTGTACTCGTCAAAACGCATCTGCTAATTTAACTGTAGGAGGAAGTTTCATGTCTTCTATACTTGAACAAGCCAGCCTTGCCGGCTCAACGATGTTACTACTCTGCGGATATTTTGTCATTTTGAACTACCACCGAAAGAAAAAGGAAAGAAAGCCGTCTAGAGGCGACGTTCTCATCTACATGGTCACTTGGCTTGCTGTTATTCTTTATGCAGGCAGTTCTCTCCTCCTTCTATTGGATAAAATTTATGCATGATGAATCAACAGCTCCCCGTAAGGTTGAAAATTCAACCGTACAGGGAGTATTTTTGTGCTGACGTTCTACATTTATCAGATAAAAATGATGGACTGCTATTTTATCCTATTGTCAGATCTTGGCTTTCCCTTGAAAAACGCGACGTGGACGGACCTAAAAAAGCCAAGGTCCTGTAACACCCTGGCAGTACATAGAAACCATATTAAGCTTGGAGCTTGCGATTCATCCGGTCAAATTCTAAATCATGTTCCCCAATTTTCTTACTGAAATATCCGATGTCATTCCGCGTCTCGCCAACAGCCGTTTCCACAGCGTAAAGACGACCTTCAACCGCCTTTAATCGATTTTCCACAGCATCCAGTCGACCTTCAACCGCCTCTAATCGATTTTCTACAGCATCCAGTCGACCTTCAACCGCGTCCAAACGGGTTTCAATGCGATCGAAACGGACGTTGACTTCATCTTTAAATTTTTTCAACTCTTCGCCTTGCTCGCGCACCGCTTGCAAAATCATATGCAACATATCATCCGTGGACATTTCTTCATCCTCCCGATGGTTTATTATGAAGTATAGCACACATTACGTCACTACCAATTATAACAAACTATAGTTTGTCGGGACCGGAATGAAATTGTCATTTTGGTCGTTTCTTTAACCTTCCCTGCTCAAAAAAAATCTGCAAATCATGGCTTTTTAAAGCACTACGATAACACTCGGTGTGAGCTTACCCAGGTCACGAGCTGTTTATCAGCCACCATTTTTCCGATTTTGCTGAACCTCCACAACAAAAACGTAGTTGGTTTCTCCGCATAATCGCCATTCTTATTTTATAACTCACTTACGCTCACCTTCAGAGATTAAATTCCATTCCCTTCTATCATTAGACTTTGCATCCTTATGTATCGATTGGTTAGAGAATTCACAATGCTTTCCGTAAAATCTTCTCCATTGCTTTTCCCTTTGCCAATTCGTCAATCAACTTATCCAAATAGCGAATTTCCTGCATTGTAGGCTCTTCAATGTCCTCCACACGGACGCCGCAAACCACACCCTTGATCAACGTACGTGAAGGGTTCAGTTGGGGCGATTCCGCAAAAAAGGTCTCAAAATCGGTCTTTAATTCTAGTAAGGCTTCTACCTCTTCCTGACGATACCCTGTCAACCAGCGAATGATTTCATCAACCTCTGCTTTTGTGCGTCCTTTTTTCTCTGCCTTCGTCACATAATGGGGATAGACACTGGCGAAACTTGTTGTGTAAATTCTATGTTTGGTCATGATACTCCCTCACTGCCTGTTTTTTTTAGTATACCAAAATAAGCGCGAAGCTGAAAAAGGGATTCCTACGGCAGTATCTGTAATTCTCGTTCCTCTGGGGAAATGAGCTGGGATGCTGTCACAAAATCAGCTTTATTCTTCACCTCGGACGACCATTGGCGTAAAGTAGATGCAACATTTTTCCCAGAAGGCCCGACATGCCCAATGGCAATCACGTCTTGATCTTCTTGCAAGTGCTGCATTAACAGTCCCAGTTGTCCTTGAATATGTCCCTGAGTGTAACGATCATCTAAGAAGAGCTTGTTACTCAGTACCGGAACATGATAGGCAGCTGCGACCTCTGGGATAACGGATTTGTACGTCGTCCGACTGTCCAGATAAAATAACCCGTGCTCCCTGCACACCTCCATAACAATCGCCATGATGCGCCGATCGGCAGTGACCTTGGACCCCATATGATTGTTCATCCCAACCGCATGTGGAATGTTGGCAATTGCAGCCTCAACCCGTTTGCGAATCTCTGCATCGTCTAAATCAGTTGTAAGTGCCCCTGGACCCAACCACTCCTTTTTGCCATAGTTTGGTTCCATCGGCATATGAATAATGACTTCGTGCCCACGACGGTGTGCTCCTTCTGCATCCTCTTTACTAGATCGAAGAAAGGGCATCACCGCGACAGTCAACGGAATTGGCAGAGCTAAGATGGCTTCCGTTCCTACCATCCTGTTGCCAAAATCATCAATGACGATGGAAATTTTCTTTGTCGATTGCTCATCGGGTATTCTACCGGACATTGCAGAGGAAATCTCATTACTTACCATCTGAGCTGATGCCTCATTAAGACCAGGAGAAAGGAGCATACAGAACGACAAAATCATCCTAAAGGTGACCGACATGCCTTCATCTCCTCAACCAAACTGTGTATTTTACTTAAAACGGATACTATTATGAACATCCAAAGACCCACGAAGAATGAATGATCATTCTCCAATGAGTAGAAAATGTTTGATACCTTCGGTGATTGCTGAAGCAATTTTTACTTGCTCCTTGGGATCTGTTAACATCGTACGATCTTTAGCATTTGTGATAAATCCCATTTCCACAATAACGGCGGGCTGCTTAATCCGATTTAATAAATAATACGTCTTTCCAACCTTAGGAAGCCTCGCTGATCCTTGTTGCTGATTTAGTTCAATTTGTATGCTTTGAGCAAGGTAGGCGCTTAGCTCATTGCTTTGGTGAAGAACTAAAGGCCCGCGTCTGGTGCTATTTTTAGTGGCATTCACATGGAGACTGATAAACAAATCGGTAGAAATTTCATTTGACAATTGCATCCGCTGAATTAAATCACGCTTATGACGTGAGCGACTTGGGAACCAGCGATTATCCTCACTCAGCGCATAATCTGTATTTCGGTTTACGATTGCAGAAATCCCTTGACTATTCAGCTGATCATACAATTTTTTCGCAATAGAAAGGTTAATGTCTTTTTCAATCAACTCACCATATACAGCGCCCCCATCAATGCCACCGTGCCCAACATCAATTAATACTTGGAAGGAGGGTAATGGACTTTCCACCGGTGAATCATACGCCATAACATTCGTGGAACTACTCCCTAAAATTACGGCAATCAAAACAAGGCGAATAAGACGTAATTGCTGTCCCCATTCAAAGGATTTTCCCATCTCAAAGCACCTCACTGGCCAAAGTAAACACTCCAATTCAGGAGATCAATATCGCCTTTTTATTGTTAAGTTGTTTCACTACGATCTGTTTTATTCGTGGGAAATCACCCCACACTATCTTGTCTTCGGGGCTGACCTAAGTTTAATGAAAGAGGATTTAGAATGGGTACCCGCTTCTAAGTTGGTCAAGCATGACAAAAACAAAGTTCCGATTTAAAAAGAAGTGAAGGAAAGGATTCTTAATCCAGCTAATTGTTTAGATTGTTTTATTTCAATAACGGTTGAAGGCAACCATTGCAAACACCAGGTTCACCGGATGCTAGTGCCCTTTCCACTACCTTAGCTGGTTATGGTCGAAATTGAACCAACAAGGTCTATCTCATTTCTTTCGTTCTTTACAAAAACCAAAAGCGGTAACTAGTGAGACGCCAGCAGCAAAGAAAACACGACGAGATCTTTTCGAGGTTAAGATGCGCTAAGGTGCACGGGAATGACGACCGCTGCGTCAACATACTTCGCTTTCTGTGGGGCACGGCTTCAGCTTCCTCGAAAAAGCAGGCTTTCCTAGGGGATCTTCAGCTCGCGCTGATCCCACTAGAGTCTACGTATGTGGACTACGCTGATGTTTGTTTCTGCGTCCATTGTTTTATGGTGGCTCGGTCTCGTATAGTGGGTAAAAAGCTCTGTTGCAACCAAATAAGCAAAGTAAGTGCAATGTTTCAAGGTAGATCACTTGGTGCCTTTTACACGAATGTCGTTTGGTAAAGGAATGAAGTGAAACCATAAAAGGTCAGTTTCATTTGATTCGCCCTTTAGCATAAACCAAAAGCGACGATTAGCGAGACTCCAGCAACAATGAAAATACGACGAGGTCTTTTCGAGTTGAAGATGCGCTACGGTGCACGGGAATGACGACCGCTGCGTCAACATACTTCGCTTTCTGTGGGGCACGGCTTCAGCTTCCTCGGAAAGCAGGCTTTCCGAGGGGATCTTCAGCTCGCGCTGATCCCACTAGAGTCTACGTATGTGGACTACGCTGATGTTTGTTTCTGCGTTCATAGTTTATTGTGGCTCGGTCTCGTATAGAAAGTAAAAAGCCGAGTAGCAGCCAAATCAGGCAAGTCAGTGCACTGTTTCAAGGTAGATCTCCTAGTGCCTTTTACACGAAAGTTGTGGTAACTGTTGAAAATGAAACCAAAAAAGATCTTTCTCATTTCATTCGTTCTGTATAATAAACCAAAAGCGGCTACTAGAGAGACTCCAGCGGCAAAGAAAACACGACGAGGTCTTTTCGAGTCGATGTTGCACTTGTGCCCGTAGGGTGAAAAGAAAACACGACGAGGTCTTCTCGAGTCAATGTTGCACTTGTACCCTTTAGGGTGAAGGCGAATGTATAGCCGTTTGCCTAGAGAAAATGATTTCCAACTGTTAACTTTTGCGAAAACAAGAACCATAACTCATCCTGAATAAAATAAAATCTACTCTATCTGAGGGGGCACTAGTTGCACCTGACTTAACTCATGCAAAAAACGCGCCATCTAAATTGAGAGATAACGCGTTGATTCTTCCTGATAAGTTGGAATTGAATAAAGGTTATTATGCACTGAAGATTGTTCTTTAGTATATTTTACACTTACATAATTCCGTGCAGAAGCAAATGACTATGTCGATCTCGGCAGCAAAAACAGGAAATTAAATTTATTTAGCCCCTTTTTCTTTTTGTTTTTTTGACAGACCCAGATACGATGGCATATTGGTATGTGGCATCTTCTGCCCCTCCGACATCATCCGTCACCTTAAACGTTTCGGCATCCGCAGTTTTCTGTATGCTTCCCGTGACGAAACAAAAGACGGATGTATTGTCTTTGCCCCAATAGCTATTCAGCATTACGAAGCTCCGTCCATCAATCCCCTTGACAGTACGGCGACCATTGGCATTATAGAGACCAGTTCGATCTTTCGCCCAGCTTTGTGGACTGTCTTCGTGTAAGTGTTCAAAGCTTAAACGATCCATTTTCTTCGCATGACTTCCCCATAAATACACTCTGCCGGCGTCGACAGCCCAACTTCCTGACTCCGTCAATAATTCAAAGCTGGCCGCTTCTGCACCTTTGATTGGTTGGAGAATATTGTCCGGATGACCGAACGGCAAACTTGTGCGGGTATACTGATTTCTGTATACATGGTCTTTGTCCTTAGCGATTCCAAGATAATGGGTACTCAAGTAAGGGAAAAAGCTGTCGGGATCCGCCCTGTCGACGCAATAACCGTTGTAATAGATCTTGCTAGTATCTCGACCAAACCGACCGCCAAGCGTCTTAAATGTCTTCGGATCGGCCCCTTTAATCATACGCCATTGATAATAGACCGCCCTGCTGTCTCGTGAAAAATTCTCATCCAATGGCTCGAAAGTCGCCACATCCGCATTCCGCACCAGATTGTACACAGACCGTAGATTCTTACGAGCTTTAACGCCTGCCTCAGTGCGATAAAAGATCTCCTTTTCGGTTTTATACCACTCGAAAGCAACTTGGTCTGCACCGTCTGCTGACTTCTCGTATTTCGGGTGCCACCATCCCCGTAATTCTGGCTGATTCTCGCGTAGCCAATCCACGACCTCTCCCTTGCTTTCATTGGCATAACTAAGAGCATCGTAATGATGAAATAGATGATCCTTATCCGTACAATAGGCGTTAAAAGCCACCAGTGTGGTGACATCAACATCATCGAAGACATGAAAATGATTGCTGCTCTTCACATAAAGGAAGTTCTTGTCGCGGGCAAAATAAGGAGAATCCTGAAGAAGTTCAAAGCTGGTAGGGGCCGAACCTGGAACGAGCTTGTCCTCAAGATAAAGATGATTGCTGTCGAGGCCGTAATCATCGTCAAGTACTCGAAAACCATCAACTTCCGTGGTGACAAAGCTGACTTTATTCTTAGCTCCATTAAACCACCAGACGCCTTTGCGATCTTTTAAATAAGCAAATTGCAGCCAACCACGCTTATATACATAAATAACCCCGAAGCTGTCCGGGACAATACCGCCTTTAATAGGAAAAAGCTCTTCATTATCTTCTTTCTTCAAGACGACACTATCTTTATGGATGAAAAAAGACTCTCCCATGACATAACCACTCTTTCCTAATCTATTTTAAAGCGATCTTCCCAAATTATACTATACTCATGAGTAAAGGTATCCTCACCTTACCTCTTAATAAAGCATGACAATCCTAGAGTAACGTATACCTGCATCCGAAAAAGTCAGTGCTTGGTCTATGTGTCATCATTAGCGGAGAGCTCCGTGTTTGACCCGCTTTCAGATACACCATAACCAACCGAATATCACTAAACACTTTCGCAATTCCACCATTGAAGGACCCCATTTCTTGCAGGACACCGAGATCACTACTAAACGGTATAGAGAATGTCAGCACTGTATTTGATAGCACTTATGATCAATGGTACTGTAGGGGGGTAGACTTCAAATTTTCTCAATTCTTAGAAATGCAAATGAACGAACATAAAGTATTTACGATCAGTACACTTCTTTAGACAAAACAAACTGGAGGTGCTTGCTTGAAGAAAATCAAAACAAACTATATCCTCATCATGATTATCGGTTTAGCATTCATTGGCATTCTAAGTGGCTGTGGATTTGCTGACGCAAACGAAGATGAAGTTGTACATGTAAAGCAACAGAGCTACGAAGATTTCGATGTAGGTGAGATTGTGGAAAACGCTATTGAAGATGCTGATGAGGTGTTAGGGAAAACGACCAAACCTTTACATTCACCTGATGAAGAGCTTAGAAAATGGGTGATCAGGTTGTCTATGGGTCAGATGATGGGCCAATATTCAACGATTGATGAAGATGATTTATTAGCGGAAGCGAAAAAAGCGTACGATGAAAGAAAGCTAACGTTCCAGTTTGCTGAGGACGTGTACGGAGTCGACGTACACGACGAAGAGAGGATTAATGCCTATATACGAGAAGAAATGGCGTTCATTACTCAAGGCAATGAAGAGAATGAAGTCATTACATTCACACAAAAAGTAGCGGATCATCTCTCCTTAACCTTTGAAGAATTTATGTATGATTGGGAGTATGACAATTTTAAAAATAACTATGTCTGGCAGCAAGTTATGCCAGAATTAGAAAAGAAATATCCACGAAAAAAAGATGAAGCTGATTACCATACGCGCTTATTGAATGAATATGAAAGAGAAATCCAAGCATACAAAAAGGAAAAAAACTTATAGTGTTAGATGATTATACATTGTGAGTAAAACCAACTTTTACAATGTTTCGCAAAGCTGAATCACCTTATTTTGTCACTCTCTATTGCTTGTGCATTGAGATATTGGTATTGACGCATTCTCTCCGAATAATCCACAGTTTTTTTATGGACATTTACTTGCTAACCATAGTATCTCAAATAGGAAACACCGAAAAAATAGCGGTCTTTATGTAACCGCACCACCTATGATCAAAACATTAATTCCCTGTTACGCACTGCCAGCAGAGCTCAACATCTCCTGGAACCCAGGGAATAGCGGCTGCGCCAGAGTCTCCAGGACAGAGCGGCGGATGCGCTCTCCTTCGGTAAGCGCTTCGTGGTCGAACCAAACGACGGGATAATCTCCGTCTTCCCGTGGCTGAAGCATATCCCAGCATATCGGACCAGCGCCGTCCTCATAAGTAGCGAAGGGAATATAACTTTCTCGAATCAATGATTTCCCGTTTTCCCATAAGGCATGCACATCTCGGAGCGGGTGGGCTGAAGGCACCCCGGGCAGTTCAATACCGAAATGGTTATATCTCAATGTCACACTCATCACAAAACGTGTCGTAAAATAGGCAGCATACAGTGGAGGAACTGTTACGGGAAGCCCATGGGCACGTTCAAGTTCCCGAATCTGTGCAACAGTTACAGTTGAGGGAATCATTTTCCACCGAACCCATCCCTCCTCATCTTCTTCGCCGTCCTGCATGTCGACCGGCACACCGAAATCGTCCTCGTCCGTCTTGGCAGGATGGGACATGAGAAACTCTCGGTGCGGTGTATCAAAGTGGTTATCGAGCCATTTTTCCATCCAATCCTGATACGGTTTCAACTCATTCATGTGAATACCTCCTAAATGGTCAGGCTCAAGTGATACAGAAAACCCTGTTCAGGACTATCCATATTCGGTGATAAGTCCGTTCTACACTATACAATCAGACCAAAACTATAAGTATAGTTTAATCACAACTGCAACAGCAGACAATATTTTTCTCTTCAAAAAGCGGTTACCGTGTTTCTTCAAACTTTAAGCCAAGACTACAATTGTGATTTTTTATTGACTGTACGTTCAGTCTTAAACTATAATTAAGAAAAATAAATTCATTCTCATCTGTCCGCATTTGCTCTTTTTGACATAGAAATAGTTGAAAGAAATCAAAGGAAATAATGAACAGATATTTCGTTGATTAACCTATTAGGAGGAAAATTCATGGATCTTTCTTATGACATTCAAGGTGACGGCTCTCCGATCGTGATGGTACACAGTCCAGGGGTTGACTCAAGGGAGTGGCAAGAAATCGTCCCGATACTAGCGAAATCTAGGAAAGTGATTACCTTCGACTGCCGAGGATGCGGTCATTCTCCAGCTCCTCAATCCCCCACTAGCTTAGTTGAAGATTTGTACAACCTGCTTAAACATTTAGGGCTGGAACGCGTGACGCTCGTTGGACATTCTATGGGAGGACAAGCTGTCACGGATTTCACCCTCGCTTACCCTTCCATGGTCGAACGTCTTGTCGTCATTTGCCCCGCTTTAACCGGATTTCAATTTTCTAATGAATTCACAGATTGGATGGCTTCGGTAAATGCCGCAGCTCCGGATATCCCCAAGCTGGTTGACTTGTCCTTGGCTGGACTGAATTATCGTGTCACGATGACCAGCAAATACCGAGATTTTGTTCGTGAAATGGCAACGCAATACATGACCCGCGTCTTTACGGAATGGAAAAGCTTCAAAGTCATTTGGCCAGACCCCCCTGCTATTGAGAGGTTAGAGGAGATAAAACCGGATACACTTTTCATTTATGGTACAGTTGAATGGCCAGATATGCTTAAAATTGCTGAAGAGTTTAAACGAATTCCCTCGGTTCAATTTGTGGAAATTGAAGGCGGAGATCACTATCTTACGTTGACCCACGCTGCAGAAGTGTCTCGTCACATTCAAACATTCATTCAAGGAGAATAAGAACATGCCACGTACCCGAGAAGAAAATGATCGCATTCGTCAGGAAACGAGTGAGAAAATCCGTACCGCTGCAATGGATATATTCATCGAGCGTGGCTATCATGACGCTTCGATTGACGATATTGCGAACAAGGCCAGAGTTTCCAAAGGCTTGCTTTACAATTATTACAAAGGGAAAGAAGCTCTGCTCGCAACCATGGTACAGCACCGAATTGACGAGATTGATGAAGTCATGCGTTCGGCTACAACACTTGACCCTCCTTCTGAGCAATTGAGGTACATCGTGGACGGAGCACTTAACGGCGTGAAGCGTAATCCCGAAGTGTACCGCTTCTATTTGCACCTCCAAACACAACCAAAAGAAGACTTGGTCTTATTCAAGCAAAGTCAGCTACTGAATGACGCCATGGCTCAGCAATTCGAACTGCAATGTGATATTTTTATGGCTATGGGAGTACCCCATCCACGTATGCAATCGCTATATTTTTCTTCAACGCTCCATGGCATGATGTTCATGCTGACGGCTTACCCCAATAGTTACCCGGTAACACATATGAAAAAACAGATCATCGAACAGTTTTGTAATGTGAATGACATGTTGTAAACTATAGTCCCCTTTTCCAAAAAGCTTCTTAAACCCTAAGGATAGCAACTTGCCAAATGTGTAATGGGAACAATTTAAGCTTATCTTTCCACTTCTTTTCGCTTTCTTTTTAACCCTGTGTAAACCCCTTGCACTGCTAAAAAAAGGAACCATATCACCGTGATAAATAGGCCAGTTTGTTCATGGTAATACCATATCCTCCCTTGGGTAATTGATTCCTTTAGACCGGACAGAAAGTCTACGTCCATGCGCAACCATATATTGACGATAATATGGGCAACGATAAACAGAGTCAAATGCTTCTTAAAGTCTTCACGATTTCCGAATTCCTGTTCAAGATTCATGTTCAGATTCCTCTCTCTGTTGTGTGGTATTCATCAATTGATCGATAAATCGAATGACTTCATCATCAAGCCCGAAGACGATCGGCTTCTCCTTGCTGGCAGAATCAATAAAGGTAAAATATTTATTTTGTAATGCCAAATCACCGTCAAACCACTTTGAAATGCAATTTGCCCAGAGATGAGCTAAACGATCTTCTTCGGCCTGTTCTATCCCCTTGTGCATTGCCGATCGCGTCTGCTTGATTAAATGAATGGTCTCTGCAACGCGAGGATCCTCACTCCCGATTAAAGGAAGACGCTCAAGCACTCTGATTTCGTCGTCGGAAAATACTTCTTTAGGAAATGTCGCAGGTATTTCTCCCTCCACAAAATGAGGACTTTCAATTTTTTTCATCAATTGAAAAATGTCTTCATCTACCCTCTTTCCCGACATCACCAACGTATGGCTAACGCTTCTGAGAATGAATTGCTTTCTCTTCAAATCGTCAATTTTCCTAGTGGCCTGGTCAATTTGCATTTGTAGCAACGGCATCCAAGGGTCATCTGGCGTATCGGACGTCTCCGGAGTTGTATCAAACAATTCTTTGATCTCATCAAGAGAAAAATCCATTGATTTCAGTGAAAGGATTGTCTGCAGTTTCAGGACGGCACTTTCATCATAATAACGGTACCCATTTTCTCTTGATATTGTTGGTTTCAGTAAGCCGATTTCATCATAATAATGGAGTGTTCTCCTGCTAATCTTAATTCTATTGATCAGTTCGCCTATGGAATAAATCATGCGTTTTCTCCTTTCTTTTTTCTTACTTGGCGATCACGTCGGCAATTAAATAAAGTCCGGCAATGCACGCCACTGTACTCACAGCTCCATTCACAAAAGGAGCGATTTTACGGTTGATTTGCACTAATAATGAATCGACCTTTGTCCCGATAAGCGTTTTTAGAGCTACCAGAATCGTAGGAGGTGCAATCATTATAAGCACATAGGCTGCCAGTTGTGGGCCCCATTCAAAGAAAGTCAGTTCACTCGCTGTGACAATCCCTACAAAAGATAGAAATGGAAGCATCGTCATCGACTCAATAAGTGCTACCAAGAACCCCAACTTTACCATGGAAGCAAATGTATTTTTAGGTTTGAATCTGCTTATCTTTGAAGAAGATTTCCTAGGTTTCTTATCTAGCCAAATACTCAGTAGAATCAAAGCGATCCCAGAAGTGACTTGGATGTAAGGCATTATTGAGGATGACCTCCATTCAGAAAACTGGGATTGAAGCAGGGAATCGAACCCTAGATTAAGAAGGGTGCCTAGAATAAAATAAAAAAATGAAACCGTCAGCAAGTACGTCATCATTCGAAGCGGCGAGTAAGAAGATGATAAAAGCATAACTAATGTCATAACAATTGAAGCAAAACTTAGACTATCTAACAAGGCTAAACCCGCCACCGTGACCCACATTGTTTGCCTCCTTTCAAAAAGCACTACAACCTTATTCAAACATATACGTTAGCGTCAAAGTCAATGGCTTTATTGATTCAAGCAGTCCCACATTCTGAAAAGCAACCTACTTTGGAGAATATTTTGGACGCGCTTCAAGCAGAGACGCCAGATCACAGCAAACATATACCCGCAAATCCTAGTCTTGCATGGATTGCGGGTTTGTGGGCACAGATGTAGCGTGTTATATGTTAAGGAACATAGATGTTAAGAAAAGTAAGGACCGGCAAAATCCCAATGTTCACAAAAACATAGGAAAGGACAGCGTAGCGTAGACTTTTCGTCTTTAAATAGACTAAGGACCACACGACATTACGCTGCGCTAGATGCTCGGAAGGGGAACGAGCTAAAGACGCTGTAGCTTCTCCGGATTCATAACAATATAAATTGCTTCAATGTAATTACCGCAGTATTGAAACGAAATGGCAGCAAACACCTGAGTTCCCGTATAGGCAATCGCACCAGGTTGACCATTCACTTCACAAAGTGCAAACCGATAATCAGGGGGAGCATCAGACACAATGCCCGCAAAGAGACGGCTGATCCGCTCGGGGCCAAAAATGGGACGAAGAGGTGCGAGCGCTTTACCACCGGCATCAAAATACACAATGGCTTCCGGTGACAGTAAGTCCAGGAGCTGATCGGTATTTTCGGATTGTAACGCTTGGGTGAATTGTTCCACCAGCGCTTGCTGTTTGGATGACAGCGTCAACGGCTGTTCAGGAATATCTCCCAGGCTCCGTTTTGCCCTGCGAAAAATTTGCCGACAATTGACGCTGCTTTTATCCACAATGTCCGCAATATCATCGTAATCATAGCGCAGCACTTCACGAAGAAGAAAGACCATCCGTTCCGTTACTGAGAGCTGCTGTAAAAGTATAAGATAGGCCGTTGTGAGCGATTCTTTAGCTACAAACGCATCGGAAGGATCGGTTTCTGCGTTATGATTTGTAATGATGGGTTCAGGCAGCCATTCACCAATATATTGTTCACGTCGATATGCCGCTGATTTTAAATAATCAAGACAACGGTTTGTCACCATTCTGCATAAATATGATTTGGGATGTCGGACGTGCTCCTGTGGTGTCTTTTCCCAAGAGATAAAGACGTCCTGAACAATATCTTCTGCATCCATCATACTGCCGAGCATACGATACGCCAGCCCAGTCAGCATCGGCTTCCATTCTGTGTATGCTTTTACTGTGCTAATCGCATATTCCCCCATCCTCTTCATTCATATAGTTTTTGACCTGCTTTTACTCTCATGTTCGTGACGCAGTATAATCGCTTCCGCTGCCCGTTTTCCACTTGCAAATGCGGTATCTGCTAACAGTTCTCCATGTCCGACCCAATCGCCTGCCACATAAAGACCTGGAATTTCTGGAACCGCCGGGCCGATCGCTTTGGAAGGTGTGTTGACCGAGTTAAAGCCATGGACCACTGTCATACGCGGCAAAAATTGGCGGGCTGCCACCTCACTACGCCAGCCAGGCTGTATGAGGTCAAGTGCCTTTTCCAATTGTTTTTCATCCTGCTTTGGATTGCTTTCTCCTCTATCTGTACCGAGGTGCTTCACCACTTGCACGATGGCTGACCCATCGTCACTTGCTTTGGAAAAGTTTGAGGGAGTTACTAAAAATAGCGGCTGACCCAAAAAAAACACAGCGCTCCGGTTCAAATCTGGCTTAGGCAGCTTGTGCAAAGCAATATCAAGACAAGCAGCGAAAATAGGCTGCGAATCGTCCCCCCAGCGGCTTAAGGAGGTTTGTTCTGCTCCTTTGAAGAGTCTTAAACTTTCCCTTAATCCCGCTGCCATGACCACATCATTCACACGCAATGTTTCACCATCGGCTACATGGATGGTATGTTTTACCCCATCAAAAGCAATCTGCTTTACATTTTGCTGCTTCAGGACTGTCACGCCTTCCTGAATGGCCTTTTGTTCCAATCCTTTTACGATGAATCCCCAGCCATGGTCAACGTAAAATGCTTTTCTTCTGAATGAGCGTTGAAGCTGTCTAATACCAGGCGCAGCCAGATGTGCATCCGGATCGGGCACAAAGGAATTCGCCCGGCAAACCGCATAGATGAAATGGCGCACCATGGGGTCGCTAATGGATTCCTCTGCCCACTCTCGCAGGCTCATCGGCGGTAAATGATTGAGATCCGTTTTGCCTAACGAAAAAATCAATTTCCCCAGCTCCATCAATGCCGCGCCAGAAAAAAGTTTAGAGGTTAACAAGGAAAGGCCATTGCCAGGAAACGCATGAAACCGATCATTCCATACGATGCCTGCTTTAGAGGCTGGTGCTCCTCCCTCCACCTTCACATTCAATTCGTTTAACACCTGCTCTGCAGCCCCGCCTTGGTAAAGGGCGTGAATTCCTAAATTAAATAAAACCCCATTCTTCCTGATGGTTATAGCACGCCCGCCGATTTGCGCGGACTTCTCTAACAGAACAACAGAGAAACCGGCTCTTGCTAAATAGACGGAAGCAGTCAGCCCTGCCAGCCCTCCGCCGACGATCGCGATATCATACGTCTTCAAATGACACACTCCTTGTGGATTTGATACTACGATGACGAGGGCCGGTGCTTTTTTGTGACAAAAGAAAGTTTAGAAATATACAAGCAAGATCTTCTAGCAAACATTATGCATTTTGTATCAATTATCTTTTCCTGTTGGCTCCGAGCTTACCGTAAGTCGCCGTGCGCCACAGCCATTCTAACGGTCCAAAGGGATATCGTTTCAGCCATAAATTGCTCAATACAAGCTGGAGCCCATAGATGGCGATCGCCAACAGAAGACCATACCAAGGACTTACTTGCGCGAACAAGCCGAATCCAAAGCTGTAAAAAATCGTTATGCAAATGATGGATTGCAGCAAATAGTTCGTCAGTGCCATACGACCAACCGCCGCGAAAGGAGCGAGCACTCGCTGCCCAAGAGCAGTTCTCAGCAGAAGCAGCAGCGAAGTTATATAGAAGATGGCGATCGCCGGACTTGCGATCAGTAGAGCGGGAACTTGTGCAAGATTCAGCCCTGTATGGGTACTATCGATCGTATATTTTAGCGCAAACTGAATGGCAAGAAAGGGCAGGCCGATTGCCGCGCTCCAGATCCATGCTGACTTAACCGTTTGCCTATGCTTGTCGAGCTCACGGAAGTAGCCTCGTTTGCCTGCATAAGCACCAATGAAGAACATGCCGAGAGACAAGATAGCGGTATAAAACATGCTGACCGAGATGATATCGGAGTCCGTCGAGCGTTGGTTGATCATCTCAGCGAAGCTACCCGTTTGGTATACGGTAATTGATTGGTCTGCCGCTTGCTCCAATTGCTCTGCAGGTGCCAACTCAATGGCCAACCTGTTGTCGAAAGCAAATGTTTGCAAGGCTAGCAGTAAAGCAGAAACGAGTAGTAGAGCTACTCCACAGTTGAGAAGCACTTTGGGAGAACGATTGCGGAACAACAACAATATAAAGCCAAATACACTATAGATCAGTAGAATGTCCCCGTACCAAATATAAGTGCTGTGGAGAACGCCCAGCAGCATAAGAAACAACAGCCGCCTGACATATCGCACCACCGGTCTTTCTCCGCGCAGTTTAAGCCGTTCCATGAAGATGATAAAGCCTAACCCGAACAGAAAAGAGAAAATCGTAATAAATTTGTTTACTACGGCAACATTCAAAAATAACATGATGAAGCGATTCCAACTATCGTTCCAAAGAGATACATGCAACAGTTCAAAATAAGGATACGGGTAAGAAAACAAGGGCATATTTGCCAACAAAATCCCTAGCAATGCGACCCCGCGAATGATGTCCAGTTCCACAATCCTGTCACCACGGACAGTCGGTAGCGTCGACTCTTTCCTATTGTACATGTCTTAAATCTCCTCTCATTAACCTTTCCTCTGTTCAACCAAATTAACGCCTACCTCGCAATAGATCACCCCAATAAAAAACAGCAACACAAGCGGATGATCACTTCATCATCTGAACGTGCCTCTACTTTGGTAATCACTAACGCATCTTCCGGATGTGTATTCAACAAGAAGTCCAATTTTACTAGATAGGTACCATCGTTCGTACTTGGTCATTCTGTTTTATAAATAACCCTCGCTTAACTTAAGTCTTCAAAAATCCTCCTGACCCATTAAATGTACAAAAAAAAGAACAGTGTCACCACTGTCTTTGGTCATTATGTCAATGGAAAGAAGTTACTTTCGTCATTTTTTAAAACAAATTCGGAAACCGCCGCAATATCGGGTAACCCACCAGATATTGTGGCGTTAGATTAGTCAGCAGCTTGGCATGCTACGCTCATTGTTTTATAAATACATTTGCATTTTCCTCGACCCATGCTGTGAATGTATAAGGTGGGAGCCCCGTTACTTCCTGAACGGTCGGAAAAACTGTACTGGCCAATGCAGGCGGATTCAGGTGCCATTTGATCACGTAATCAATGGCTTCCTCCTGTACACCCATTTTTCTCATCTGTTCGCGTTCTTCTTCTTCGGAGCTTTCGATAAACTGAATGTCTCGTCCGATCACCTCGCCGATGATCCGAATCTTCTCTTGAACCGACAAACTTTCTGGCCCTGTTAACGTGTATATTTTACCTGCATGGCCTTCCGCGGTTAACGCAACCGCTACGACTCTGCCAATATCCGCCTCATGAACAGGAGCAATTGGTGATCCGCCGAACAGATCTCTCACGACCCCTTCAGAACGTATAGTGTCCGCCCATTTTCGTGTATTTGCCATAAACTCAAAGGCTTGAAGCTGCGTCCACCCCAGACCGCTTGCCTCAACTGCCCGTTCAAAAGGGCCTTTCTCTCCATTCCATAGCACGCTAATCCTTCGCACCCCGGCTCTCTCGGCAAGTTCAATGATTTCAGGTCCCGTCTGTAACGGAGTATACTCTGCGCCTGTTGTAATCAAATGCATGCCGCTTACGTCCGCCAGCGCAGAAGCTAACGTACTTGGATCACTTAAATCACCCTTGACAACCTCTACACCTTTAGGAAGTTTGGCTTTCAACGGGTTACGTGTCAAGGCACGTACCTTTTGCCCCCTTTGAATAAGTTGGTTCACGACGTGCCGCCCTACGGTTCCCGTTGCCCCGGTAACTAATATCGTCATTCAATTTCCTCCTCATTGTCTTTGAATCATCTGATCAATTTTTTAATTTGCCATGCCCGGAGATGTTTCCATTATTACTTTGAACGTAATAAGTCTTTGCTGGCCGCCTCCAAAAATGCGCATGTCTAATCGTGCATCTTTTCTCAGCCCCATTCTATGTTTTGTATATATGACATAGTAAGGCACTGATTTGTGACAATGGGAACGAAAAAAATTTTCTAATCATATAAAGGAAGACGTAGAAAGATCGTACTCAAGAGACGGAATACGTACTTTTGGACGAGCCTCTGAACAACCTTGATGTAGCTCGTTCTGTTCAAATGTTGGAGCATCTAAGGCATGCCGCTTATGAATTCGAAAGAACCATTTTGACCGTAATGCATGACATTAATTTTGCAGCCAAATATTCGGATCGAATATGTGCAATGAAACATGGACAAATTGCCGCTCTTGGAACAGTAGAAGAAGTGATGCACCCATACATTTTAACAGATATTTTTGAGACGAAGATTGAAATTATCGCTGGTCCTTATGGGCCGATCGCAATTTATTAGATATAAGCCTTTATAAAAAGGTGTTAATTAACCGTTGTTTAGGTTAAGCCCTGGACATACGAAACAAACATCGCAGAAAAGACGTTCTTCTGCGATGTTACATTTAGATCAGATTAGATTTCTTTAATAACCGTTGGATCATGACGGCAACCTCCGCTCTTGTGATCGTTTCTTTCGGTGCGAGTATTGCCGCACTTCTTCCCTCAAGCAATTCCGCTTGTATACTGGTCGCTGCACTTCTTCTTGCCCACGCTGCGACTTCTCTCTGGTCTTCGAACGGCTCAAGTACATTCTCATGTATTGGTTCCGATACGTATTCTTCCATACCCGTTATTTCCATGCCTTTCGCGATTATCACCATTGCTTGTTCACGAGTTATTGCCTCCGCCGGTCGGAAAGTCCCGTCCTCAAATCCTTGGATCAACCCATTATCATAAGCAGTCTTAATGGCTTGGCTATACCAGGACGATTCCTTCACATCATGAAATGAACTTGTTTCGATCGACGCTTGCAGGCCTAAGGCTCGAACGAGAATCGAGGCAAATTCCGCACGGGTAATATTCCTGTTTGGCTCAAATTGGTCCTTTCCAATACCGCTAATGATTCCACGATTGGCCATATCTTGAACCGCTGCTTCTGACCAATGTCCTGCTATATCATTTAAGGCAACCTCTCTGGACACAACTGCAAACATACCTCCATATGTGCTACTCAGCACAGCATAAGACTCACCGTTTTGATAGACTATTTTCGTGGGGACATGATGAATATTGCCATCTGCGTTGATCAATGCTCCCGTGAGAAATTTTCCTGTTTCCTTTGGAGGTGAAATGTTCACCCAATGCTCGACATATGCGTCAAAGTTCGTAATTAAACGGCTTTGGTTTTCGTAGATTCCTCTAACAGAGTATTCCAGAGGAGGCGTGATCCATTCAAGACTTTCTTTCTCGTTCCTCCTAGTCATTGCTTCAATTACTTCTGAGGAAGGCGACGAAATTTCAATCTCCACAGACACCTCATTGAGTGACGCTGAATTTTCCAGTGATGAGGTCAACGCTTCGACATTGATCGCTGCCGCCGGCACTACATAGGTGAAATGATTGGTTTGGATCTCAATGCGCCCTTGTTTCGTAGCTAGTTGATGAAGAGTGTGTCCGTTTAATTTCCCTATAAACGTATCAAAGGAACCCTCCAGCGATAGTTCTAAAACAGGAGCTGGCCCCGCCGTTACAAGCAAATCATCCAACTTCCCCGCATCAATGATCAAGATGCTTTGCTGTTGTCCCTTCATCTCCTTAGTTGAGAAAATCCCTGCGTCGACCACCGTTCCATTGAAGTAAATGTCCACATACTTCTCTGGTTCTTCTGGTCCTTCTTGCTCCTTCTGCTCTTCTTTCTTTTTGCGTTCTTTCCTTTCTTTCTTCTCAGTCCCTTCTTCTTTCTCATCATCTGGAAACGGGGGCTCCGAGTGAAGCAGTGTCCAATCAGCAAACAACGTATGATCTTCCTCACTCGTTACTTTCGTGGAATTCGTCACCACAGTTCCCGCTCCATTTGGCTCAGTATACCAGCCTTTAAACGCATACCCTTCGCGCTTTGGATTAGGCAAAGCTTCCACTGTCACGCCATCCGAGCCTTGCCCGTAAGTCGCTCCATACTGCTTTGTTAGCTCATCATAGTCCACCGAGCCACCTTGTGCATCTAGCGTCACCGTCATCGTTTCAGCGAAAGGTATGGTGCTGTCAGAGGCAGAGGACTCTGCACTGCTCCCCGCTGAATTGCTCGCTCTTACGGTAAACGTATAGCTTTCGCCGTTAGTGAGACCACCAACCGTCATCGGGCTTTCCGTTCCTACTGTCGTGTGTTCTCCTGGATACGTCGTGACCTCGTAGCTTGTGATCGGTTGGTTACCATCAAATAAAGGCGGATCGAACGTAACCGTCGCTTGGCCGTTTCCTGGCTCTGCTGTAACATTGCGCGGCGATTCCGGCACTGAAACCGCTCCAGACCACCTGTTTAGAAAATTCCCATCTGAATCGAACTTTTGGATCTGGTGGTTACTGGCTTCCGACACATAGACGTTGCCGTCGCTATCAATGGCAACACCATTTGGAAAATTAAATTGACCATTACCGTCCCCTGACTGCCCCCATTCAGCTAAAAAGTTCCCTTCTAAATCAAACTTTTGAATACGATGGTTCTGAGCATCTGGTACATAGATATAACTGTTCACATTCTCTATCGCAATACTAAAAGGATATTGAAACTGACTGTCTCCATCCCCTTGGCTTCCCCATTGGCTAACGTACGAACCATCAGCACTAAATTTTTGAACACGGTGATTTTCACTTTCAGTCGTATAGACATTCCCGTCATCGTCGACGGCAACACCGTACGGTCTATTAAACTCCCCATCTCCATCTCCATAGCTTCCCCATTGACCTAGAAAATTCCCATCCGAATCAAAGCTTTGGATGCGATGGTTATCACGATCCGTCACATAGACGATACCATTGTGTGATACTGTAATCCCTGATGGGTTTCTGAACTCTCCTTCCTCGTTGCCAGGTGATCCCCACTCGGCAAGGTACGACCCACTTGTATCAAATTTTTGAATGCGATGATTATCGCGGTCCACGACATAAACATGTCCATCCGAGTCAAACGCAATTCCACTAGGATAGGAAAACTGTCCATCACCGCTTCCTAAGCCGCCCCACTCCGTCACGTATTTCCCGTCAGGTGCTAGAACAATGATTCGATTGCTGCCACTATCAGCGACATGGACGTGTCCTTGATCATTAATGGCTACTGCAACTGGCCTGTCAAAAGAAGCAGTATTTTGAGCATTGAACGGACTGGCTTCACTTTCTTCCTTTGCCCAAGCCATGGAAAATGTCATGAGGCTTAAAGCGATGACAGTCGCTGAAATGAGCAATACATTGTTGAGAAATTTCCAATTTTGACGCATGTTAAAATGTCCCTTCTCCCACTTTTTTCTCTGTAGACTGTGAACCAGTCGTTTTGCGGTTGTATAATTCTTCTGCTCATAAGACTTTGTCTCCAAGTGGAGTAGTTGATTCTATTTCATTTAGCGTTAAATAGACGCTGTTACTGCTTTTCTATCTTTCGTTAAACTCCAGTTCCAACGCTCTTTGCAGCATAACGGTCGCTTCTGCACGGGATGTTATACCGTTTGGTACGAAACGGTTCCCACTTCGTCCATCGATAACGCCAAGATTGCGAATTCCTTCGACTTCATCGGATGCCCATTCTGGAATTTCATTATTGTCTGTGAAAGGATTTAATAATTTGGTATCAGCCTGTAATTTTAGCGCACGGGCAATCATGACTGCGATCTCCGCTCTAGTTAGAGGTGCGTTCGGACGGAAGCTGTTATCTTCATACCCGTAAACAATTCCATTCTGCACCGCTCGCGAGACGGCTTCTTTAGCCCATGGTTCAATTTGATTCTGGTCCGCAAAAAGGCGTTCATGTGCGGTTGCTTCTCTCTTCATGTTGCCTGATTTCATCAACATAACAGTAAATTCGGCTCGCGTAATCGACTCATTCGGCCTAAACGAACCATCTAGGTAGCCATTGATCATTCCACTAAATGCCGCTTGATGAATGGCGTTTTCTGCCCAATGTCCGGAAATATCGGTAAACCCAGCTACAGGATTGGCTGGACCTCGCGAAGGCTCATCCAGTTCAGGAGCATTGACATCTGACTCCTGTTGTTTAGACATATCTCGGGTAATCGTCACTTTGTAATTTTTCTTCCTATCGTTCTCTGCCTGCACAGTCAAAGTGATTCTATTTATGCCTTCATCCAAATCGATTATGAACTGATCATCCTCCTCTTCATCACCTAGGTAGACTTTTGCGGAAGGATCAGCTGTTTTTACTGCAATTTCAATTTTTCCAACGTTTGTTCGAGCAGTATATTCTGTCGTACCAGATGCAAATGACGGGCTGAGCTCGAGCTCTTGACCGTCTGCCAATAGTTGCAGCTCTGCCAGGTTTGCGTTGCTAGATAAAGATGAGTCTTCATCACTACTACTGGCTGAGCGTGCTGAGAATGTGACAATTGCATTGCCTTTCACTTCTGAATAGTTAAACTGATCGGTTGGCGTGAAAACCCAGTCTTGATTCGATCTATTTTGAGTTGGAACAAACGTAGGCTCTACCCAAGCTAACGAACCAGGCACCAACTCACCTGTCGTCGTATGCTGAAATTCGCCCGTCAGCGTTGCCTGCCTTAGTGGCTCTCTTCTTTGAAGTCGATCTGCCTTCACTTCATGAATAGGAACAGGAACTGCTTGCTTCACTTCAATTACATACCCTTGCTCAATTATGTTCCCAGAACCAAGGTCGGTTGCTTTCACTTCAAATTCATATCGACCAGCTTTCTCAGCCATCCCTTCAATGGTCCTCTCGTTCAGGGTGAATCCATCTGGCAAACTACCTCTGGACAGTTCATAAGTGTAATTGCCCGTTCCGTCTGTTGCAGCAGGGATGGATGCGTTGTAGGGCTCGTTATAAATGCCAGTCACCATTTCAGCCTCAGGCAAGTACAAAGAACTAGAAGTCCAAGCGGCATAAAAATCCGTGTTTTGCTCTACAACGAATGGGAACTGGGCTTTTGTAGTATACATTTCATCGATATACCAGCCTGAAAACGTGTACCCATTACGGAGAGGCGAAGGCGAAGGTGCATCAATAGACGCTCCGTCCTCGGCGTCCGTTACCGCGGCAGTGTCATCCATCGTTCCTCCTGCCAAATGCCAGTTCACCTGATGTCGATCCGACCATTCAATAACCCCTTGGTTTGACTGTTGAGAAGCTACTTGAATCGTCTCGGGAATCATAGATAGCGCACGATAACCGTCTGATCCAGTGAACTCAAAATCTTCCAGTGTATAGTTGTCTTCTGGGACATACAAATACAACATTCCATTGGCATCGGTGCGAACGATGTTCTTTTTTACACTTATATCTGTCTCTGCAACGGGTGATGATTCTCCATTAATGGTCTCGATAAATTCTAAAGTAAGCAGCGAGGGGCCTTCGCCTTCTGGAAACAATCCACTAAATCGCTCGCCGTTATACCCTGGGGTACTAAAGACAATCCCCCCTTGCAATTGAATGTCTGCAGATTGAGTAGAATAGTTGCCTTCAATATAGATAGCCCCCCCTCCAATTCCAGCAGCAATTGCTTGCCCACCTTCAGCCGAAACTTGACCACCCGTAATGGTGATGTCACCACCTGAACTGTTATAACCTCCACCAATCCCTGCACCACTTAGCTGACCATTGTATTCTAGGTATCCGCCGATTGCTGTGATTCTACCTCCATGAATATTAATCGTATCGCTTTCTGCACCTCCGCCACCACCGATGCCAGCACCACCATTAGACCCTATTGCATGAATCACTCCTTCATTAATGGTGATCATCGCATTATCTCCAAGGGCACCGCCACCAATCCCAGCGCCGCCGCTCGCTCCCTCGGCACGAATGAAGCCACCATGAAGCGTAATTTCGCTGGTAGACCCCAAACGTCCACTGCCAATCCCAGCCCCTCCTGAAAAGACCCCGCTATCACCGCCACCAAGCGCTGTAATTGTTCCCTCTTCAATTTCAATCGTTCCTGTATTTCCGTATGGAGAGCCGCCGATGCCAGCTGCACCAATGCCACCTTGTGCGACCAACGAGCCTTCTCCGGAGATGACCAATTTGGCATCCCCTTCTACAGCAACACCAGCTGTACTTGCATCCGCGATCAGGATATTCTCCTCGACAAGGATTAACCTCACTTCACCGGAGCCAAGCAACTGGATCGGACTATGTGATGTAAGCTGCAAACCCTCAATGGTCAATTGAAGGGATGTTGAATTGTTCGTGACAATTACTGCATTCACTGTGTCCGAATTGTTTTGTTGCAAAGAGACTTCTGTAACCCCATCAGCAATTTCGATTTCCATCGGGGTCCTTTCTGTGTCTATTATTTCATACATACCATCGGTCACAATTTCATAGTCCCCACTGATCGGAGTAACCGCATCTTGGGCCATTAATGCTGCTTCGGGAGATACGATCGTTGTCAAAAAAAGAAGACTTGCCAAGAACCACAATTGCCTTCTACCCCATCTTTGTTTCATCACTCTTTCACATCACTTCCAAATAAATTTTAGAACAAAAGTAAGTCATATAAACTCTTACTATAGTCATTAACACTTCCTAAGATTAGGATGGGATAGATGACTTCACATTTAAAACATTGCAAGAAAAACAGTTACTTCTATGTTAATACTATCTGATTCTCACGTTCTGAAGATTAACGTTCGTTTAACACACCGTCAATTTTTGCTTAATAAATAAAAAGGCACTGCCAAGGTGAGGGAGACAGCTCCTTTGCTTTGGTGAAGATTACATGAATCGAACTCTGTTGTTTTGACAAAAAAACGCGCCACCTCGACTGCGAGATAGCGCGCTGGTACACAAATGTATGGTGGAAGCTAAAGACAAGCTTTACCCTTTCATGATTGTCGTTACGTTCATGATGACGATTTGATGTGCTTTCTGCGTATAAGCTTTCCTAAACAAACCCATATTTGAAACATCATTATGATTGACTGCCAATCCAGAATAGACCGATCGTTAACGCTTGATGAACGCCCCTGCCGAAAATTCATGTGAACAAATGCTAAGATTTCTTTATCATTTCTGCGCCGTCAAAGGTAAGACTTGTAAGCATCCACCAGTCCAAGCGCTTCCACACCGTTGGATGCTTCTGCGATCCGTACTAAACAAACATCGCATTTTCCTGTACCGGTTCCGATAATTTATTATCTACGATACCTATGACTGCCATAGCATTCGTGATCATCATGGCATGTTCACGGGTACTGGATTCCGCCTGGCGAAAGGACCTGTTATCTAACCCTTGGATCAACCCATTAACAAGAGCAGCCTTAATGCTCTCGCTATACCAGGATGGTTCCTTAACACCCTTAAATGATCTTGTTTCGTTTGGTGCTTGCAACCTAAAGCACGAACGAGAATCGTGATAAATTCCGCACGAGTCATGTTTAGGTTTGGTTCAAATTGGTTCTTTTCGGTCCCACGAATAATCCCACGGATGGTGACTCGCATGCTCATACGACGATCCAACTATGACTTATCGGAGCGATAACAAACGTGTGACGATCACCGCGGCTTCCGCTCTCGTCACATGGCGATCGGGACCGAAGCTGCCATCTGGATAACCGAGCATCACACCACTGGAAGCAGCGGCCCCAACCGCTTCTCTTGACCAGGCTGCAAAAGCAGCCTCATCCTTAAAACGGGTAAAGTCGTTACTTCCTTCCAACCCCAGAGTGCGCATCAAGATGACCGCCATCTCTTGACGGGTTATCTCTTGGTCTGGAGCGAAGGTATGATCGCTCATTCCAGTGACAATGCCGGAAAGCTGTACTATGGCAATCGGGTCTCGCGCCCAATGGGTTTTCGTATCTTCAAATATGACATCGTCGCCCGCAGCTTGCAATCCAAGCGCCTGAACAACTAACTGTGCAAATTCCGCTCTTGTTATCCTTTGGTTTGGTTTAAAGCTGCCATCCGGATACCCTAAGACAACGCCAGACGCTGTCAGACGGTCAATCTCCAGTTTGGCCCAATGCGCTACTGGAACGTCGACAAAATCAATCGGCTTTGATTCGAGGTCCTCTGGCTCGTGAGGATCAGCCAGATCAGTAGGCACTCGCTTCGCTACAGACACGGTATAGGTAACCTCGAATCCTTGATATGCAACTGTCAACGTCTGATGGGCATCCACTTGACTGCTGTCGAAACCGCTGACCATATCTGCCGTTACTGATACGGAAGTCTTACTGCCATCAGCCCGGCGCACCTCAAGCTTCATCCCTGCAACATTTAACGCATCACCAACGCGGTATTCTACCTGGTATGAGGAGTCAGGACGAATTGCAATTTCTCTAATGACAGGCCCTTCAAATTTATCAGGCTCCGTGGGCTCCTCTGGCTCTTTGGATTCCTCTTGCTCTGTCGGTTCCTCTGGCTCTGTCGGTTCCTCCGGCTCTGTCGGTTCCTCCGGCTCTGTCGGTTCCTCCGGTTCTGTCGGTTCCTCCGGCTCTGTCGGTTCCTCCGGCTCTGTCGGTTCCTCCGGTTCTGTCGGTTCCTCTGGCTGCTCTGCTTCTTTTACGATGGTAATCATATATAACCGTGTCTCTCCATTTTTTGCAGTCACAATGAGGCGGACAGTCTGGCTAGCTGAAGGTAACAGTAGTGCATCGCTCATCTCTCCACTAGTTATATCGACCGGTCCCCAGATCAACTCTTCTTGCTCGTCTAACAGCTCGACGCTAGCCTTGGCTGACGCGTCTGCAGTTACCGTTGTTATCGTAACGGATTCGATAGTATTCTCTACTTCCACGGTATACGACAACTGCTCTTCGGCAAAAGCCGGACTCAGCTCCAGCTCTTCCTCGGCAGCGTATACTCGAAGCTCACTCAGGCTATTGACATTGCTGGAGTCAGGCAACCAGTTCGCATACAAGGTCACGGAAGAAGTGATGCTCAGAAGATTTCCCGGCGTATAAGACGTCCCGGACCCGTCCGCAGCGGTATTCCAGCCAACGAACGAATGTCCCAGCAGGACAAGCTCATTGGCATTGTCAAGCACGAGCGCCTCGTCCCCTGTTTCGTAAATTTGTTCATCCTCAGGTGGTGTCCCTCCAGTATGGCCATTGCCGTCATACGTGACGGTGTACTTTTCTGGTTCAGACAACATCGCCTGCTGCATCGTGTAAGCTCGTTTATTTCCTCGGGCATCTCGAACAATAATATTGAAATAATACGATTCGCCTGCTGTCAAATCGCCAATCACCATTGTGTCGATATCCGAAGTGTACGTATGTAACGGAGTTCCATTTATCTCCATGGCTGCAACCGTATTTAGATTGGCCGAGTCCGACTGATACACCATGTATTCCAACTGTTCTTGCGGACTGATATTATCAGTCGCTTTGTCCCAGTGAAGCGTCAATTCACTATAGCCGGTGTATTCTGGTGTTATCTGGGCACTGAGCGGAATAGGCGCCGAGAAATCCAGTGACGCGCGACTCTGGACTGGTTCTGCTCTTAAAGTAGCCGTACTGTCACCCAACTGACCGGAGGAATTCAACCCCCAAGCCCATACATTGGCGTCTTGTTTTATGGCGATTGTCGAGTACCCGCCAGCTGACACATCAATCGCTTGATCTAAAACCTGGACAGGCGAATTTCTACTTGTGTACGTCCCGTCGCCAAGCTGGCTGAAATTGTTCAAGCCCCATGTCCATAAGGTTCCATCTTTTCTGATCGCCGCACTATGGAATCCACCAGCAGCCACCTTTACAACATCATTCAAAAGTGCAACTTGAGTAGGAGCAGATACGTGAGAGTTATCGACGCCAGCTCCCACCGCTCCCCAACTGTTTTCCCCCCATCCCCAAAGCGTCCCATCCGACGTAAGCGCCAGACTATGAGTGCCGCCCGCTGCGATAGCAATTACATCACTTATCCCAGGTACAGGCTCTGGAGAGAACCTTCGTGTGGTCGTACCGTCGCCCAATTGTCCTTGGTCATTGCTTCCCCACGACCAGACCGACCCGTCTTGCTTTAAGGCTAGGCTGAAGTAGCCTCCGGCTGCCACGGCAATAACATCTTCAAGTCCCTGAACTTGAACAGCTTGCAGACTGAGATCTGTTGTCCCGTCCCCTAATTGTCCATTTTCATTATCCCCCCAGGCCCAAACTGTACCATCTTCTCTCAAAGCCAAGGCATGAAAACCCAAGCCGTCGGTAATTTCGATGATATCCTTCAAACCCTTAACTTGGACGGGGATCCGACGTTCCTCAAATGTGCCGTCCCCCAGCTGCCCATCTTCGTTTTGCCCCCAGGCCCATACGGTGCCATCATCCTTGAGTGCCAGGCTGGAATACACCATGCTTCCGACGGATTCTACTTCCTCCAAAGCTTCTACGCGGACTGGGATGGTGCGGCTGGCCG
The DNA here is from genome assembly GCF_004363045.1 of Aureibacillus halotolerans. Classification (NCBI taxonomy): domain Bacteria; kingdom Bacillati; phylum Bacillota; class Bacilli; order Caryophanales; family Bacillaceae; genus Aureibacillus; species Aureibacillus halotolerans. Next base: position 121,306 of record NZ_SNYJ01000006.1, read on the forward strand.
TTGAGTTATTGCCCAGCTGTCCATTTTGGTTGTTTCCCCACGCCCAGACCGACCCATCGCTGGCTACACTCAAACTATGGTAGTAGCCATGAGCAATTGCAGGTGCGGTGACATATTCAAAGTCAATAGCTTTTCCTTGATACACAGGAAAAGAATTAGCAAGCACGAAAACACATAATCCCATTATCCATCCTTTTTTCAACATTTTTCCTCCATTCTAGATAAGTAATTCCTCAATTAACACAAGTGCAGAATTTCGCCTTGTAGTTCGATTCATGGCTCAACCTTGCCAATAATTTAATGCACCTCAGGAATGACAATAATTCAGTAATGACATTAAGACAAAAAATTCCGCAAGAAAAAGAGCTTTTGGAGTAAGGATTGAATACAATTGTTATAAAGCAACAGCAATTGACGAAATAATTGTTTCGACATGCCCTTCTGCAAACGATATGTATGGTCCATAAACGATGTGGACTGTCACCCACGATCCCAGACTTCGCGAACAAAGGTGGAGCTGGCGTATCCAAACTTCTTTCCCCTAGTATCAGCTCTATTTCGCAGGTAGTAAGCAAATTAATTGTGCTTCTCCATTACGTGGAGAGTTGCTGGCCTTTGTATGGTTAAATTCAGTTTGGCTGTATTTTACACTTCTTGAAGTTTGACCATGCTGTTCCGTTCCGAAGTGGCATCAGTAAATAAATTTATAATTAAAATTATTTAAATAATTTAATTTGTCTTAGTGTTCGAACCTATTAATTCGTATTCCATTGGCTACATATTAAATACTTTCATTACCAGATATAGCGAAAGCTGACAGGGAGTCTAATTTATTCGGGATGAATACTAAAAACGATGACAAGTATCATTAAGAGTCATCCTGCACACTATGCGATAACTCTTCTTCAACTATCTTTCGTTTCTTTCAATTTTATATTTCACTAAAACTATACCATCGCTCGTTTAATATTTGTTCAATCTTTAATCAATCTTCAATTAATTCTGCGCAACTCTTATTACAGGTAATTAAATTCCAATAATCAAGTTTTGTACCGTAAAGAAAATATCACGAATAACACGCGGTTCTGACCCAGTACAGACCGGTGAACAAAGATCTGTATTTCTTAGATATCATTATTTCCGAAATAAACTCAAGTTGATTTTGTTTTCATCTCTAACGACTATCAGCCAGTCCATACCATGTAAAAAATTTTGGTCATTTCGATATCTAATGACATCAACCTCATCCAAGCAAAACACATGCATGCATTGTCACCTACTTTATTAAAAATATTCTCCCAAAAAACGCAAAAAACGCGCCACCTCGACTGCGAGATAGCGCGTTGGTATCATATGTATGGTGGAGCCTAGGGGGCTCGAACCCCTGACCTCTACGCTGCCAGCGTAGCGCTCTCCCAGCTGAGCTAAGGCCCCAAGTCTTTGTCCGACAAGAACTATTATATGAAAATTCGACAGCAGTTGCAATAGCTTATTGATGTTTTTTACGTAAAATAACAAATGAGACAGTCCCCCAAGACGCTGAATGAATTTTGGGGACTGCCTATTTATCCATATGGACCCTCATACTTAATCTCACCTTCAAACACTTGCGACTACCTTTTGTTCTACGATGGCTCACTTATACGTGCATCGTAAGGTATGAGCCCGCGTCATAAGAAAGACCTGTCATGCTTGGCCGCTTTTTTTCTAAGGGGTTCATTCCACTTCAATTAGCTTCGGACAAAAAGGACTTCGGCTTCCGCCAGCTTTTGTTTGGCTGCCTCTATGATGTCGTCTGGAATCGTTGTGTCCTTGTCTTCAGGTTCCTGAAACTGATTAAAGGAGGCAGACAAATTGCCGATGTTGGCATGGTCATCTAAAGAACGCTGGTATTGATGTCCTAACACAAGTGGTGTGCCAACCGATACCAAGGCATCTGGATCATCGATCTCCCCTATCCCCGTTGTTTTAACTGGAATTCGCAAAAAATAGTACGTCCCATCAGCAGGCAAATTATAATCATAATACCCATGGTCGTATTCCCAATTGCTTCCTAGTGTAAAGCCGCTCGCTTCAAGTCGTTCCGCCAATTGACTTAGCTTCATCTGGAGACCATCTAAGGCAGATGATAACTGTTCCATCACACGCATCTCCTTTTCAAGAGGATTTGCGTTATCTTGCCCTAAAAATAAGATTTGACTACAAAATACGTCTCAATCTCAAAATCAGTGCTACATGCCTCACATCACGTATGAAAGAGAAATAGGATGACAGTAAAAAACACCTGACTCTGTAGGACGTTCTCCTACTTTGCCAGGTGTTTCGTCAATTATTTTGATGCTGTTGCTTGCAAGGCTGTACGAACCTTCACTGCCGCCTCTACCATCTTTTCAAGTGCCTGTACGGTTTCTGTTTCTCCGCGTGTTTTTAAGCCGCAGTCTGGGTTCACCCAGAATTGCTCTGGATCGAGCACAGTCAATGCGCGCTCAATGTTTGCGACCATTTCGTCTGTTGATGGCACGCGTGGGGAATGAATATCGTAGACCCCTAGGCCAATGCCTTTGTCGTAATTGTATTTTTCAAACGCAGACACAAGCTCTCCGTGACTTCTGGACGTTTCGATGGAAATGACATCAGCATCAAGAGCGTCTATGGATGAAATAATCGCGTCAAAATCGCTGTAGCACATATGCGTATGAATTTGCGTCGTTTCTTTCACAGTGCTCGTTGCCGCTTTAAAGGCTTCGACCGCGTCTTTGAGATACGCTTCATGCGCAGATGCTTTCAATGGCAAGCCTTCACGCAATGCTGGCTCATCTACTTGGATCATCGTAATGCCGTTCGCCTCCAACTGCTCTACCTCTTCACGAAGTGCAAGAGCAATTTGCAACGCGACGTCACGTCGAGGCACATCCGTGCGTACAAACGACCAGTTGATGATCGTAATTGGACCCGTAAGCATGCCTTTCACAGGACGGCTCGTCATAGATTGAGCATACACACTTTCTTTCACCGTCATTGGTTCATCGAAGGCTACGTCGCCATAAATGACTGGTGGCTTCACACAACGTGAGCCATATGATTGCACCCAACCGAAGCGTGTAAAGGCAAACCCATTGAGCTTCTCACCAAAATACTCGACCATGTCAGTACGCTCAAATTCACCATGAACGAGAACATCGAGATCAAGCTCTTCCTGAATCTCGATCCAGCGTTTTGTTTCAGCTTGAATGAATTGCTCATATTCCTGGTCGCTTTTTTCCTTTTTACGCCATTGAAGTCTTTCCTGGCGAACTTCCTTTGTTTGTGGCATAGAGCCAATTGTTGTTGTCGGAAGCAAAGGCAAATTGAAAGCGTCCTTCTGTGCAAGCTTCCTCGCTTCGAAAGGTGTTGAACGGTCAAAATCGCTTAAAGCTGCCACCGCTTCTCTAACAGCGGTACTTTGACGACCTGGAGCCTCTTGAAGCTGTTTTATAGCACTTTGTTGCTGATCTGCTTTCGTTGCATCTCCATTGATAAGCTCTTTTAATGCAATCAATTCCTCTAGCTTTTGATCGGCAAACGAAAGGCCATTGCGAAGCCAATCAGGCAGCTTGTCCTCTGTTTGTAATGTCACAGGCACATGAAGCAAGCTACAAGAAGGTTGTAGGACAACGTCACTGCTTATGGAAGACAGTGCACTGACGAGTTCTTTCGCTTCATACAGATCTGTTTTCCAAATGTTACGTCCGTTTAATACGCCGGCAAATAACGTTTTCCCTTCAGGAAATCCAGCGTCCTTCAGTTCCTTAAGCTGAACTTCACCATCATGAACAAAATCAAGACCAAACCCATCCACTTTTGCTTCTTTTAAGATCGACCACTGAGCAACGCTCGAGAAATACGTCTGGAGTTTCAATTTGAGACCAGGCACAGCTGCTTTGATGTCATTGTACAAGGCAACAATCGACTTCATCTGCGCTTGATCTAGTTCTGTCGACACGATGGGTTCATCGATTTGCACCCATTGTGCGCCGTCCTTTTCAAGCTTCTGTAGCACTTCAATATAAAGTGGTTTTAATGTCTCCACTTGCTCACTTATTGAATCAACACCTTTTGACAAGGACACAAACGTATAGGGTCCGACAAGCACAGGTGTTGTTTCTATGCCTTCTGCCTTCGCTTCTAAGTAAGCTTGACTCCAACGATTGTTCACAAGGGCAGGCAGTGTGCCGCTGTCAAACTCAGGCACGATGTAATGATAGTTCGTGTTGAACCATTTTGTCATTTCACTAGCAACCGCACCGGCATTGCCTCGAGCAATCGCAAAATACGTTTCAAGTCCAGGCGTTTTCTCTAAGTCACGGAAGCGTTTAGGGATAATATTTAAACTTAACGCTGTATCAAGCATATGGTCGTACCAAGACGCATCAGCAGAAGGAATAAAGTCAATTCCTTTCCCTTGCTGCTTTTTAAGGTTTTCTGTACGAATTTGCTTCAGATCAGAGAGTAGTGTTTCCTCTGTAATGTCTTTTTTCCAGTAAGCCTCTAGTGCTTTTTTCCATTCTCGGTGTGCGCCAATCCTTGGGTAGCCAATTGTTGCTGTTTTCATCGTGATCCTCCTTAGATAGATGCTCAATGTCATAAAAAACAAAAACCTCTCCAGCAGAGCGGAGAGGTGAACATGCACAGATGCGATCCAGTGCTCTCATCTCCCAAAGCGTTCTGCTTTGCAGGAATTGGCACCTTTTTCAGTAAACTGAATGGTTGCCGGGCTTCACAGGGCCAGTCCCTCCACCGCTCTTTATAAGAGAGTTTGTTTTATTGTTACTTATCGTAGCATTGTCACAAAAGTCATGTCAAACCTTTTTTAAACAAATGCATAATAATTATACAACTTTGTACAACCTATTGAGTTGGAATTATATGTTCCTCCCCGTAAATTTATAGAAAAAAATTCTCCCTTTCGTTATGAAAGAGAGAACGTTTTATCGTGTTTAAATTAGAGACGCTTGCGAAGCTCTTCCAATCGATCTTCATAGCCTTCTTTGCCTAACAGGGCGAACATGTTTTGTTTGTAAGCTTCAACGCCGGGTTGATCAAATGGATTCACCCCTAGCAAGTATCCGCTCAAGGCACATGCTTTTTCAAAGAAGAAGGCCAAATAACCAAAATGGTACGCAGAACGCTCAGCAATGTGCACGGATAGGTTCGGAACGCCACCATCCACATGCGCAATTTTAGTACCTTCCATTGCTTTTTTGTTTACAAAATCAAGGCTTTGCCCAGCAAGGTAGTTTAAGCCATCAAGGTTTTTATCGTCTTCCTCAATTAGAACTTCTGCGCCAGGTTCTTCAACCGAAAGCACGGTTTCGAACAAGTCACGTCGACCTTCTTGTACATACTGACCAAGGGAGTGCAAATCAGTTGAAAAGTTTGCAGACGATGGGTAAATGCCTTTTTGGTCTTTCCCTTCGCTTTCGCCAAACAATTGTTTCCACCACTCAGAAAAGTACTGTAGGGAAGGCTCAAAGTTAATAAGCATTTCAATTGTATAGCCTTTGTTGTACAACGCATTGCGAACAACCGCATACTGATAGGCTTCATTTTCGTCAAGGTTTGGTGAGCTATACGCATTTCGCGCATCCTGGGCGCCACGCATCATGTCTTGGATGCTAATGCCACTCACAGCAATAGGAAGCAGCCCTACAGCGGTGAGAACAGAATAACGTCCACCGACATCATCAGGAATGACAAACGTTTCATATCCTTCCTCATCAGACAACGTTTTTAATGCGCCTCTTGCTTTGTCCGTCGTTGCAAAAATACGCTCTTTCGCACCATCTTTTCCATATTTTTCTTCAAGCAGGCGCTTGCACTGTCTGAAGGCAATGGCTGGTTCAGTCGTTGTTCCTGACTTCGAGATCACGTTTACGGAGAAATCCTTGTCTTTTAAAACATCCTGCAAATCCTTTGAATACTGTGCAGAGATATGATGTCCAAGGAAAATGATTTGTGGTGTCTTGCGGTCTTCCTTGTCTATCACATTGTAGAAACTATGGCTTAACATTTCCAAAGCTGCCTTCGCACCAAGATAGGAGCCACCAATGCCGATGACAATTAAAACGTCCGATTGTTGCTGAATTCGTTCAGCTGCTTTTTCGATGCGTGCAAACTCTTCTTTGTCATAGTCTTCAGGAAGGTCAACCCACCCTAGATAATCTGCGCCTGCACCTGTTTTTTCATGAATGCTTTTATGTAAAGTTGCAACTGTTTGGGACAAATAGTCCACTTCATGCTGCTGTAAAAAAGGCAATGCGTCTTTATAAGAAAAAGTTAACGGCTGTGTCATTGTTGTCCTCCTTAATGATTTTCTGTTATTTTAACACGTTAAACCATCAATACATAGTGCTATTTTACACCATTAGAAAACGACAGCTCTTGATTCAGAACCAAGAGCTGTGCGTAAGAAACCTTACAGTGCAGCGCGATAGATAGCTTCACAATCGCTCGCTTGTAGCTTTTTAAAGTGACCAAACGGCCCATTGACCATCGCTTTGTTCACCATATCCTCAATGTGCGCATCATCAATATCATAATCGGCAAACCGGTTTGGTGCGCCTAATGAAGACCAAAACACACGTAATTTTTCAATGCCTTCAAGCGCAATGTCCTCGTCAGATTTCCCAAGTGGATGAACATCAAAGACACGGATAGCAAGCTGTTTGAAACGGGCAATGTTTTCATGCATCACGTGCAGCATCCATTGTGGGAACAATATAGCCAAGCCGCCAGCATGAGGAATGTCATACACCGCAGACGCAGCATGCTCGAGATTATGCGATGCCCAGTCTCCGCGAATTCCCATGGACAATGTGCCGTTAAGAGACATCGTTCCAGCGTAGAGAATCGTTGCACGGTGTTCAATATTGCTTAAATCCTTTAATAGCTCTGGTCCTGTTTCAATGACAGTTCTCAAAATGCCTTCATTGAAACGATCCTGTACAGGGCTATTGGCATCATGATGGAAGTACTGTTCAAGACAGTGAGACATCATATCCACGAGGCCATATACCGTTTGATCTTCTGGCACCGACACCGTATTCGCTGGGTCAAGCAATGAGAAGACTGGAGCTACAAGTGGACTTCCCCAGCCGTGCTTTTCTTTTGTTTCCCAGTTGGTAATTACAGAGCCCGCATTCATCTCTGAACCAGTTGCAGCGAGTGTTAGAACTGTGCCAAACGGAAGAGCGGCTTCTACTGGGACTTTTTTTGTGACAATATCCCATGCGTCAGCATCCGTTTTTGCGCCTGCTGCAATAGCTTTCGTGCAATCAATGACGCTTCCACCGCCGACGGCTAAAATAAAGTCGACATCGTGTGTTTTGCAAAGTTCTACACCTTTTCGAACAGTGTCCACTCGTGGGTTTGGTTCAACGCCAGCGAGCTCGACAACATCAACAGACGCAGCTTTAAGAATAGACATCACTTTATCATAGAGACCATTTTTCTTTATACTTCCTCCGCCATATACAAGGAGCGCTTTTTTGCCTAGTGCTTGAGCTTCTGATGCTAATCTATCTAAAGCATCTGAACCGAAAATAAGTTTGGTGGCATTATGGTATGCAAAAGAATTCATGAGAGGAAAGCTCCTTTTTCTTAAGAATGACGTGCACAATTATCATTATGCATGAAAAAGAATGCATTTTGAAAGCAATTTGCTCCTATGTTGTATAGTCTGTCTGGAACAAGCGCACATTAGTAAAGAATGAGATCACCATAAGGAGGAAATGATGTGAGCACACTTCAACGTATCGCATTGCTGCTAATCATCATTGGTGCCATCAACTGGGGACTTATCGGATTCTTCCAATTTGACCTCGTGGCAGCATTGTTTGGCGGTCAGGATGCAGCTGTTGCACGTATTATCTACGGGCTAGTAGGCATCAGTGGCCTTATCGCACTGTCCCTGCTTTTCAAACCCTCAGAAGAAGTTGAAACTGAACCTGAGAAACGCTATTCCTAAAAAAGAGGCCGTCATGGCCTCTTTTTACTTTGCGTAAATGTATGTCATTTTAACTTGAATAGGAAGCGAGCATCTGTTTTCCTCTTTACTCGCTTGTTTGTTCACCTATTCGCTCGTTTTGTGCACGCAATCCGTCCCAATCAATGACCCACCCTTCAGATTGATTGTAAAAGCGAACAAAGTGTGACTCGTACGCCCATTCATTTTCGGGTGTCCAAACGAGGATACTGCCAAGGGCACCTGGTAACGTTTTTATCCTGCCTTCTTGCAGACTCAGCCAAAAAGGCGATATAAAGTCCATTGTATCCCTGAGCACGTCAGCCTCAATTGGCATCGTCCCTTTGTTCCTGGCGACAAGCATTGATGCTACTTCAAATTGATCGTCTTCAACAGCTCTCGCAAACAATTGCAGGATATCAAGCGGTGTTGCATCTGATTGGGTTTCGCCCGATGCAAGCAGACGATCGTACATCTGCTGCTGTGCTTCAGAAAGTGGAAGAAGCGGTCCAGTGACAGGTTGCGCATCTCTTTCCACAGCGATATTCATTGCTAACCCACCTACGGTAAATGCTTCTGTATCCGCTGATTGTTGAAAGCTATGCTGACGGAGTAGCTCATAATAGGTCTGGATCGTAAAAAAGGTTTGTGTGTTCGGATAGTTTGTCAAAAACTGTTCATAGCTAGCCTGAACCTCACCACGTAAATACCCATTAGGCAAGAAAGCAGTACGCACATCACTTTTCCCTAAATAGGCCATAAGCCTATCCCTGTACAACGCATGTACATCAGTAATAAAATCTGTGTTCACTTGTGGGAACGATTGTAGAAAGTGTTCCAAACGAACCACCTGGCGCGCAAGGTCATTCCAGGAAGGAGAGGCTTGTTGCGCAATGAATGCTTGAATTTGCAAATATTGACTCACTGAGTCATTTGTAATCAAGACGTACTGATCTTCTAGAAAGCGCCAGTTAATTGTTACGCCATCTTTCGTCAGTTCATACCCTTGAGTTTGTAATTGTTCATTGGTAAATGTTTGCTCATTCAAGGCTGCCTCTAAAATCGGTTGGAGCTGCTTTAACTTTAAGATGAGGCGAACGACTTCATCAGAACGAATATTCACCGGGATGTCTTGTTCAACTTGTAGACGTGCAATGGTTTTCGCTGGTGCCTCCAATTTCTTCTCAAGTTCGGAAAGGCTAAGCTTATAAAAAGCTTCTGCCTTCTCGCCATTCATCTGTTCCAGGTGCTCCTTTCGCTCAAGCATGTAGGCTCTAGCCTCTTCTATAAAGGCAATGTTATCTGGAATGTTTGGAAGTCCTAGATCATCTAAAAACAATGTCTCCGTTAAGCGTGTAAAATCCTTTGTTAAAACCTCGCTCAAGTCTTCGTTGTTCTTCACTGGTTGATCAGACGATGATTCACTTGGTGCAGTTGGCATAATCAGCCCTTGGCCAATAATCCCTCCTGCAATGACGATCCCTGCGATACTCGCAATAATGGGTAGTTTTCTGAAACGCCCCATCCTTTTCAACGTCTGTTTTCGTTCTGCCTTTATCGCCTTCATCATGCGCTCGGAATCAGAGAAGGTCGGCATTTGGTCATATGAGGCTTTGAGTTTTTCGAGTCGCTCTTCTAGCTTCTGATTATCCAAGATGCATTCCCTCCTCCTGTCTTTTTTTCACTTCAGATTTTAACTGTTCCTTCGCTCTGGACAATCTCGTTTTCACAGTGGAAAGTGGCAGCTGCATAATGTCTGCGATATCATCGTATTTTTCGTCATGAAAATAATACAAAATGAGTGGCACACGATATTTTTCGTCGAGCGATTGTATACAGCTATGTAAAAGCGCATCTTCTTCTGATTTAAGTAACGAGTCCTCTGCCGTTACTGAATCGACCGTTTGTAAAGGCTCTTGGCCTAGCTTTATCACCTTGCGAGAGTCCTGAGTTTTCTTTCGTGCCCAATCTCTAGTCGCATTAAGTGTGATTTTATAGAGCCAGGTTGAAAACTTCGATTGTTTATATTGATCAATAAATCGATAGACACGTAAAAAAACCTCTTGCGTAATATCTTCTACTTCATGTGGCCGATTGCCGAGCTGATATGCAAAACGTTCTACAATAGGGTAATAGGTCTCCATAAGCTTTTGAAATGCAGCCATGTTTCCTTTTTTCGCTCGGCGGATCAATTCTTCTTCGTCCATGTGTTGATCCTCCTCTTCTTCTTACTCATTAAACGAATCATGACGGCATAATGTTTCAGGAGTCGATTGAAAACGAACAAAAAAGAAGCAAAGACATCAGTGCTGTCTCTGCTTCCAACCGTTGCTATGTTTGCATGGTCTTTTGATCTACAAGGAATGGTTCTTGCGTCGAATGTCGAGCAATGAACTGCTCCATTCGGCGAACAGCCTCCTGAAGTTGCTCCATTGAGGAGGCATAGGAGCAACGTATGTGCCCCTCACCACTTGGGCCAAACACATTCCCTGGAACGACGGCGACTTTTTCTTCGTGAAGCAGCTTCTCAGCAAATTCTTCACTTGAAAAACCCGTGGACTTAATCGAAGGAAAAGCGTAAAAGGCACCACCCGGCATATGACAGCTTAATCCCATTTCTTGAAAGGAACGAACGATGTAGTTACGACGTCGCTGGTAATGTTTTCGCATATGGGCGACATCCTCCCACCCATTCCGTAATGCTTCAAGCGCACCATGCTGTGCCGTTGTTGATGCACACATCGTTGTATACTGATGGATCTTTAGCATGGCTTGCAAGATATCATCAGGTCCAAGGGCAAACCCCAGTCGCCAGCCCGTCATGGCGAACCCTTTTGAAAACCCATTGATGACAATCGTCCGTTCTCTCATTTTTGAAAGGGAGGCGATTGATACGTGGGCCTCGTCATAAGAAAGCTCTGCATAAATTTCATCGGTGATGACAAGCAAATCTTTTTCGATACACACGTCAGCAATCTCTTGTAGGGAAGACTGATTTAACACGGTTCCTGTTGGATTGCTAGGTGAGCATATCATGACTGCCTTCGTTCGATCTGTCACTGCATGTCGTATAGCGTCTGCCGTTGGGCGAAAGTCTGTTTCTGCTGTCGTTTCAATCGGCACGGGAATGCCGCCTGCCAACTCTATTGTCGGAAGGTACGAAACGAAGCTCGGGCGAATGACAATGACTTCTTCCCCCGGATTCACTACAGCACGAATGGCCAAATCGATTCCTTGGCTCGCTCCTACAGTGACTAATACTTCTGAGTTCGGATCATAGGAAAGGCTGTATTTCGTGCGGTAATATTTTGAAATCTCTTTTCGCAAAGACAGGATGCCCGGATTTGCTGTATATGACGTGTAGCCTTCCTCCAGTGAAAGAATACTCGCTTCACGTATTTTCCAGGAGGTCACAAAATCTGGTTCTCCTACGCCAAGGGAGATGACGCCTTCCATGCCTGCCGCCAGATCAAAAAAACGACGGATGCCAGAGGGCTGCAAGTTCTTTGCTGTGGAGGATAAGAAGCGGTTGCTCATGGAGACACCACGATCCTTTTGTCAGCGTCTCCTTCATCAAAAATCGTTCCGTCATGCTTGTATTTCTTCATAATAAAGTGTGTTGTCGTGGAAATGACGGAATCCAGGGTTGATAATTTATCTGAAACAAACCTCGCAACATCAGTCATCGTTCTACCTTCGACCTGCACGGAGAGATCGTAGGCACCCGACATGAGGTACACTGATTTCACTTCATCATATCTATAAATCCGACGAGCAATCTCATCAAAGCCAACATCTCTTTTAGGCGTTACCTTCACGTCAATCATGGCTTTGATCGTATCATCATTATCGACCTTCGCCCAATCAATCACCGTCGCGTATTCAATGATCACCTTTTTCTCTTCAAGTGATCGAATCAACGCACCCGTCGCTTCTACTGACATGTCGATCATTTTTGCAATCGTGTCAACCGCAAGTCTGCCATTATGCTCAATAATTTCTAAGACTTCAACCTCTTTTTCATTCATGCCTCTCACCTGCGATTTCTTAAGAATAATTGACCCTAGTATAACAAAGAATGAGTGTTGCGTAATGTATTATTTACATCAATACTGTAGCATAGTAGGAGAAGAATGATTCCACGAGTAATGAGGTGTCTCTATGGAAGCAATACGACAATTTTTTCCCTACCAAAACACAAAGGTGTATTACGAACTGACGCCACATGAAGATAGAAACGCACCTTGTCTTGTTTTAGTTCATGGTTTTTTATCTTCTATGTTTAGCTTTAGACGCTTAGAACCGCTGTTAACACAGTCCTTTCATGTCTTAACGCTTGATCTTCCACCATTTGGGCGTTCTGGTAAATCAAAACGATTTACTTATTCGTATGAAAATTATGGTGCCATCGTGAATGCCTTGCTTAAAGAGCTGAACTGGACCAATGTGTTTGGCATTGGTCATTCAATGGGTGGTCAAGTGTTATTAAATGCCGCATGCAATCAGAGCCACCGATTCTCTGGTTTAGTCCTCCTTGGCTGCTCCGGCTATTTAAAACCAGTTCGAAAGCTCGTCCTATCAACGTATGTTCCATTTTTCTCTCATTACCTTAAATATATCCTTGCAAAAACTGGGGTGAAAGGAAACCTATACAACGTCGTTTACGAAAAGCATTCTGTCACTCCCGAGATGATTCAAGGGTATGCAGAGCCTTTTAAGCACCCAAAGATATTTCCTGCGCTTGTCAGATTTATCCGCCATCGTGAAGGAGATCTATCAACGGAATGTTTAAACACCATCTCTTTGCCAATACAATTGCTTTGGGGAGCCCACGATAAAGTCGTCCCTTTAAAAACAGGAAAACGCCTCGAGCAGGATTTGCCCCAGGCATGTCTTCACGTCTATGAGGATGCGGCTCATTTGCTTCCAGAAGAAAAACCAGCGGACATTTACCGCCAAGTGGACGCATTCATTACAGAAGTCTCTACGAGGTTATTTAATCAAAACACGCCCGTCGGAGGTTCCGACTAGAATCGTCTCGGCGAGATCAATGAATAACCCATTCTCCACAACTCCTGGGAGCTGGTTCAATGCTTCAGATAGCTTGCGCGGCTCACGAATCGGGTAGAAATCGACATCTAAAATGTAATTTCCATTGTCGGTCATATACGTGTTGTCTCCATCTTTTCGAAGGTGAGGCGTGCCTTCCATTAACTGAATATCAAACGCCGTCTTTTCCCAGCCATAAGGCACAACTTCAACCGGCAGCTTAAAAGTTCCGAGGACGTCAACGAGCTTTGATTCATCCGCCACGACGATCATGCGACGCGACGCCTTAGCTACAATCTTTTCTCGAAGAAGAGCCCCGCCTCCACCTTTAATAAGCTGAAACTGCGGATCGATTTCGTCTGCTCCATCGATTGTAATATCGAGCTGCTTCACATCGCTAAAGGTGACCAAAGGAATGCCAAGTCGATTGGCTTGTTCTTCCGTTGCCTTTGATGTTGGCAGTCCCTTAATATTCAGTCCGGCTTGCACCATCTCACCCAGCTTTTCGATCATCCAATAAGCTGTTGATCCTGTGCCAAGCCCTACGGTCATCCCTTCTTCTACATAAGCTGCTGCTCTCTCTCCAACGGCTTTCTTTGCATTAATCATTCGCTGTATCCTCCAGTGAAGTCCGTGTGATTTGTATGTCTGCGGATTTTTTAATGAATGGTTTGGATGTCTAGTCCACCAAAGTCTGTATCTTCATAGTATAAAGGACAGAGAACGCGATACAAAAGACGGAATTACTCGCTTTTGTCCTTGCCTCTCTGTCATGACCTGCCGAATGCATTCCTTCTCTTTTGTGGACCTTCCTACTCATGGGAAAGGTCCTTTTTTTCGTCAAGCACTGGCCATGGCCTGCTGAATGAAAGCGTACGTTTAAAGAATGGGACTGGCACCGGCATCGCATGAAAGGTTTTCTCAAAAAAAGCGTGTACATACGAACGATAAATAATACTATAACGATAGCCCTCATTCTGCATGTCCTCAAGAATTGACGTCAACAGCGTCGTGCCTAAATGCTTCTGCCTGAACCCACTCCGGACAAAGACATGACCAATTTGACCTGGTGGTGTCATATATCTGTAGGCCAAGCCAAGAGGCTCTCCGGCTTCTTTAATCACATAATACATGCCATCGCTATGATTTGGATATGTAATACCAGCTTGTTGCTCCGCCATGTCTTTTAACGCAACCACTTGGTCATCACTTTCATCTTTGATGCTGACTTCTGTCAATGAGTGATCCTCGTTTTCCGGAAGCATTGTTAAATCAATGATCATGTCTCGAGGTTGAAGCAGCTGCTGCTTCACTTCTTCTTCCCCCATCTTTTCTAGAGCATTTTGCCAGCTTGGCGGTTGATTGTGATGGAATGCGCGAATGACGTGAAAAAGGTCGAGAATGTCATTCCCTGTCTTCTCCATCTCGAACAATGCCTGATGGAAAATATCATAGAGCTCCTTCGTCATGGCTGGAAAATGGACAGATCCGTAGGAAAACGTCATCGCTGTCCCTGTAGACGCTTCTTTGTCAAACGGTCCATATGGCATAACTAAACCCATGAGCCATTTATCCTCTTCTAGACAAGTAAAGCTTGCCTTCAAGAAGTCTGATGAAGTAAGCAACTCCCCTTCAATCATATCGTCTGTTGCTAAATGTATGACGTTTAACAACCGAGGAGCCAATTGCTTCCGATCCTTATGTGGCGGGAGAAGACTTTTCGTCATAATAATTTTGGCTTGTCCACTTTGATCCATATCGACACTAGCGACCGAAAAGCCTGATTGCACATTAAGGAGCAGCATTTCTCTCCATTTGTTGTACGTATGCGTTTCAACGACTTTATACTGTTGATTTCGAAGCCAAGAATGCTGAAGCCTCATTAATGTGCTTGCGACTTTCTTTCTTCGAAAAGCGGGGTCGACACATCCCATCCAGCTATAATGGTGACCTGGTTCGCGGTCATACCCCATTTTAAAGCCTGCCAATGTGTCATTTTCAAACGCTGCAAAGATGAGGAGCGGCGAGTTTTGCTTCATTTTTCGATACAACACATTTGGATTGCTTCCAAAGACATGACTGTATAATTGCAAGAGCTGATTAAGCACAAAGCCGGGAAGCGAATCCTGGTACATTTCAAATCTCATCTTTTTCCGCCTTTTCTGCTTTTCTATTATTGTACAGAAAAAGCTGACAATTAAACAGTGTAGAAGTCATTTGGTGTGAAAAGTACTTCTACATCACCCAACTTTCGCAGTGCAAAAATCACCTTCAACGTTGGCTGTGCCTTAGTGAAAGCAAGGTCAGATAAATTAAATGACATCTTCTGTATTCGTGAAATTTAAAGTTGCCAATCTCATAATCCTGTATTTTCTAAAACATCGCTTTTAAAAACTAAGTGGATCTCTACGCTCTAAATTACTAGATGGATCTCTTTCGTCACATCATAAAAGATGAGTGCACCATTAAAAGCATCCACCAACGAGACTGCAGCGACAAAGAAAACACGACGAGGTCTTCTCGAGTCGATGTTGCACTATGGTGTAAAAAAACACGACCGCTTCGTCAAAATACTTCGCATTCCGCGGGCACGGCTTCAGCTTCCTCGGAAAGCAAAAGCTTTCCGAGGGGATCTTCAGCTCGCGCTGTTCTCGCAGGAGTCTACGTATTTTGACTACGCTGACGTTTGTTTCTGCGTAGTTTTTTTATTTTGACCCGGTTTCAAAAAACGGAGATTTGAATTAGCTGGAATGAGTAAATTTCATAACAAAGCGAGCTATAGCCGCTTGTCATTAATGACTGGTATTCGATTTTATCACTTGTCCTATCGTAATGCTGCTAAGGACATTCACACAGAAGGCGTTTTCCCCATAAAAAATGCGGATACAGCTTCTAGCAGCTCTCTTTCATCCGTGCCTGTCGTAATGATCGTAATTGGATCCCCTGAATTTATGAACGCTGCAACCAAACCAAGTAGGCTCTTGCCATTTATTTTCCGCTCATTTTTATGGATAAATACGTCAGCCTCATATTGGTGAACCATCCAGATAAAACTTTGGATATTCGGCTGTGTCATGGTGACTCTGCTCACCGTTTCTTTAACAAAGCTCATGTTTTGCCCCTCCTTTTTCTTTACAGTATGTGAGTTGATTTAAGAATGCTTGTATGATGGCGGAGCATCTTTAAGCTCATGTCGAGTAGTCTATAGTATTCAAAAGTCTACCAAGCTCCGATGGGGAAGTAAAGAGGTATCTTGGCTTATGTTGATAAAGTTGCTCATAGCCTTCAAAACCCCATGTGACGGCTGCAATATCAATGCCTGTTTCCTTGCATGCAAAAATATCTCTCTCCTCATCTCCAATATAAAGCACTTCTTTAGGGGAGAGCTGCTTCTGTCGCAGGAATTTTCTCAGGAAAGAAGCCTTCCCATAAAGCGAGCTTCTTCCAATAATTTCATGGAACATTTCAGCGTTGTTTTTATGTAAAAATGATTGAATTACTCTCTCATCATTGGAAGACAGGACCCCCATCTGATAGCTTTTCTCAGCAGCTGTTCGGATCACCCCTTCGATGCCATCAATAAAGTCTAAAGAATCCAGCTGCTCTCGGTACCTCGATCTAAACACATGAAGAAGCTGTGGAATTTTATAGATTGGAACACCAAGGAGCTCACATTTCTGTTTGATTGATGCCTCTTTCAAGGGACGCATATCCTTTGCGTGAATATGTTTAAACCCATGGGTGGAAGCCAGTTCGTTAAAAATGCGAACCGCTAAAGGCACAGAATCAACAAGAGTTCCGTCAAAATCAAAAAGAACATAACGGTAGTACATAAACGATACCCCTTTCTCCTTCATAGAAAAAACTGCTTTGCAATCAGCGCAATGCAGTTTCAATGACAACATTGTTCACTTGTATGAAGCGAATCGACATTTTGGAGTTCAAAGCACCAGCGGTTACTTGTCGGTTCCCGTTAAATACCCTTCAACAGCTTTTGCTGCATCCTCTGCATCGGCGCCTTCTACTTGGACGTTGAACTCTGCACCTTTGCGAATTGGAAGCGCTAAAAGGCCCATCATGCTTTTTGCATCGATTACAAAAGTTCCTTTCAACAACTTGATATCGGCGGAAAAGCCGCTCGTCAATTGACAAAAATCCACGGTTGTTTTTTGGTCAAATTGTCGCTCCACAAGAATGCTTTTCTCAATTCGCTTCATTCGTTATCCCTCCGCATACGTTTTCCAACGATACACTTTATGCGTGAGGTTTTTATTCAGAACGTTGTGCGTGCGTTCTTCCAATTCTTTTTTAATAGTCCATAGACAATATGATCCACATATCCCGATGGCAGCCACTCAACTTCATGAAGGAGACCTTCTTGTTGGAACCCAAAACGTTCTGGGATGCGGATACTTTTCTCATTTTTAGTTGCACAGCGTATTTCCACACGATGAAGTCCGTACGCAGAAAATGCATAATCTATCATCGCTTTCGTTGCCGTTGTCATAATCCCATTGCCCGTGTAAGAACCTGCAAGCCAATACCCTAGACTGGCATTGCGATTAAACCAATCAATTGAGTGAAAGCCAATACTGCCTACAATGATGTCATCGTAGAGAATGCAGGCTTGAAACCCATCATTTCGACGGAACTGATCGATCGAGCGTTGAACAAACTTTGTCACATAATCAGGTCCTGTGGCATAATCCACCCACCCTAACCACTCACGCAATTGACTTCTGTGGGCGGTAATGAGCTTGTAGAGCGCAGGCACATCAGACATGCGTGTCAATCTTAGATGGACCCGATCGGAGGCTGAAATGTGCACATCATTCGCTGGCATTTTTTTAGAATACATACGACTACGCCCCTCTTCTCATCAATTGAATTACCTGAGATACCATTTGCCACCCATCACTTGAACGTGAGCCCACTTTAAACGGAACCAAGTTGACAATTCCTATCCACAGATTAAACGCCGCCGTGAGATTAAGGAAGGTATCACTATGCTCGCCGTCAAAAAGAAGGAGCGCAATAAGCAAGTTGACGGCAGGTCCAGCAAAGGAGATCGTGATTTTTGCGACGCTCGATAACTGATCAGCATTGGTCTTTGAATAGGCCCCTAAAAACCAAAACAGTCGTAGCTGAAAGAGGACCTGAAAGCATTGTAATTGAAGCAGTATTTTACCCCCACCTATGACGATGGTTGCTTCTGAAGCTCCCATAATTCGTGCACTAATGGCATGGGCCATTTCATGAATGACAATCGTTAATGGAACGACCAGAGCAAGAAAGGCTAAGAAAATGACTGCTGTCACCTTCTACATCCTTTCACAGCTTGATGCTTCTTTTAAAACGATCAGTTCAGATGCGATCATTTGGCATTTCTCGAGGGGGATATCCTCATCGAACGATTGGGCATAAATAAATTGAATCTTATTGGCGAGCATTTTTTCGTTTGCTGAACTCATTAGTTCCTGTAATACGTCGACAGGTTCTGTCTCGTAAAAGTCCTCACCAAGGAGGAACGGGTCCCATTGTTTAAGCTTTTCAATCACTAGTTCTTGAAACATTTTTCCCACCTACCTTTTTTCTCATACCTCTATATTAGAAGGTATCGTAAAATCACGCAACGGGCATCCTTCGTGCCAACGGAATTCCTATGATATAATAAGCATTCACAATGGAATATTCAAGGAGGCATAACAGCATTGCTTAACTTCGACGATCAAATTAATCGCATCAATTCATCTTCTCTAAAATGGGACAACACGAAAAAACGGTTCGGTCATGACAATCTGTTGCCAATGTGGATTGCCGATATGGACTTTAAAGCGCCTGAACCTGTTCTTCATGCCATACAAGATAGAATTAGCCACGGCATCTTTGGGTATACCGATGTATCCACCGAAGCCGTGGATGCCATTTTGCAATGGTACGAAACACGTCACGAGACAACGCTCCAACGCGAATGGCTAACGTATAGCCCAAGTGTCGTCGCTTCACTTGCGATTGCAGTCAACGCATACTCTGAACCTGGAGACTCTTGTCTGATACAAACACCCGTTTATCCACCATTTTTCGATGTCGTGAAAAACAATGATCGTGAGCTAATAACCAATCCGTTAAAGCTCGAAAACGACAGGTATGGAATCGACTTTGAGGATTTAGAGGTTAAATTGGCTCAAAAACCAAAGCTGATGATCCTATGCAGCCCTCATAATCCTGTAGCACGGGTTTGGTCACAAGAAGAATTATTAAGGATTCTTGACCTTTGTTTGACATATGACGTCCTGCTGATTTCCGATGAAATTCATGCAGACCTCGTCTTTTCACCAAACAAGCATACGATGGCATTGCAATTGGATGAACGCTACCATGATCATATCATTTGCTGTCTTTCCCCAAGCAAAACGTTTAATTTAGCTGGGCTACAGGCGTCGGTCGTTGCAATACCAAACAAACGCCATCGGGCCGCCTTTAACAAGTACTACAGTCGCTTTGGTCTTTCCCAATTAAATACGTTAGGGATGACTGCTATGGCTACAGCCTATGGTCAAGGGGCTGATTGGCTCGATGAATTACTCACCTATTTGGCAGAAAACGTGCGTATCGTTGAGCAATTTATTGAAGAAGAGCTTCCTAATGTGAAGCTGATTAAGCCAGAAGCGACTTATTTGCTGTGGCTTGACTTCTCTTCTTTAGAGCTTTCCGATGACGAGCTAAATCAACTATTACTCTCAAAAGGTGGCATTGCCATGAACGCAGGAACATCTTTTGGCTCTGAAGGCAGTGGTTTCATGCGCTTGAACATCGCATGTCCATCCGCTGTTGTTAGGGAAGGTATGGAACGGATTAAAAAAGCAGTGACTTCACTAGCATAAGAGTATGGAGAAAACAGGACAAGGTGGAATGGCGCCTTGTCCTGCTTTTGTTTTTTATGAACATCCAACAATTCATTTGATTTTGTATGGTGAAAAGAAAACACGACCGCTACGTCAAAATACTTCGCGTTCCGCGGGCACGGCTTCAGCTTCCTCGGAAAGCCTTTCCTGCGGGATCTTCAGCTCGCGCTGTTCCACCCTAAAGGGTATAAGGTCAACATCGATTCGAGAGTACCTCATCGTGTTTTCTTTTCACCCTAAGGGTACAAGTGCAACATCGACTCGAGAAGACCTCGTCGTGTTTTCTTTGCAGCTGGAGTCTACGTATGTTGACTACGCTGATGTTTGTTTCTTCGTAAATTGGTTTTATTTAAGAAAAGTAAGCGTATCGTTTCATGCAAAGTTATTTCACTTAGTGCAATATTGCTTCGCTCTGGCACATCGGCGTCTTTATTCATGACTTCAATTTAAGTCTAAGAGAATCAGCTTCCAACGCCATTTGCTTTTGTCCAGTAATAATCGTGTCAAGCCGCTTAAGTCTCTCTTTGAATTCATGGTTGTTTGGTTCATCCTCTGCTTGTGCTAATAGATAAAAGAACTGTGGGACTTCCCACACACTCCTCAAAGCGATGCTTAAACAAAAGCCATATCTCACTAAGTCTTCATTTCCCGCCCAACCCATATCTCGCAGCCCTTCTAAGTATGCAATATATAGAGAGGTTTGAAACCTTGAATATTGATCAGGCGGAATAATTCCAAGACTCATGTTTACGCCAAATAACTTGCCTACGTCTTCTCCTACTCCTGAACTACTCATGAACTGCCAGTCGATGAGCACTAACTGTAACTCGCTCAACTCTTTTTTTACGAGTAGCATATTCATTTGACTTAAATCTTGATGTGCTAGTACATGTGGAAGCTGTTTGAGCGTTTCTAATGAAGAATCAATGTTTTCGAGAAGTTCTTGGTTCCAGGTCCATATTCTTTGTTCATTGTCCGTCGATATTCGGCTTGCATACGCCTCTATATTAGGCGCATACAAGCGGCATGAGGTTGTCCATGACTTGAGCCAATTTTTGCATATCCATTGATGATCAGGCACGGTATTAATGCCCTTAAGATATGCCCCATTAAAACGACCTAGCTGTCGAGCAATATAAGAAAACTCCTCAACTGTATTTGCGTATTCGCCTTTTACATATTCCATCCAGAGCCAAATGGTACCATCTTGTTGTTCTTCAACCAAATAGCTTTCAGTAGCGCTAATGGAATTCGGGAGTTCTTTCAAAACCCCTGTTTCAAAAACAAGTGCTTCTCTGCGCCAGTAGTTGTGATGTGCAACGTTATCTTTCTCGGCTGACTCTGGTTTAATGATTTTTAAAACAACGCACCACGGTTTACATTCGTCATGTAGCTTTACATAACCATGCAAGCGGAATATCCCAAATGTCGTAAAGTTTGGTTGTTTATAACCGATGTCGTCACAAGTAATTGATACAAGTTTGACAGCTGCGTTTCTAAAGATCTTTTGAATACAAGTGTGGATCTGATCAACCTTATTCTCTATAGGTATTTCAGTATTATTTTCCAACGAAAAGTGCATATAATCTCCCCTCCATCTATTCTCTGTCGGTTCGTCCCCTTAGTGCCATTCAGCTTCTCTTTTCAAGCGCTAAAATTCGTGACACTGGTCATTCGCTACGCATCTTCTTCAAACGAATGCAAAAATCCTTTGTAGGCTGGTTTTATGCATAAAAAAAGACGTCTCCCTTATCTCAAGATAAGAATGGCGTCATTTTTGGCGTTCATATTTAAGGTGTGTCTGAGAATTCAGAAGGGAGCAGATGTTGCCGAATTTTCGTTCCTAGCAAGGCGCTTTTTCGCAGTCGTACCAAGCGTACGTCAAGAAAAAGGAACGCAGGTGGGGACGAAAAGGTGGGGACAGATGCCGCTGAGCGAGTTTTAAGACACGCCCTAATTAGCAGTTGCCGATCTTCCCTGTGAGCTCACGCGTATGTTTGGATTTGCTAAGTTCTTTGTCAATGCGAACGAGAAGGTTGTCTACATCCTCTTTGGTGACTGGTTTTCGTGCGTCTTCTGTTGGTTCCTCTTTTAACTGCTTCATCATTCGTCGAGCACCTCCGGCGAACCCTTGTCGTATACTAGTTATTCTATAGGATTCTATTGTTCTCGACCGTCTAGGACATTTTATTCACTTTTGTTTTACTTTTTCACTGATTAGCCCACATGCTACCCTGGCACCGCCATCCCCAGCAGGCTGGGTCATGCCATCGTCGGCTTCTTCCTGAATGATGAACGACGTACCGTCTGGTCGAATTAATGAATTCTTTTTCTCTTTATCTAGCGTCACATTTTGTGCCTCAAGATCGATGGCAATGCGCCCATCGTTGTCTGCTTCAATATTAGGCAAATCTCCCGCATGAGCTCCTTTGGCGTTTAACAAGCCATGCTCCTTTTCGTCAGGATTAAAATGACTCCCGGCTGATTTAAAATCCGGCCCCTCACAAGACCCATATTCGTGTATATGCAATCCGTGTGGACCCGTAGCTAATCCACGCACATCAATATGGATTTTTACACCTTTTGCTGCTTTTGATACATTGGCTATACCAATTTTATCGCCATCTGCATTGAAGAAAGTGACGTCTTTCGCTGTTACATTGTCGGTTCCACACCCTGCTGCGCATAGGCCAAGACTACAAATAATGCCGATCGTTATTTTCTTCAATCGTAAGCCTCCAGAGATAAGGCACTATCGAACGAGCTGCCTTTTTCTTCAGCTTTTACTAGCAGGTCTTGTTTTACTCTTTTTATTTTTCTTTTTGTGATTCCTTGCTTGCGGTATGTCCTTTTCCATCATGCAATCCAAAACGGTCATTCGTGCGTTGCTCTTCTTTTTTTGACGAACGGATGAAAGCCCTGAATGTCAGAAAAGCACCAATCAGAAAAACAAATAGAATGATAAAGGACGGAATGTATTCTGTCTTGTCCTGAGGAAAATAAAGAAAATCCATCATTTGCGATCACTCCAATTTTTTGTCTTTGTCATTCGTTCAATAGGCTTGACAGCCGCTGGCACAATCCTTACGCTTGCAATGAGCTAGAACTTATTCTATTAGGGAGTGGGTAGTATGTCAGAGTATACAATAGGGTCCATCGTTAAAGGGCGATATAAAACGGGGAGCTATGTAGGGGAAATAACTGCGGTTAAACAAGGAACCGTGGTCGTCCGCGTTTTGGCTGTGCGAACACACCCTACACAAGGCGATCTCCATCAACCAAACACAGGAAATGTCCCCTTCTTTCAAGAGCGCAAAGCCCTTGCAAAAAATGAGCAAGCCAATATGGCGATACATACCATCCAGCCCTTTCACGAGGACGTGCCGGATTATAAAACATCTTTAAAGAATGCCTTAAGCAGGTTGGAAAACCAACTGTTAGAACATACTGATGCATTGTTTCGTGATCGGTCGCTCACCGCATTAAACAGTTTAAAAAGCGATTATGGCATCGAATCGAGTTGAAGTTGAGGAAACAAAAGTAAAGGGTGGCCTAAAAGGCGACCCTCAACATGACAAAGCCGTAGGACAAGCTTGAAACAAAGCTTACGCCTCTTCGCCAAGCTCTGCAGTGATGGCTTCTGTGAGTCCTTCGATAGCCTCTTGCTCATCTCGGCCATCTGCACTTAACTTCACTGTCGCGCCTTTAGGTACACCAAGGGACATGACACCCATAATCGACTTCAGGTTTACTGACTTGTCATTGTATGAGATATTGATGTCTGCTTGGTATTGACCTGCTTTGTTCACTAACTGTGTTGCAGGACGTGCATGCAAACCTGTGTCATTCGTAATCGCAAATGTTTTTTCAATCATTGTATTGACTCCTTTACAAGTAGTAGCAGAAGGTGAGAATTTGCTTACCTATGTACCTTTGCTAAATCAGAACGATTCTGCAACTATGGCATCATAGTTCACTCTACCGCCACCTATCATCATAAAACGTTTACCGCTGAAAATCAATATTTTCATCAGAACATATGCTTTTTCCTGCTGTTTTCGACAAATGAAGGACACATTCGTTAAAGACCTACAAATTTGAGGAGTTGCAAAGCCTTGACCGACTTAACGATCCGTTCATTAACAACGTCAGACGAGATTGCTTATCAAGCGATGGATAATGGACTTGCGCATGATTATATGTTGTCTATTTTTAGTGATCTGGTTTCATCGAAAACAGGAGAGCTTTACGGTCTTTTTCAAGATAACCACACACTTTTGGCTACAGCTGGGTATACGCTTCATAAGGATCATGCAATGATTGGCCGTTTACGAACAGCCGTCCCTGCCAGAGGCAAAGGGTACGCAAAGACTATCCTTCGTTTTGCTCTTGAAGGGGCTCTGGCTCACCCTGATGTTCGCTGGGTTGGCGCCTACACTGCTAAAAACAACGTCGCTTCACAAGCTGTACTGAATTCGATCGGCTTACAACCTTTAGTAACGTTGTCAACACATCTTATCCGACCAGATCGTATTCCGTTGTTACAACAACAGATGACATGGACAAAAAGCGGCACCCCTTTTCTAAACTTTACGGAAGCTAGTACTACATTAACAACGGAAGCTTATTATCCATACCCTTACAATGATTCACATGTCATCAATCACTATCTTGCTGAGGCTCTGTGTTATACACATACACCCTCAGGTAAATACGTTTTTTTCAGCTTCGATGAAAAGGATGATTCCTTTCTCCTGATGAACACGCCTTGCCCTTCCGTTCTCCAGGATCCAGATCTATGGACACTGGCAATGCAGCTTGCTAAAGATCATTCTCGCGTCCTCCGTTTCGATGCTGAATGGCCTCTATCAGAAAGCATTCCTCTCTCGACAGAAATGTATACTGTGGAGGAGCCGTGGATGGTTTTTGAGGTGTCCCCCTTTGTCCTAGAGGGATTAAATAGGTAAACTCAACTTTCGCAGTGCAAAGAAAACACGATGAGGTACTTCCGGCTGCTTCGTCAAAATACTTCGCTTTCCGCGGGCACGGCTTCAACTTCCTCGGAAAGTAAGCTTTCCTCCGGGATCTTCAGCTCGCGCTGTTCCCGCAGGAGTCTACGTATTTTGACTACGCTGATGTTTGTTTCTGCGTATATTGTTTTTATTTTATCCCGGTCTCTTATAACGAGTAAGAAACGTGTTAAGGCGTGTTGCACCCAAACAAGACAAGTAAGTGTATCGTTTCAGCAAGTTGGATCACCTATTGCAGTATTGATGCAGCGGTGGACTTATGTTTAGATAACTTGCGTAGTTCAAAATCAACATCAACGCTGGCTATGCTTGAGTGGAGGCGAGGTGGCATAGAACAATGAACCTCTTCAAGACAACGCCTGCTGTATTTAGAAAATATAAAAGTGACAATGTTCAGAAATACTCATTTTCTAATTGATCCCTTTTTAGTAACTAAGCGAATCTCTAGTCTAAATAACGAGATGAGTCCCTTATAATTCATGTCACATTATAAAAAACAAGTGAATCATGAAAAGCAACCACAATTATGGATTGCAGATCAGTTGTATCTTTGTGTATCTCCAAAATTCAAGGTGGGAAAGGAGTTAATAGCTAAAGAAATGATATTGCAGGAACAAAACGAATTCACAAGACCGTGGATAGAGAGACTCTTGGATGTTTTTCAGCTAATGCCCTTTCCACGAATTTAGTTTGATAACAGTTGAAACTGAAACTTCAAAAGACCTTTCTCATTTCATTCGTCCTTTTGATAAACCAAAAACGGCTACTAGTGAGACTCCTGCGGCAAAGAAATCACGACGAAGTATTTTTGAGTCGATGATGCACTTGTACCCTTTAAGGTGAAAGCGAACGTATAGCCGTTTGCCTATAGAGAGTGTTTTCCAGCTGTTAACTTGTGCAAAAACAAGAACCACACTTCATTCTATGTAATAAGATCTACGTTACCTGAACGGACACTAGAGAGCTTCTTCACGATCGGGAGCCCTTAATGTAAACCTAAATAAAAATAAGTTGACATTAAACGCATCCCGGTTTTACACTATAGAAAATCCTATAGGAGGCGTTCTCATTGCAACAAGCGAATCGTCCAACATACACACTAACGCTCATCGCTTTATTCGCTGCATTAATGGCAATAGGTTCAAACATTACGTCATGGTTTCCTTTTTTTAAGGTTGGAGAGGTTCCAATTACCCTTCAAACATTCATTGCCATACTGTCAGGGGCGCTGCTTGGGAAAAAGAAAGGCAGTGCAGCCATTCTTCTTTATTTGGCGATTGGCTTTTGCGGGTTGCCGGTATTTTCTCAATTTAGAAGTGGACCGAGCATTGTTGTTGATCCAACATTTGGTTTTTTGCTTTCGTTCCCCATAGCTGCTTGGGTAACAGGTTATTGGTGTGAAAAGCATGCGCCAAAAATGAAGCATTACGTAACCGGTGCTTTACTTGGCTGTGCGATAAATTATTTCGTTGGAACGAATTTAATGTATCTGTCTCTGATCACTATCGCCGAAGCTCCTCCTCAATTTAGTTATTGGATGGCTTGGCTTTGGATGCTTCCCCCATTGCCTAAAGATATTATTTTAAGCATTGTTGCAGCGTCGATTGCTTTAAGAGTGTATAAAGCTATCCCACATCTATTGCCTAAGTCAACTTCTATTGGCAACAGTCCTTAGGTTAGAGATGCCCTATTGCTAGAGCCTTTATTTTATAGCGAAAGCATTGAATCGTTGCTCCCAGACAGAAGCATCAAATGCATTCTATGACGAAAAACAAGCGTCCATTCTCAAAAAGTAGAGAAGGACGCTTGTAAATACCATTTAAACATTATGCGTTGCAAATAAAGTTCGCTAACGTACGCACCATAACGCCAGTGGCTCCTTTTGGTCCAAGAGCATGCGCACTTGACGTTGTCGCTGTGCCTGCAATATCTAGATGGACCCACGGTTTCCCTGAAGTAAATTCCCCTACAAATAATCCTCCCATAATCGGGTGTGCCAGTCGCCCAGGTGAATTATTCAAGTCAGCTATATCACTGCTACGAACCCGCTCCTTATAGGTGTCAAAGGAAGGCAATAACCAAATTGGCTCATCACAAGTCTTTGCTGCTTGTTCAACCTCTTTGTAGAGCTCTTCGTTGTTTGTCATCGCTCCAGTTGTCGTATCTCCAAGAGCAACGGTCACACCACCAGTGAGTGTGGCCACATCAATAATTTCTGTCGCTCCCTTTGACACACTATACGCCACTGCGTCTGCAAGGGCGAGGCGTCCCTCTGCGTCCGTATTTTTGATCTCAATGGTCATCCCATTCATTGCCCGCACCACATCATCTGGTTTGAATGCACTGGCACTAATCATGTTGTCTGTCGATGGAATCACACAAAGGACGTTTTTCTTAGGCTGAAGCTCACCAATCACTTGCATCGCTCCAAGCACAGCCCCTGCACCACCCATATCAGCCTTCATTCCAACTAGACCGTCCTTTGTTTTGATGGAGTAGCCACCTGTATCAAAGGTAATGCCTTTGCCAATGAGCGCAACGGTGTCATCGCTCGATGGATCTCCTTTATAGGACAAGACGATCATTTTAGGCGGTTCAA
Organism: Aureibacillus halotolerans; assembly: GCF_004363045.1. Classification (NCBI taxonomy): domain Bacteria; kingdom Bacillati; phylum Bacillota; class Bacilli; order Caryophanales; family Bacillaceae; genus Aureibacillus; species Aureibacillus halotolerans. Next base: position 148,891 of record NZ_SNYJ01000006.1, read on the forward strand.
CTGACCCTTGATTCACAGCCAACAGTGCACCCATCCCTAAACGCTCCATGTCCGCTTTTTCTAAGATGGTTGCTTCAAATGAATAGGTATCTGCCAAAGTTAACGCCTGTTCTGCAAGGGCAGTGGCAGTTAATTCATTCGCTGGTAAATTGACAAGTTGTCGCGCAAAACAAGTCCCTGCGCCATAGGCTTTGCCTTTTTGGATTGCTTTCTGAACATCTTCCTTAGGAGCATCTGTGATAATCATCACATTTTCGATCCCCTTGTAGACACTAGAGCTTGCTTTATAGCTAGGGAGCTTGTAAGAAGCAAGCTCCAACGCCTCTGCAAAAATATCAGCTACTTCAACTATTGAGCGGGAAGTTGTTGCATATGTATCTAAAGCAATTCCTACAGAGCTGCGTTCCTCTGTGACCCATAGCTTTATCAGTTTTCCGAAAGCTTTCTTTAAAGCCAATCTCGTTTGTTGTTTGGAAGAAGGCATCGTAAAATACAGCGATTTTACGCCTGTGTTGGCAAACGTGTGGACCTTCTCAATCGCTTTGGTTTTTCTCCAGCGTTCTAGAGACTCCTCCGTGAATAAAGCCGCATACGCTTTATGAAGCGGTGATTGTGCAGTCAACCTTTCGGATTCCTCTGTGCCAATCGCCAGGACATCCATTTGTAAGTCTATCGATAATGGTTTCTTTTCAATTTGAACATTCACAGTGATTTGCCCCTCTCTTCTCTCTTTGTAAAATGAATTGAGTAATGAATGAACGATCTTGTTACTCTACAGTTAAGTATACAAAAAGAGAAGAAACCTCGCAAAAATGAGGTTTCTTCAGTAAATCAATTCAATATTTGTTAGCACTAGAAATCAAATGGTTGTTTGCTTAAGCGCCTTCCAAGGTGCGAAGATTCCATAAAAGCAATGCACACCAGACAAAGGGATGTTTATGATCTGACTGACGAGGTTTACAAGGGCTTTACATTAAGTAACGGGTAAAATATGATATACTACACTCTAAGATATTGCACTTGTCGGTGGAAAGGATGAAAGCTTTGGATATTTTCTCGAATTTCCCGTTGTGGGCATCACTGTTTTCAATTTTATTTGCTCAAGTTGTTAAAGTACCGATTGAATTCGTAACGTCACGAAAAATATCAATCGCTCTTGTGACAAGTACGGGAGGAATGCCAAGCTCACACTCAGCGGCAGTGACCGCTTTAGCAACAGGAGTCGGTCTCGTTGAAGGTTTTGGCTCGACGTATTTCGCCATTTCTTGTGTGTTTGCTGTGATTGTCATGTTTGACGCCACTGGTGTTCGACGTCACGCAGGAGAGCAGGCCACTGTTCTTAATAAGCTCGTTTCTGATTTTAACCACTTCGTCCACGAAGCAAAGCAATGGCCTGACAAGAAAGAGAAAGAAAAAATTAAAGAGCTTAAGGAATTGTTAGGACATCAACCGATTGAAGTCTTTTTTGGTGGCATAACAGGCATCGTCTTGACCCTTTGCCTTTATTACTTTGGACTTAAACCTGCATAAGCCACGCTTAGGAGATGTTTTCTTTTTGATGGAATTGTTGTCGTAACACTTGTACAGCTTTCTGTTCATTTAATGCCGAAAACTGTTGTTGTGTTAAAGATCCATCGCCTTTTTTCACTACATACACATTGACGTTTTGTTTTCCCCATTGCTCGTATACATCGTCAACCGTTTCATAGTAAAGGTCTATTTTTGATCCTTTGATCGCGTTCCCCGTATCAGCAACAACACCGTACCCGTAATTGGGGATATACAAAATGGTTCCAATAGGAAACACATTGGGGTCGGCGGCAATCGTTGAATACAGATCGCGTTGAACCTTGACACCTGAATACGTAATCCCGTATAAAGGATGCCCAGGTGCTTTTCCCGTCGATTCAACACCAGCTGTATATCCAGTTGCCGTTACGTTGTATGATGGGAATTGTTCATAGGAATCACCACCTTCTTCAAATACAGGCAATGCTTCAACAATGCTGGAAGCTCTCACTTCATGTCGAGTTGTTTTCGGGATTGTTTTTTGCTGTAGGCTTGTGGAGTGATGATGTGCATAGTTGCCTTGCTGAACATGATCTCCCGGATAGGCCCACTGCATTAAATCCTTTGCTTTTACGTTGGATACAGACGAATACGTTGTCAACAGGGCAGCGATAAAAAATAGCATGATGCCCATTCTCCGAATGAAAGGTCTCACATTTTTCAAAAAGACCGTCACTCCTTTCTGAACCTATTCCTTTCCATAATGAAAAGAAATTATTCAAGTTCCAGGAAAAAAGAGTGACTTTACAGAAAATATCATCAATTAATATGCCTTCTTTTAGAACAAAACAAAGACAGAGCGTTTGATCACTCCGTCTTTGTTTCATACTCTTATTCGTTAGAGATATGGTCTACCTTTTAGAAAACGGTTTAAAACATCTGATACCCTCGACTTCGCAGCATACGAATGACGACCCCTGATCCAAGCGCACCGACAAACCCCATTGATAAAATAATGATATCAACAGATTTCATTAACAGAATGTTTTCGTACACTGTGGAAAAACTCGTGGATGCGTCAGTAAGATAGCTTGTTAACGGGAGTTCACCAACAATCCATACGATCACGACTGGATAGACAAAAGCCATGACCCATGTTTTTCGCAAGATCATATTCAATAAGAAACCAATGCCAAAAAACAGCACAAAAAATAAAACGACTGATATAACGACCACTGGTAAAGCCATAATTCGTTCACCTCGCTATGTATAAGTGTAGCTTGATGCAATGGTTAGGTCAATCCAATCTATGTGAAACATCACAAAATTTCCGTAAAAAAAACCCTTAGAGAAGGGTTTTTTAAGAAAGGATAACTGCGTGCATTAAAACATTTTTAGTTTGCCTTTTTTCAAGACCATTGGGATGCCGCCAAGCATCATTAGATAACGATTGTCGATGACTTTCTTCATCATTGACGCTGTTCTGCCAAAGATCTTTTTGTTTCCAAAGATGACACCAATGGCTTCCCCTTCACCTAAAGAGGCAACAGTTCCTTTTAAGTCAGGTGTAAATGTTTCAAGCTCTTGCTTGCCACGAATAAGGGAAGTGAGGTTGTGCGAAACGGTAGACGCCTGTTGAATCGCAATTTGTGCCGTCGGTGGATATGGTCGATTTGTTTCTTCATTGATGATAAGCGCACAATCACCTACGATAAAGACCTCATCACGGTTCGGGTCACGCATATCTTTACGAACCTTGACACGACCTCTCATTGTTTCAAATCCAGATTCATCAACGATGTCGCTACCACGGACACCAGCTGCCCATACCACTGTAGAGGCTTTAATTTCTTCTACCTTCTCGTCTTTTTCAACAACGATGCCTTCAGGTGTACATTCCTTAATCATTGTACCAATTTTGAATTCAACACCTTTGCTTTCAAGCAAATTCATCGCATATTCAACAAGCTCTGGATCAAAGCCTGGAAGTGCTGTCGGTGCTGCCTCAACATTGATAATACGTACTTTTTCTCTCGGAATATCATACTCTTTGCAAAGTTGTGGAACTCGATTCGCCAATTCACCGACAAATTCAATGCCTGTAAATCCGGCCCCACCAACAATAAGGGTAAGGCGCTCATCGCGGCGTTCCTTCTCGTTGTTATACACAGCAAATTGGTATTCAATATGCTCACGGATCATCCGTGCAGCGTTAATGCTTGAGATGCTGAATGCATGCTCCTTCAAGCCTTTAATGCCGAACGTTTCTGATTCGAACCCAAGTCCTACCACTAGATAATCGTAAGTCAGCTCGCCGTTTGCAAGAATGACTCTTTTTTCGTCTGGAACGACTTTAACAACGGTATCTTGTACAAATGTTGTTTTGCTTTTAGAAATACAATCCGCAATTGGGATTCTTGTTTTGTCGTGGTGTAGCGTACCAGCCGCATTTTCGTGAAGCCACGTGGTTTGATAATGATAATTGTGCTTGTTCACCAATACAACATCGGCTTCGTCCACTTTAAGATCCTTTTGTAAACGAACCGCAGTCATAATGCCCCCATAACCTGCTCCCAAGATAACAATTTTTGGTCTATTCAACCCTATCACATCCACCTTCATCATTTTATTGTGAGTTGTTTCACGAACTCATCCATGCCAATGCAAAAAAACATCTCTCATGATGCCTAAGAATCTACAGCTTATATTATTCGTTTTTTTGTCAAATTTCAACCCTGTTTTCAATTGAATCGTCTTTTTTCTACAAAAATCAGCAATTTTCTCAACAAATTCTCATGTATGACATACCAATCCGTAAACGTAATTTTGCCTTGAATGCCTTGTCCTATCCATGTGTAACATGGCTGTACACATAACAATAAAAAAGAAATGTCTCCATTGATATAAGCATATGCTCTTTAAATCTATAATACGCATAAATTAAGAAAACCTATCCGTAGATAGGTTTCAGGCTTTGAAGAAACGCTCGCTTTCTTCGTTAGTTTCCTTGTAAAATGCCCTTCTGTAAGACGAGCGTTCTAAATCTGTATTAACACTTTTCTGGTGTTCCTTCGTTTACAGCCGTTTTAAATGATGAACCGCACCCACATGTTGCAACGGCATTTGGATTTTCGATCGTAAATCCGCCACCCATCATGTTTTGTTTATAATCAATAACGGTCCCTTTTAAAATAGGCGCGTCTTGTTTATTCAATAATACTTTAATGTCGTCATGAAATTCATATTGTAGATCATCAGATTGAGCTTCTTCTTCAAAGCCCATGCCGTAGGACAAGCCACTACAGCCCCCACCTTTGACCGACACACGTAAGAACAACTCATTATTACCTTCTGCTGTTTTCATTTCACGCACCTGATAGGCGGCTGCTTCTGTAATTTCTATCATGAGATCCCCTCCATTTAAAACGGATTCCTCGAATATGGTATATAAAAAGTATAACACCTTGAAGCTTGTCAAAACAAATGAACCGATTCAGGCTGATGAGAATCGCTCGCTTTCTTCGCTGCTTTGCCTTGCTCTGTGCTCATTGTCCTTTTGGCAACTCCGCAGCATGCATTGTTTTGAAGAGGTGAATTGACCTATCTCACCTTGCTTCCACTCAAGAACAGCTAGTGTGGAAGTTGATTTTGCACTGCGAAAGTTGTCTGAATCTACATTAGGTGATATAACACTGCATTTACTTTTCTTGTTTACTAAAGCACACATCTAAACTCACTTTTCCATTTTCACTATTATACGAGACCAATATAAATAAAAATATTACGCAGAAACAAACATCAGCGTAGTCAAAATACGTAGACTCCTACGGGAACAGCGCGAGCTGAAGATCCCCTCGGAAAGCCACTTTTGCTTTCCGAGGAAGCTGAAGCCGTGCCCGTGGAAAGCGAAGTATTTTGACGAAGCGTTCGTGTCGTGATTTCTTTGCCGTTGCAGTCTTCCTAGTGGCTGCTTTTGATTAGTTGACGTTTTTTACAGGATAAGCCATGTCTCTCTCAAAACTCATCGCAGCTAATTTCATGTGAAGTTGGTTTTGCGATTTGAATGTTGAACTTACATATAATAATCCCCCGCACAAATTATACGTGCATCACCTGTCATGATGACTTCTCCTTCTGCATTCCATCTAATTTGCAATTCTCCACCTTCTAAGTGGATGAGCAAATCTTCATCTCTATTGGCATGACCGAGAAGAACCGCTGCTACGCCAGCTGCACACGCTCCAGTTCCACATGCTCTTGTTCGGCCAGACCCACGTTCCCAAACTGCAAAATGGTATTCGCTCTCAGAAACCTTTTGAACAAACTCGACATTCACACCTTCGGGAAATCTGACATCCGTCGCCAGCTTCTTACCGACGGTTTCAACAGGAGCTTTTGCAATACTATCTACGAAAATCACCGCATGCGGATTGCCCATAGACACCATTGTTGCATGCCATGTGTTATTGTCCATGTGCAAGGGATATGAAATAAGCGGCTCATTTTTTTGCTCATGTAAAAAAGGAATTTGTTCTGCCTCTAATTGTGGATAACCCATATTAATCTCAATGGTCTTTGCTTCATTTCTAGCTGTAGATATGACAGTCGCTATCACTACGCCGGACAATGTTTCGATCGTGAATTGTTTTTTTCCATTCGAGTACCCTCGATCAAAAAAGAGTTTAGCCACACAGCGCAAACCATTGCCACAATTTTTCGCTTCGCTTCCATCCATATTAAACACACGCATACGTAGATCTGCTTTTGTTGAAGGCATCATTAAGATGAGGCCATCAGATCCAATGCCAGTATTGCGATCAGAAACGTCCACCGCAACATCCTCCCAAACGAGAGTTGGAAGGTCCTCTCCAATGCAGTCCAAATAAATATAATTGTTCCCAAGAGCTTCCATTTTCACAAAAGGCAGCGTTCTTTTCATCATAGGCACCTCTTTTTTAGAAATATAATCACAGGATGCAGAAAATCGTTAAGAAAAAGCAGCATTGCCATCTTTCACCGGCGAAATGCTACTTTAGTTAAATCAGTCCAATGCTTACATTAGAACATCGGGTTTTCTTCTATATGCTCATAAATGCGTTCCACTAAGGATTCTGGTGTATCTGCAGTCACAACCTCACCGTTCACTAAGGCATATAATGAAGTTGCGCACACACTGCAATAGCTTAAACATCCATATTCGATCACATCTAAATTCGGGTCTTTTTCCAAAAGTTCCAATGCTTTTTGGGACCCATTGGCCAAATTGCTCACACAAAATTCAACCATTGGATTCATATTTATCACCTCAACATATGCGTCCTAATGCTATCAATTTAGAGGTCTTTCGTCAACATTTTCTGCTTCTATAGGTCCTCGTGTCTAGGAAAGATGTTGTGTAAATTGAACTCGTTCGTTATACTACTATTGGGATTTCGACGGATATATTGAAGAACCGTTTTTCTCAATGATGAGGATAATGTTACTTCAATATTTATACGATAAGACAAAGTAAGAAGGAGATTTTTTATGAAGCAGGTTGTCATACTTGGAGGCGGATACGGGGGTCTTCGCATTTTACAGCGACTGTTAACCGGTGATTTGCCAAAAGAGGTTCATATTACACTCATTGATCGGGTGCCCTACCATTGCATGAAAACGGAGTATTATGCCCTTGCAGCTGGGACGATTTCAGATCAGGACGTGCGTGTCCCATTCCCTGAACATGAGCAGCTTTCGATTATAAATGGAGAAGTTACTGGGATTAATCTTGAAACGAAAGCGGTCACTATGATGGCTAAAGAAGCTGTACCTTATGATGAGTTGATTGTCGCTTTGGGATGTGAAGATAAATTTCATAATGTCCCAGGAACTAAAGAATATACGTGCAGCATTCAATCCATTGAAAAAAGCAGACAAAGCAGCCAGCTATTAAACAATCTACGTCACGGAGGCTCTGTTGGAATTGTTGGCGCAGGGCTAAGCGGGGTTGAGCTTGCGAGTGAGCTTTGCGAAAGCCGTCCTGATTTGAAGATTATGCTGTTTGATCGTGGTGAGTACATTCTCTCCAATTTTCCTAAGCGTCTTAGCAATTATGTTCAGAAATGGTTTACTGAGCATGGTGTGAAAGTGATCAACCGTTCAAATATTACTAAGGTAGAAGAACATACGTTATATAATAACGGGGAGCCTGTTTCCTGTGATGTGATTGTTTGGACTGCTGGTATTCAAGCACACCATCTCGTTCGTAGCCTTCCTATTGAGCAAGACCACGCTGGGCGTGCCGTTTTAACGAAGCACCATTACCTGCCAGATTATGACAACGTATTTATTGTTGGCGATTGCGCCAGTTTACCACAAGCCCCAAGTGCACAACTTGCCGAAGCTCAAGGGGATCAAGTTGCTCAAGTCCTTCAGTTACGCTGGCGAGGAGAAGCGTTGCCTGAATCCTTCCCACCATTTAAATTAAAAGGTGTGCTTGGTTCATTAGGGAAGAAGCACGGCTTCGGTCTTGTTGGTGAACGTCCGTTAATTGGTAGAGTGCCTCGTCTATTAAAATCCGGTGTGTTATGGATGTACAAAAACCACAGCGGTTAACTTCTCAAATCGGTTTGAGGGACATACCCAATATCTTCAAATGCTTTGATAATAGGCTTTAATCGTGGGACACCTTCAGCAACAATTGTGTTGTTTAGGACAACCAGCGGATAAAAATAGTCATCATTGAGAACCGCCTGCACATAAGCCTGTATGTCTTCTTCTAACTCCATTTGATTATCCACATCAATGTATTGACTCTCAAATGGTTGATCTGGGAACTTTCGAGAAATAGCAGCATTTAGCCATTCATGCGTCTCAACTGAGGACGGAGAAGACACACAGCTTGGACATGGCGCATGTCTGCCAATCACAAGCAACGAAGCTTTTTGTTTCATAGGGATCGCCCTTTCTTTGCTTTTCTCAAGCATTTTTAGTCTAACATCATAGCAATTTTCGCGCGAACGATTTATAATATAAAGTATGAAAGGAGTCGATGCTAGATGAACGAACAGGTACAAGAAGTACTTGATAAGCTTCGTCCGTTTTTGCTTCGCGACGGTGGCGATGTCGAACTCGTTGACGTAGACGAAGGTATTGTAAAATTACGTTTGATGGGTGCTTGTGGCACATGTCCGAGCTCTACCATTACGTTAAAAGCAGGCATAGAGCGCGCTCTCCTTGCTGAGGTTCCTGGCGTGCGCGAAGTCGAGCAAGTCTTTTAAATAGCTGTCTTTATGACAAGATTCATAGAAGAACGTACTGCCTGGTGTTATTCACATCAGGTCTTTTTTACGTTTTCAGGCTTTTGAGAAACGCTCGTCACAAGATGTCAATCGATCTATCTCACATTGCTTCTGCTCAGGAACAGTCAACATGAAAAGTTTGCTCTGCGAAAGTTGAGTAATAAACAAAAACATCTCTCCTACTTCAGAAGAGATGCTTCTTTCATATCGCAAACTGTTGCACCTTGAAGCTCTGGCTTCAAAATGGTCACTTCTGCATTTGGAACAACTTCGTGTAAAGCAGCTGCAATGTCTTGCGCTGCTTTTACAGGGACCATGCTTAATGTCGTTGGTCCTGCACCACTCAAAAATGTACCGTACGCACCTGCTGCTTTTGCTGCTTTTCTGACAAGCTGAAGCTCAGGAACAAGAGCAGAACGTGCCTTTTCATGAAAAAGATCAAGCTCCATCATTTTCCCCGCTAGCACCCAGTTTGTCGTGCACAGGGCTGCCACTAGTGTGTTGGCAACGCTACTCGCTTCAACCGCCTCTTGTCTGGAAAAGTGATCTTGCAGGACCTTTCGAGACTCGGATGTCTTTAGTTCATAGGTAGGAATGACCGCTACAAATGCAATATCATCCAGCTTGTCGATGTGAATAAGATCTGTGCACTCTTCCCGATGTGACCCAATGATCAGACCCCCATAAACGGAAGCTGCCACATTGTCTAAATGACCTTCTTCAAGGCTAGCAATACGAAGCTTTTCTTCTTTGGAAAGATTAAGTTGCCCGATCTGGTTGACCAGTTCAATGGCTGCCACAATCGCTGAAGCTGAGCTCCCGAGACCGCGCGCGAGCGGAATATTGCTATCGACAGCAACGTGATGTGGAAACTCCTCAAGGGAAACCCCTTGAGCTCGAGCCAGCTTGTCCGCAACTTCGTAAAGAAGATTATCTTTACCCGTCGGAAGGCTTTCCAACTCCGGTGTACATCCTTTAAAGAACCACTGATCTGCTGGAGTAACGGTCAATTCTAGAAACCGATCGACCGCCATTCCTATCGAATCAAACCCGGGTCCAAGATTGGATGTACTCGCCGGAACTCGTATCATCCACATGTCATTCATGTCGCTGACACCAATCCTTCAATATAATCGGCAACCACATTCTCATCATTTGGTAGCTTTTTCACTTCGACCCCTGCATGATCAATGGCCACACCTGGATCTTTCAAGCCATTGCCCGTTAGAACAGCAACCACCCTAGAGCCTTGCTTGATCTTGCCTTCTTCCACATGCTTAAACACACCTGCAATCGATGCATTTGACGCTGGCTCTGCGAAAACCCCTTCTTTACGTGTCAGCGTTTTGTAAGCATGAAGAATTTCTTCATCTGTCACTGCACTAATAAAGCCATTCGATTCATTTAACGCCGCTACAGCCTGCTTACGACTTGCTGGGTTTCCTATCCGAATCGCTGTTGCAATGGTTTCTGGTTGTTCAATTATTTTGTCATACACAATGGATGCGGCACCTTCTGCTTGGAAACCGTGCACGATTGGCAAGCCTGTGGCATGCTTTTCATTGTATTCCTTAAACCCTTTCCAGTAAGCGGTAATGTTCCCCGCATTCCCGACTGGAATTGCAAGAACATCTGGCGCGCTCCCTAGCTGATTGCAAATTTCAAAGGCACTTGTTTTCTGGCCTTCAATTCGATAAGGATTTACAGAGTTTACGAGTGTGTAACGACCTGATTCTGAAATTTTACGCACCATTTTAAGCGCTTCGTCAAAATTGCCTTCAATAGAGACAACTTCTGCGCCATACATAACAGCTTGCGCAAGCTTCCCAAGGGCGATTTTCCCTTCTGGTATGACAACAACGCAGCGTAACCCAGCTCGCGCAGCATAGGCAGCTGCGGCAGCAGACGTATTGCCGGTTGACGCACAGATGACCGCTTCACTGCCCTCTTCCTTTGCTTTCGCAACGGCCATCACCATGCCGCGGTCTTTAAATGAACCAGTTGGGTTGGCGCCTTCATACTTTACATGCAGGTCAATTCCAAGCTCTTTGGAAAGAGTATGAAGCGGAAGAAGAGGGGTATTTCCCTCTTGTAAAGAAAGAGCTGGCGTTTTTTCGGATACTGGAAGATCATTTTTAAATTCATGAATTAGTCCGTTCCACATCGTTGTTATTCCCCTTCCACACGATAGCTGCTATTAATTTGAAAAACGACATCTAAATCATTTAGTTCATTAACGATACGTTCGTACGCTGACTTTTGTGCCGAGTGCGTAATCAAAACAATTTCAGCGATGCCTGGTTCGTCTTCTAACGGCAGTTGCATAATGCGTTCAAAGCCTATATTATTCGCGGCAAAAAGCTGTGTCATTTTTGAGAAGACGCCAACTTCGTCCTTTACTCTCAGGCGGAAAAAGTATTTTGATCGAATGGACTCATCACTTTTTAATTTCTTTTCATATTGAGGCGTGACAACCGTCTTGCCACTTACACCTAGACGCATGTTTTTAATCACAGCAATGACATCTGAAACAACAGCAGTGGCGGTCGGCAATTTCCCTGCCCCAGGGCCATAAAACATCGTTTCACCTACAGACTCCCCATATACATATACGGCATTAAATTCGTCATTCACGGCCGCTAATGGATGCGTTGCTGGAAGAAGGGTCGGTTGAACGGAGATCTCAATCTCATCACCATCACGCTCGGCAATGCCGATCAGTTTCATCACGTAGCCCATTTTTTTGCTGAATGCCAAATCCTCACCAGACACTTGAGAAATGCCTTTAATATCCACATCCTGCAAACCGACGTTCATTGAAAAACCCAATGTCGCCAAAATCGCCATTTTCCGTGCCGCATCAATGCCTTCAACGTCTGACGTTGGGTCTGCTTCTGCATAACCGAGCTTTTGTGCTTCAAAAAGAACATCATCAAAGGAACGAGAATCCTGAATCATTTTTGTAAGAATGTAATTGGTCGTTCCATTAACAATGCCCATCATTTTCGTAATCCGATCGGACGCGAGCCCGTCAGACAAGCTTCTTAAAATTGGGATTCCTCCCGCAACACTTGCTTCATAGTAAAGATCACAGCCATTTGCCCGTGCGATCTCATGCAGCTCAGGTCCATGTACAGCCATTAAGTCCTTATTTGCAGTAATAACGCTTTTTTTGTTTTCAAGCGCTCGGATGAGATATTCTTTTGTTTCATCTACGCCCCCCATGACCTCTACAATGAGGTCCAATTCAGGGTCATCCAATACGTCGTATGGATTTTCAGTGAGGACGATGTCATTTGCTGGCCATCCACGTTCCTTAGTGCCGTCTTTCACGAGTACTTTTTCAATTTGTATTGGACAGCCGACCTTATGCATCAATTGATCTTGATGGCGATAAATGATTTCAGCCACACCTGTGCCAACTGTGCCTAATCCTAACAATCCAATAGAAACATGATTCTTCAAACGTCCCACCCCACTGTCTTTTATATATAAACAATTGTATTCTTCAGGAGAACAACTTCATATGTGACATTATAATCTTGCGGTTCACTGTTTGACAAGGGGCAGACATCTCTTTTTTTCACCTATTCACCCTTCTTGCCTCATGTAGCCACGACAAATGCTTAGCAAGCTCCGCCGTACGTTGCCCTCCAAGCTGTATGATCATCTTGAGATTGCTCTCATATAAAGAAATTTTATCTTCAAGCTTTTGACGTTTAAGATTGCGTTGCTCTTCTGATCCTTCAGATTCCGCAAGCTCGATGGCGTCAAGTGGGAAAAGGAGCCTTGCAATCAACAGGGTCCATCCAAGTCGAGAAAGCTTTCTATAGGTTAAAAAGTCCCTCAACCAAGACACTGCCGCTCCGTTTCTTCGGAACAGTAATGGTCTAAGCTGTTCCGCAAGATCTCTTGCTGGATGATCATAAATCCAATTAACCGGAAGAGAATAATAAAAGGATTGTTGATGACGGCTACGTCTAGCAATAACCGGCGCATCAGAACCTCTTGGGTCATGGTCGAACCATGCGTCCTTTGCCATTGAAATGGCATTTTCACCTAACGCTTTGACGTACCACGTGTACGAGCTTTCTGTTTCCTTCCATTGGTCTAAGCGTTGTGCCCACAGCTCAGGCCATTGCCCATACGAAGACAATTCTTTTACTGGCAAATTCAATTGCAAGGATGCATTTTGAAACCGTGCCAGCGCCTCTGCCGTTTGTGAAAAGGGCGTGACAGGATTTCTAATGAAAAACAAGATCCCTTCCACATTTAGATGCCGCGTCACAAATCCACCATCTATCCTTTTTACTGCCACAGCAGTTGGTAGCAATAAAGACAAATCATAATTCAACCAGCCTAGCAATTCCTTCTTTTCCTTTAACAGCAGTGAGTCTAGCGGGGCAAAGAAAAATGTACCCTCTGAAGACGTCAGCAAAAAATCTTTTTCTTCTTTCACTTGAATGCCGTATAGTTCAGTCCATTGAGTAAACGTCACGATCACTCCCTCCTTTACTAAGAGAATATGACCGCCATTGGAGATTTACTCATAGACATGAAGTGGTTTCGGCATGACGCATAGTAGGTCGCTTCCCTGTGAAAGCTACATCGTAATGATTCGGAAAGGAAGACAATAATGAACGAATCCTGTTTACTTTATCAAGAGGCCTTTGCTGCACTGCAAAGACGTGGTGTGACGCTAGACGACATTGCCGATCTAGTCTATTTTTTGCAAGAGCCTTATCATCCAGGACTAAAAAGACAGGTATGCCTGCACAATGTTGAACGAGTCATTCGCAAACGTGAAGTACAAAATGCGATTGTCACAGGCATTGCATTGGACGAATTAGCTGAAAATGACCAGCTGAATGAGCCTTTATTGCAAACGATAAAAAACGATGAAAGTCTTTATGGGATAGATGAAGTGATTGCCCTTTCCATCGTCAACGTCTATGGATCGATTGGCTTTACAAATTACGGCTATATCGATAAGGTGAAACCTGGGATTTTAGCACGATTGAATGACAAAAGCTCGGGTGAATGCCATACGTTTTTAGATGATATTGTTGGAGCCATTGCCGCTGCTGCATCCAGTCGGCTTGCTCATAGTGCAGAGGTGAACTCCTAAAGCCTAAACGGGAACTTCGTCAAGTGTATCAACCACCCAGGTTGGGGCTTGCTGCACATTTAATAGGTGCTCTTTCTTCGTCACGCCTGTATGGACAAGAAGAGTATCGATCCCCGCACGAATGCCTGCCAAAATGTCGGTATCATAATTGTCACCAACCATAACGACGTCTTCTTTAGGCAACCCGAGACGTTCCATTGCTTGTTCGACAATAATGGCTTCCGGCTTTCCTATAAAAATAGGTGCCTGACCTGTTGATATTTCGACAACCGATGTGATCGCGCCATTGCCAGGCAAAAAGCCTCGTTCTGTCACAAGCGCTCGATCGGAATTTGTTGAAATAAATGTGGCGCCGTTCCTTACAGCTAAACATGCTTTTGCGAGTTTCTCATACGTCACTTCTTGATCGAGACCGACCACGACATAATCTGGGTGGGTCTCTTCATAGGACAAGCCTTCTTTTTCAAGAGCGACCTTTAACCCTTCTTGCCCAATAAAGTACACTGAACGCCCTTTGTCTCGTTCCTTAATGAAATGAGCTGTAGCCATACTGGTTGTAATGACGTGTTTCGCTTCTGCTGGAACGCCAAATGATTGTAGCTTGGCAGCAACCTCTTCTGGTCGTTTTGTTGAATTGTTCGTCACAAATAAATAATCCATTTGTTTTTCCCGCAGACGAGACACAAATCTAGTCGCTTCAGCTATTTCTTCTGAGCCTTTATACATCGTGCCATCTAGATCGATCAAGTAGCCTTTGTAGGTTTTCATGATGTAGGTTCCTCTCTATCCTTATCCTGTTTGTTCTCTGCCTTGAAGGCATGAACAGAGGTTTCTTGTTTCATAAAGCTTCGGACCGCCTCTGGAAACGACTGAAGAGCCTCCCAGCTTGCTTTAACCGTCTCTTGGAGGGTAACACTATCGATACGGTAAAATTGCCTCACAACATGGCCTCGCTGCTCTAACAGCTTCAAGAGCTGCTGACTTTCTTTCTTCGAGACCACCTGCTCGTCCTCCATAATTGCAATAATATCTTCATAGCTGCCAGGGTCCCGCATGAAATAGCCATCAATGAGCAAATTCCCCGTATCGACAACGGCTTCAATCCAACCTTGGACCATACGTTCGAAGGCTAATTGATCAATGTCTGAGACCCATGAACGTTGTGTCCTGTAAATGTCGTTAAGTCGCTCTATATAGGTTAGCTGTTCCTCAATAAGTGTACGATCCACAAAATACAATGTCTTCAACTCCATTCCAACCGTTTTCCCGAACCTTCTCGCATGACTCCTTGCCTCGTGGGTACATTAATGGCAAGGAGGTGAAGAGATGACTGAGCAGTATAGCGACTTTAAAAATGTAGAAGCCATGCGAAATCAGCTCACGCCTGAACAATTGCCAGAAGGCCCCTATGGGTCTCCACGCAATAAATACACACCCGTCATCAACAAAAGCACTCCATGGAAGGATGGGCAGCGTTACTTGAGTGCATTTAATTACAACGACAAAGAAGCGCACCAAGATACGATGCGCCAAATGCCTGGAGCCCATCCTCCCCATGACGATCCCGATCGCACAGAGCAAAATCCTGATGCGCCGAAATAACTCGTTCCACATCAGCCAAGATGAAGCTGGTGTGGATTTATTGTATTTCACTGCCCAATGATGTTCTGACCTGCGCTTCTGTACAACGGCGCTACGCTTTTCTTGGCTAGCTCCGCGCCGTAGAAGCTGCGGCGCAGAAATCCTCGGGCTAGGGAAATGTGGAGAACCATTTCACTGCCCAATGATGTTCTGACCTGCGCTTCTGTACAACGGCGCTACGCTTTTCTTGGCTAGCTCCGCGCCGTAGAAGCTGCGGCGCAGAAATCCTCGGGCTAGGGAAATGTGGAGAACCATTTCACTGCCCAATGATGTTCTGACCTGCGCTTCTGTACAACGGCGCTACGCTTTTCTTTGGCTAGCTTCGGCTCGCTGAAGCTGCGAGGTAGAAATCCCGGTTCGAGAGAAATGTGAAGAACCATTTCTTCGCCCCGTGATGTTCTACTCTGCGCTTCAAAGCATGCTCGCCTACGCTTTTCTTCTCCCCAACACAAAATAGGGGCAGCCGAAGTTGCAGTACTCGTATAGGTAATCTTGTAGGGTGCTTATTTTTTTGTCGAAGGGGGCTTTGTTTTGGTCGTCGTCGTAAAAGCCTCTTAGTCTTAACTGGTTGTATCCCCAATCGCCTACGATGTAATCGTATTTGTTCAAGATATCGCTATATCTTTCTTTAAAAACGTCTTCTTTAAACGCTTCTCTGAAGTTTTCTATGATTTCATATTGATTTCCTTGGATCTGGATCAATCGCTCACATCCTTTTCTCCCCATCATTTTACCACATTTTCTTCATAAGGAAGGGCTAGGATCTAGAATTCGTATGTGTTAGGCGTTTGTGCTTTTTACGTGTCGTTTCTTCTTTGCCGAACACAAGCATTACGAAAAGCCATAAATTGCTTGTTAATTGTTTTCTACTCTTAGGCAAGCTATGCAAAAGGAGGTTTTTCAAAATGAAACGTTTTTTAGGTCTTGCTTATCTCACAATCATTCTTGCTGGATGCCAAAACATTGGTCAGGAAAATGCTCTCTACTCAAGAGATTCTCATGATGCTGCACCGCTACCAAATCAAGAGGTTGAGCACAACATATACAATACAAGCGCTCATGGCATGGAGAAGGTCAATAATGGTCTTGGCGCTGTGCGTGTTCGCCAACAGGACATCCCTAATAACAAAATGACAATACCAAGCATCAACAAAAAAGACTTGGCCGCCATCATCAGTGGGTTGGTAACAACGATAAAAGGTGTGGACGAGTCCGCTACTTTAGTGACGGATAAAGAGGTACTGATTGCTTATGATCGTAGTGCTGGGAACAAAGAGGACATTGCGGATCAAGTGAAAAAATCTGCGCTTTCTGTCATTCCACGCTGGTTTCATGTGTATGTTGCTGATGATGCTGATTTGTTAACTGAGATTGAGCGTCTTGGCGAACTACCTGCTAGAAAAGAAAAAACGCGGAATGAAGTGACGAACATGATTCAGACGATGATCGCAAACTACCCTCAAGGGGAACGAGTAAGCGATAGCGAAAATGAGAATGGCGAGATGGATGGAGAAATGGATTGGTCTTCTTCTAAGTAAAGGAAGAAAAAGAGTACGTTCAGAAAGGAGGGATCGACGATGGGGTCAATGGGACGAAGAATCGTATTGCTAGTGAGCACATTATGTCTAGGAATACTTGCTTACACCCCTATCACTTCTGCCGCGGAATGGACGGTGGATGATGAACGGGCGTTGTACGATAAAATGGAGGCGTTAACTCATATTCCGTGGCATGCATGGGCAGCAATGGATCAATATGAGCGGAATGTACGAGCAGTGCGGAAGGATTTACCGAAGGCAGAGAGAATTGGCGTCTACTTTACTGATGCCGAATGGAGTGGGTACGCCAATAATCAACAAGCAGATACAGTGCCATGGCGTATTGAATTATTTGAAGGGGTCGGTCAAGATGGTGACAACGATGGAAAAGCTGACCGTGAAGACCCCGAAGATGTCCTTTATACACTAAGCAAACAAATTGTCCCATTTGGATATTCCGCATCTCATATTAAAGAAGCGCTTTGGCGAAGATACCAGCGTGACCAATCCGTTCGGTCCATCCATGCAATGTCAATGATTTATCAAAAAATGGGCACACATCAATTGATTGAACGACACTTCCCACTCCCCCTTTCTTCTCATTATTCATACCGTAGCACATGGGGCGCCAAACGAGGCTTCGGTGGTTTACGTATTCACGAAGGCACTGACCTGTTTGCTAGTTATGGAACACCGGTGATGGCCACAACATACGGTGTCGTCGAAATGAAAGGGTGGAACCGCTATGGTGGATGGCGTTTAGGAATCCGAGATGCAAACAATGTATACCATTACTTTGCGCACCTCCAAGGTTTCTCTGAAGACATCGACATAGGAACAATTGTCACCCCTGGACAACAAATTGGTTCGGTAGGAAGTTCTGGGTATGGACCGCCTGGTACCCAAGGTAAATTCCCCCCACATCTCCATTATGGCATGTACAAGGACAATGGGTTCACCGAGTTCTCATTTGACCCTTTCCCTTCCCTACGTGTGTGGGAACGACAAACAAGAGCAAAGAGAAAATGAGAGCATAGTACTCATTTTTCTTGCTCTTGTTTTTCTAAAGCGTAGATGTCTTATAATCAATTGGTGCCGAGGCGAGCACTTTTGCGCGCAATAAGAGATTTTCATTTGATCAGCTTGCTTATTACGTGCCCGTCTCCTCTTTTTCGTCTTCTTTATTCGTTGGAAAAGGGATGACTGGTGTCGCCTTACCTCCACCAGACTGATAAAATTGTGGCACATCGCCTTCAATAAAGAGATCCCCTATTTTAATGGCATTCGTTATGACCGTTTCTGTTTCGGTTGATGGAATAATGACATTTAAACGAACCGTCATATTGACATAAAGCTCAAGATAGGAATTGTTAATGCCCACCTTTGAGATTTTTGTATCAATCTCCGCTTGAACGTCTCCAATTAAGCTAAAACGGACAGGGATTTTTGGTCCTAGGTTAGCGAGCAAGGCGTTTTGCGTTGATACACCGATTGGAATCCAATACACGACGCCTTCATCGTCCTGAGTCCAAGTAATCTCCATGCCAGCAGGGGCATCAAAGCTTGTCATATCGTCAATGGTTCCTTGTTCAACGTTCTTAATGTAAGCCTCTACATATTGTATAGATGAGGAAAGCAGTTGATTGTACACTTGTGGATTAAAGCTGTAGCTTACTTTGTCCGACGGTCTGTCATGCAAAACAATGAGTTCGCGGATATCAACCCCACCGACGACCTCCTTCTCAATGGCATCATTAATGGCATGCACGGCAAATTGATCTGTTTTTATTTTGGCAAGGTCCATGAGTGTCGGTTCAATGCCTTTATTGACGAGCCAAAGTCCCTGTATCACTAATATGATGAACACGACAACGCTTATCATGATGGATGTGCGCAATCGTATGGGACGTTTCCTTTTTGTCATGGCTGTCCCTCCTATCGTCTCACTATATGATGAGAGTCCAGGCATTTAGAAGTGGACAAGTTTGATTCAGGCATGAAAAAAAGAGCCCTTATGGACTCTTCAGCCTGAACTGTTTGAGTGACAAACGCTCGCTAAGACCGTTGTTTTGCCCTACGCCTCCTAAGCGTTCATCAAAAGAAGTGCCTGGCGAACGGACATTCCAACTTTTGCACCCTTTTCGATAGCTGCATTTGTGACGGATTCTAACGGGGCGTTTAAAAGATCATCTATGGTTCGAACGCCTACAGCCCGTCCAGCCAAAATGCGACGCTCGGCAAGTTTCTCGTTAAGTAGGGCAACATCCAGAGCACCACACATGACATAACCAAGATCTCCGGTAACGGCCATAAAATTTGTTTTTGGTAGCTTAACAACAACAGCAGTAAAAGACTTCCCCTCAACTTGGATAGGAGTCAAAGTAACCATGTCGTCCCCTCCTTTCACAGTAGTTTATGAAGGGAAGGGAACAGAAGTGTGCCCGTTTACTGCGGTTCGTCAGGGTTTGAAATGGCCCATGCGAGCAAATCACGCATCATTTCTGGAACGTAATACTCCTTATTTGGAAGCCTGACAATTGATGGATAGAGATGACCGAACGTAAACATATCAATTGTACCAACGCGATAGTCACGATCAAGGTCAATCGGCGCCCCATGAATGGTAATCGATGCAATACTTGTTGAGCCATCTTTATGGCGATCAATCTGGAATTCAAGCCCATCGTAGACCATGACGCCCATTTGTTTGCCTCGGAAACCGAGCCCTTTAATAGGCATTTGAATTTTTTCGTTCGTTGCCGCATCACGCACAATTTCCTGAAGAAGCTGACCGTTGATCGTGAGCGCACATGGGTTAATTGGATGTGGACAAGCGGTGTGAATGTCCATTTGCGTGACAGAGCCCTTCGGCAAGTCTGCAAGCAACAACCCCGCGTTCACCATTCCGATATCTGCATCGCACCAGGAACGTAAGGTTTTGGCCAGCAGCTTTGAGAAATTGGTTTCTTTAAACCAATCGTGAATGAGAGGGACCGCACGTGACGCAATCGGTATTTGCATGTCTTCCTTTGCTTGAGCAGAAAGAGCATCAAGCATTTCGCTCATTGCTGCTGAGCCTTCTCCTCTGTCGCTCTTGTGAAGCGTCATAGTCGAATCAACCAGTGCATGTTGATCGAAACACAACGTGGTCTGCCCGACATATTCGCCGAAACGTCCCCCTTGTGCGATCTTGCAATGAGCATGTGTTTCGCCATCTGGCAGCACGTGATGCGTATGGGCACCAAGGATAACATTAAGCTCTGGAAATGCTTGTGCAAGCGCCACATCTGCTGGGTACCCAAGGTGCGATAGAAGAACAATCGCATGAACACGAGGCTCTACTTCTGCAATGATTTCAGCCAATACGTCCTCAGGTGATTGAACAGTCCAGCCAAGAAGCGTATAAAAATGATTGAATGGTGCTGTTAGACCAATGAGTGCCATTTTTGTCCCTTGTTTTGTCGTATGAATGACGTAAGGTTTGCACCAGTCTGGTCTTCGTTTCGACAGAGTCTCATAAAGGTTGGCCACAATCAGCGGAAAATCAGCTTCCTCATAAAGTTCATCAAGCTGCTCTTTTTCCAACGTAATTCCTTCATTATTGCCTAGCGTTGCGTATTGATAATGGAGTTTGTTCATCAGCCGAACATTCATCTTTCCATTGGACGCTTCAGAAATAAGATGTGATCGGTCCATATGATCTCCTAAATCAATGGTGATGTGCTCTTGACCCAAATCATCGATATCCGTTCTGAGGCGCCTAATCGTTTCTGCATTTTGAGAGAAATTCTCAAAATGACTATGGAAATCGTTCGTATGAATGATTTGAATGACTTCTCTCATGCATTACGCCCCCTTTCATTCAATCAAATAGTGTAAGCTGTTTCGGGGCTAGCAATGCACTTTGATCAAGACCAAGCATCTCAATAAATTGCTTCGCATTCGGCACGGCGTCCCCAGCTGAATTATTATTAAAAAGCACGTATACGTCGTTGGATTCCTCCGCCATTCGCTGAACGATAGGAACCCATTCCTTCAGTTCCTGTGGCGTGTAGCGATATAGGCAGCGAACTTTCCGCCATTCCTCACGACTCCGTCCTTGTCTACGCCACCCTTCCACATTTCGCCCATGAAATCGAAGTACGTTCGCTTCTTTTGACGTCGTGACGGGTACGGGAGGAATAGACCCATCACCTGCTTGTGGTTCATCACAAACACTGTTCATCCAACCTTCTTTAGTCATGAATTGGAGCGTTTTTTCTCGCATACCCTCTTGAAACCATGATGTATGGCGAAACTCCAATGCGAGCGGAAACCCTTCTAAACGCATTTTCATATCTTTCAAAATGGCCACATTCGTTGACGTACAATTGAACCAAGGTGGAAACTGACAAAGCAGAGCGCCAAGGCGTCCAGATGATCTCATCGGTTCAATTGAATGCACGTATGCGTCGTACAGCTCATCGATTGATTGAAACGGTCCTTCCCCGCGAATATGACCAGTCATTTGCTGAAACAGCTTTACGATAAACCGAAACGTTTCTGGTGTCTGTTCAAGCCAACGAAGATAATTTTTTTGGGGCTGGATGGCATAAAACGAGCTATCCACCTCAACGACCGGGAAATGACTGCTGTAAGCCTCAAGCTTCTCACTCGCCGGTGTTTTCTCGTATAAGGCATCATGGTCGCCCCAGCCTGTGACTCCTACATAGATCATGCTTTCGATCCTTTCGTTGTATGCTATGCTTATTGTACCAAAATTCGTAGCCATCCGAATAATGTCTGCTTGTTAAATCTTTCCCTACCCTTACTGTTTTAGGAGGATGATGCATGAATTCGAGCCAAACAGATACAACATTTCATTTTAAAACAGACTCTTTGGATGCCCACATGAGTCAGATCGAATCGTGGGTGATGGAGCAATTTGACGGGGCTATACTGCTTGAATACATGAAAGAAGAAGTCGTGGGAAATGCTCGGGGTGTGCGAAAAAATGCCGAGATGTTCAACAAGAGCGATCTGTTAACCCCAATTGGTCAACTGCTCCTAAAGGGCTTTTTCGAACAAAGCGGGTGGACGTACAAAGTCGTGGTAATAAAACCTGATGAACACATTTAAAAGAAGGGGCGTCCCTATGTCACGCGAATGACATTTTGGACAGCCCCTTCTTCCTATTTAAACGATTCACGACAGAGAGCCTTTTGCACAAAAAACCTACGCTGACTTTTTATGTGCCATAGATGACGAGCTTGTCTTTCTAAAATTAAAGACGATGTTTAGAAAAATGGCGGTCAAGCTTCCTAGCACAATGCCACTATCCGTTAGAATTTGCACACTTTCATCAAATCCTGCGAACACCTCTGGAACAACGGTTACACCGAGACCCATCCCAACAGAGCAAGCCACTATCAACAAGTTTTGCTGAAGATTAAAATCCACGCGACTTAGCATTTTAATTCCATAAGCTATGACCATGCCAAACATAGCGATCATGGCCCCGCCAAGTACCGGCTTTGGAATGGCAAGCGTGAGCGCACCGATTTTAGGAACAAGCCCAAGCAGGATGAGCATACCTCCCGCTGTATAAATGACATTGTTCGTACGGATTCCTGACAGCTGAATCAACCCTACGTTTTGTGAGAACGTCGTATAAGGAAAGGCGTTGAAAATACCTCCAAGGAAAATGGCAAGACCTTCGGCACGGTAGCCTTTTTCCAGATCCTTCTCATCAATCTTCTTCTCACAAATGTCTCCAAGCGCAAAATACACTCCTGTCGATTCAACCAAACTTACAATTGCCACTAAAATCATCGTAAGAATCGGGATGAGATGGAATTCTGGTGTTCCGAAATGGAATGGCGTAGGCAAGTGAAGCCATGAGCTTCCAGCAACAGCAGATAAGTCAACCATGCCGAAGAAGGATGCAATAATGGTTCCGGCTAATATACCGATGAGAATCGCAATAGACTGCATAAACCCTTTGGCAAAACGAAAGATCACCAGAATGATGAGCAATGTCCCAAAGCCTAACACTAGGTTCGTGAGGCTTCCAAAATCCGCACTCCCCTGTCCGCCAGCCAAATCATTCATAGCGACAGGAATGAGCGTAATCCCAATCACTGTGACAACACTGCCTGTTACGACGGGGGGAAAGAAGCGAATCAGCTTACTGAAATACTTCGCAATCAACACAACCACAAGTCCTGAGACAATGATTGCTCCATACACTGAAGTAATGCCATATTCATTCCCAATCGCAATAATGGGGCCAACCGCAGTAAAGGTACAGCCAAGGACGACCGGTAACCCTATGCCCGTGAATCTGTTTTTCCACACTTGAAGAATACTGGCAACACCACACATCAGAATATCAATGGAGATCAAGTACGTTAGCTGTTCGGTTGTGAGCCCGATGCCTGCACCAACAATGAGTGGCACGATGACAGCACCTGCATACATCGCCAATACATGCTGAATGCCTAATGAAGCGATTTTTCCTTTTGTCAGGTTCATCGGATGGTCTCCTCTTCCGTTGCAAATTGAATGGTTTGATTGTTTAATGAGGCAATTCTTGCAAGTGAATCAACGCGATACCCTTTTTCTCGCAAGAGCATGCCACCGTCCTGAAATGCCTTTTCAATGACGATGCCAATGCCAGCCACTTCTGCTCCTGCTTTATCGATGAGGTCAATAAGAGCCAACGCAGCTTGTCCATTTGCGAGAAAATCGTCAATGACCAACACACGGTCTGTTTGATCGACAAATTTGTTAGACATCGAAATGTCCGTCGTTTCCTGTTTTGTATACGAGTAAACCGATGACGTGATCAATCCTTCTGTCAGCGTTAAGGATTTCTTCTTACGTGCAAACACCACAGGCACACCCATCACAAGCCCTGTCATTACCGCCGGTGCAATGCCAGACGATTCAAGAGTAACAATTTTTGTGACCTTCTCATCCTGATAGCGGGTCGCAAATTCTTTCCCGATTTCACTCATCAGCTGGGGATCAATCTGATGGTTTAGAAACCGATCGACCTTAAGCACCGTCTCAGAAAGCGCTATTCCTTCCTCAACAATCTTTTTCTGCAACAGCTCCATGGGGTCACCTCATCCAATTCATTTTATCTAGGGCGTGTCTGAGAACTCTGAAGGGATCAGATGTTGCCAAATTTTCGTTTCAAGCAAGGCGCTTTTTCGCAGGCGTACCGGACGTACGTCAAGGAAATGGAACGCAGCAGGGGACGAAAAGGCGGTGACAGATGCCTCTTAGCGAGTTTTAAGACACGCCATAGCAATACACAACATAAAAAAACCAAAGATCTCCATACTCATCCGTATGAGATGAGCAAGGGCCTTTGGTTTTGAATAGGCGATCAAAAATAGAATCACACAAATAAACCGACTCTGGCAACCATTGCTCACTCATAGTCAGGGTATTTACGGTATCCTGGTAGAAACGTTTAGGCCATATTCCTAAAATTATACGAGTGATAGGTATTACGTTTTATAAAAGATAAGTCATATTGTACCATGTTATTAGGGTTTGACAAGATTTTTTTTGATTCTCCTTTTGTACGCTTGTAAGAGGCGTAATAAACAATTTATTATCGGAGTCTTAGTGGTCCTGCGGTACGATCGTAGTTTTGACAAAAAGTAAGATTAATGCTAGAAAGATAATAATACTTGTGATGATTGCGGTCATAGGAGGGGGAATAGGAGCTTATTTTGCCGCGCTACTTCAAAGAAGCGATGAAAAATAGTATCTCGATACGAAATTCAAGTGAATACGACGAGTATTTGTAGAATTAATCACTTAAAAAATGAGCAACTCGGGGTGGCGTCATACATGATAGAGATATTTTTTGTCGGTTTAGTACTCGCAATTTCACCAGGCCCAGACTTTTTCCTCCTAACTAGCAACACACTCTCGCACGGAAAGAAAATTGGGTTCTTAACATTACTCGGTAACAGAGTGAGTTTTACAATGCATTTAACATTCGCCTTGTTAGGTTTATCGATAATATTACAACAATCGGTCATTCTATTTACCATAATTAAGACATTAGGTGCTCTATACTTAATTTACATTGGCATTACTAAATTAAAAAGTAGTTACTCTTCTTTCAAAAATAAGAAGGGCATACTAAAACCTAAAAGCTATAAAATCGGAAATTTACATGCTTGCAGAATGGGATTTTTAAGCAATTTCCTAAACCCCAAAGTAAGTATATTCTTTCTAAGTGTATTTCCTCAATTTGTTTCACCTGAACAAATTGCGAGCCAACCATTCTTCATTGCGGCAGTCATATTAATCGCGAATAGTTCATGGTATGTTTTTGCAATTTGCGTAGTTGGCCTCAGTTTTATTAAAAGATTGTTCCTCAAGTTTCAACTGTATCTCGATCTCTTATTCGGACTTGTTTTTGTTATCTATGGTGTACGCTTAATATCTGAAGAAATTCATCATGTATTAACACAACTCTCACACTTTAGATTTGGGAGAACCGCTTAGTTATTGCGTGGTAAAAGGGCAATCCATTGTTGGGGTTGCTTTTTTTACTAGCTGTCATACACTCGCTTTTACGATACAACACTGGCAATCACAATCTCAGAGGAGAAACGATTGTGGATCTGTTGCCAGGAGATGGTTTTGGCACAAGCCTGCCACTGCTGGATTCGCGAGTGTTTTCCAACGACAATCAATGCCGTTGGATAAATGCGACCGTTTAGGTCCGGCTTAGCTTACCAACACAGGCACTACTTCACTAAACTAAACACTATGGTCGCTAAAAAACTGGCATTCTTTTGGAATGTAACCGTAATCGACTGTCGGCCTGACTGTCAAGCACTACTTATTAGGTTTGGTCCATGTTATAGTCCTATATTTTTCTTTAACCCCATATATGATCCACTATTAGGGAAATTTTGATTGACCATATCAATGAATTTCTCAGAAAAACCATACCTTTCAAGGTGGTTAATAGAAACCATTTGAACATCACTAATTGGGTTCTCATCAAATTCATTTGTTGGTAACTTAATCTCACCACTAATTCTTTTAACTAAAAAAGAGACGTGGATAACAGCCGGTACATTAGTAGGTACTTCACACACATACAAAAGCTTGATTACTTCAATCGATAATCCAGTTTCCTCCAAAAACTCTCTAATTAAAGCAGTTTCTAAGGATTCTCCTTGTTCAAGTCTACCTCCAGGTAAGGACCAATTTCTTGAGGGGGACACTGTTTGTTTTACCAATACTATTTTGTCTACTTCTATCAATATCCCAGTCACTCTTATTTGTATCGAATCAGACATTTAACTTCTCCTCAATCGACTCTAAATGAAGCAAAAAGAATTTTGTGTTCACTATTAGAAGCATCTAGAGTGAATTTGTTTTTGAAATTGTAATATTTATTTTTTTCATACATTTATCATTATAAACTACATTAAGGCAACAATTAACTCCGGACTACTTAATCGTTAGAGTCGCAGGTATTTTAATGAAGAGTATGATGTTGAAAGTTTACCGAATCAAATATAAAACATTCTCTGCCTTATATTTGAAACCATATAACGATTTTGCTCCGAAAAGAATCTCCCACTTCAATCAGCTGTTTGTAAGCCAAAGTCACGTCCTTGACTGATCACAGCAAGTCAATTTTACCATTGCTAATTCTCACTTTTTCTCAATAATGGACTTTCAACCCTACAGTTTCTTGAAGTAAAGTCCTTATCTTCATGCTTCTTCACTTGAATATGCAAGTTATGACACTATACAAAAAAAGGCGAACTAGTTAAGTTCGCCTCCTACACTAAAAGATCATTTGAAGTGGCACGAAATTGGCACACTTCATAATCCTCGTATTTAATTCTAACCGAAACCCCCTATGAATAAAGGGGTCAAGCTTATTAACCGATCGACCCTTCCATCTCGAACTTAATGAGACGGTTCATTTCCACGGCATACTCCATTGGGAGCTCGCGTGTGAATGGTTCGATGAAGCCCATGACGATCATTTCAGTCGCTTCTTGCTCTGAAATGCCACGGCTCATGAGGTAGAACAACTGCTCTTCGGACACTTTAGAGACTTTAGCCTCGTGCTCAAGAGAAATGTTTTCGTTCATAATTTCGTTGTAAGGAATCGTATCTGATGTGGATTCGTTATCCATGATGAGCGTATCACACTCGATGTTGGAGCGTGCTCCATCAGCTTTACGACCAAAGTGAACAATCCCACGGTACGTTACTTTACCGCCATGCTTCGAAATGGATTTGGAGACGATCGTAGATGACGTATCAGGTGCGATATGCGTCATTTTCGCGCCAGCATCTTGATGCTGCCCTTTGCCCGCAATTGCAATCGATAGCGTCAAACCTCTAGCTCCACGGCCACGCAGGATACATGCTGGGTATTTCATCGTTAACTTCGATCCAATGTTGCCGTCAATCCATTCCATTGTGCCGTTTTCGTCGACCACCGTACGTTTTGTTACGAGGTTGAAGACGTTGTTGGCCCAGTTTTGGATCGTTGTGTAACGGCAATAGGCATTTTTCTTAACGATGATCTCAACAACCGCTGAGTGCAATGAGTTCGTTGTATACACAGGTGCGGTACACCCCTCAACATAATGCACTGAAGAATCCTCATCTGCAATAATTAACGTACGCTCAAACTGCCCCATGTTTTCAGAGTTAATTCTGAAGTAGGCTTGCAACGGTGTGTCACATTTAATGCCTTTTGGCACGTAGATGAACGAGCCGCCAGACCATACCGCTGAGTTCAAAGCAGAAAATTTGTTGTCTGAAGGCGGGATAACCGTTCCAAAATACTCACGGAACAAGTCTTCATTTTCTTTCAGCGCTGAGTCTGTGTCTTTGAAAACGATGCCCATGTCTTTAAGGTCTTCTTGCATGTTGTGGTACACAACTTCAGATTCGTACTGAGCCGATACCCCAGCAAGATATTTTTGCTCTGCCTCTGGAATTCCTAGTTTGTCAAACGTACGTTTGATTTCTTCTGGAACCTCATCCCAAGAACGCTCTGAACGCTCTGATGGTTTGACGTAATAAGTGATTTCATCAAAATTCAACTCACCTAAGTCGCCGCCCCATTGAGGCATCGGCATTTTATAAAACATCTCAAGAGATTTTAAACGGAAATCAAGCATCCATTGAGGTTCTTCTTTTATCTTCGAAATTTCTTCAACAATTTCTTTCGTCAAGCCACGCTTTGAACGGAAAATCGATACGTCCTTGTCATGGAATCCGTATTTGTAATCGCCAATCTCAGGCATTTTCTTCGCCATGCGTTTTCCCTCCTATGCCTTATTTTCGGCAGGCTTTGTGTAAACAGCATGCGGACCTTGTTAGTAAAGTGTATCAAAGTCGCGTTGCTTTGAAAAGGGAGAGGGTCATCGACATCTCTCCACAATCACAGCATTACTTCTGATTCTCTTCGATACCTTTTTCAAGGGCCTTCCATGCCAGTGTCGCGCATTTGATTCGTGCAGGAAATTTTGCAACACCTTGAAGGGCTTCAATATCTCCCAAATCATGCTCCGTGCTGTATTCCTTGCCTTGAACCATTTCAGAAAAGGTTTCCGACATCTCGAGTGCTTCTTTGAGGTCTTTGCCTTTAATCGACTGTGTCATCATTGAAGCTGAGGAAAGTGAAATCGAGCAACCTTCCCCATCAAATCGAGCATCGCTTACCTTGCCATCTTTTATGGTCAGCTGCAATTGAATACGATCTCCACAGGTCGGATTATTCATATGAATGGTCACTGAGCTATCTTCAAGAATGCCTTTATTGCGCGGATTTTTGTAATGATCCATAATCACAGTCCGATACAATGCATCGAGATTAGGAAAGGACATCGCCAAAATACTCCTTCGCCTGTCGCAGACCCTTCACAAGAGAATCGACGTCATTTTTCGTGTTATACAAGTAAAAGCTTGCCCGCGCGGTTGCGGTCACATTCAACCATTTCATCAATGGTTGTGCGCAATGATGACCTGCTCGAACAGCAATGCCATTCATATCGAGAATAGTGGCCACATCGTGAGGGTGAACATTGTCAAGATTAAATGTCACCACACCTGCACGATGCTCTGGTCCATACAGTGTTAAGCCACCAAATTGCTGAAGCTGATCCATCGCATATAACGCCAAGTCATGTTCATGCGCAAGAATCGCATCCATGCCAATATCATTTAAAAAGTCAATGGCTGCACCTAAGCCGATGGCACCTGCAATGATGGGAGTTCCCCCTTCAAACTTCCAAGGGAGCTCCTTCCACGTTGATTCATAGAGATCAACGAAGTCGATCATTTCGCCACCAAACTCAGCAGGCTCCATGTTTTCTAATAACTCTTTCTTGCCATAGAGCACACCAATACCAGTTGGTGCACACATTTTGTGACCAGAGAATGCAAAGAAGTCACAGTCAAGCTCTTGTACGTCAACCTTCATGTGCGGCGTGCTTTGGGCGCCATCGACCATCATCACCGCTCCATGTCGGTGTGCAACCTCCGCAATTTCTTTCACTGGGTTGATTACGCCGAACACATTCGACACGTGAACGACAGATACAATTTTAG
This sequence comes from Aureibacillus halotolerans, assembly GCF_004363045.1. NCBI lineage: Bacteria > Bacillati > Bacillota > Bacilli > Caryophanales > Bacillaceae > Aureibacillus > Aureibacillus halotolerans. Next base: position 178,593 of record NZ_SNYJ01000006.1, read on the forward strand.
TCTTCTCTGTAATCGTCTTCTCAACAGCCGCCAGCGAGATGGATCCATCGTCCTCAAGCGGAATATACGATAACGTCGCTCCTGTCTGCTTAGCGACTTGCTGCCAAGGGATGAGGTTACTGTGGTGCTCCATTGGCGTAATCACGATCTCGTCACCCTCAGTCAGATTCGCCCTCGCATAACTCGTTGCCACTGTGTTAATGGCTGTCGTTGTGCCACGGGTGAAAATGATTTCTTCTAGAGACGAGGCGTTGATAAACGCTCGAACCTTTTCTCGCGCGCCTTCGTAAGCATCCGTTGCTTGTGTACCAAGCGTATGGACGCCTCGATGGACATTCGAATTACACGTTTTATAATACCGTTCAACCGCTTCGATGACTTGAAACGGCTTTTGCGATGTTGCCGCACTGTCCAAATAAACGAGCGGATGACCGTTCACGTTCTGGTCCAATAAAGGGAACTGCTTTTTAAGAGTAGCATCCACCATTAGGATAGCTTCCTCTCAATTACGGCAGCCAATTGTTTTTGCACAGCTTCGATTGGAAGCTCCTTTAAAACAGGGGCAAGGAACCCACGAATAACAAGGCGTTCAGCCTCCGTTCGAGAAATCCCTCGACTCATAAGATAAAAAAGCTGAGATGGATCTACACGTCCAACAGAAGCTGCATGTCCAGCTGTTACATCATCTTCTTCAATAAGAAGGATCGGGTTCGCATCTCCGCGTGCACGATCGTTTAGCATGAGTACACGTGACGTCTGCTCAGCATTTGCTTTGACTGCTCCGTGTTCAATCTTCCCGATGCCATTAAAGATAGAGCTCGCACTATCTTTCATCACGCCATGCTGAAGGATATACCCTTCTGACGCTTTACCATAATGTGTAATGTTGGTTGAGAAGTTTTGCTTTTGCTCGCCTCTCCCAACAGAAACAGATTTGGTGTCTCCATATGAATTATCACCCATAAGAAGCGTAAGGTTGTCAGAGATTGTGTCTCCTTCATTCATTTGACCAAGGGCCCAATCAATGCGTGCATCACGGTGCGCAATGCCACGACGATTAATATAAGACGTCATTGAGCTTGCTAGAAGATCAACCGCGCCAAACTTCACCTGAGCGTTATTTTTAGCAATGACTTCAGCTACAATGTTGCCCACCGCATGCTCATTTCCTGTCGACATATTGCTCTCAACATAGGTAACAGCAGCATTTTCTTCTGCCACAATGAGGACGTGATTGAAGAACCCAGCACCTTCTGCTTCGTTCCAGTAGACAGCTTGTAGAGGCTCCTCAATGACAACATTTTTTGGCACATAGAGGAAGGCTCCTCCATTTACAAAAGCCGCATGCAATGCCGTAAGACGGTGCTCATCTGCTTTAACAGCTTCGTTTAAATAATACGATTTGACGAGGTCACTATGTTCCTTCAATGCCGTGTTTAAGTCCGTAAACACAACACCCTTGTCAGCTAAGTCTTTAGAGAGTGATTGATATACAGCATGTTGATCCTTCAAAATGAGCAGATTTTCCGCAGGTTTCTCAGGATTGACAACTGTTTTTAATTGCTCTGGAAGCTGATCCAATGACGATAAATTGGATGCTGGCAACTCATAGGTGAAATCAGTAAAATTCCACCGTTTAATGCTCGTTTTATCAGGGGAAGGCATCGGTAGCGCATTTAGATTAGACAATGCTGCCAACCGTGCTTCTAAAAACCACGCAGGCTCTCCCCGCTGATCTGAAAATGTACGTACCTCTTTTTCATCAAATGAAATAATATTCGTTTCCACAGCCAAGGGGACTCCTCCTTTCAATTATGCTTTTTGTTCAACCGTTTCATCTTCAATGCCAAGCTCTTGCTTAATCCATTCATATCCCTGTGCTTCTAATTTTTGCGCGAGCTCTTTGCCACCAGATTTCACAACGCGACCTTGCATCATCACGTGGACAAAATCAGGCTCGATATAATTTAATAGGCGTTGGTAATGCGTAATGATTAAGCATCCAAACGCATCGCCTCTCATTTTGTTAATTCCTTTAGAAACAACCTTCAATGCATCAATGTCTAAACCAGAGTCAATCTCATCAAGAATGCCAATTGCTGGCTCAATCATCATAAGCTGAAGGATTTCATTGCGTTTTTTCTCCCCGCCGGAAAAGCCTTCATTTAAATAACGCTGTGCCATGTTTTTATCCATTTCAAGAAAGTCCATCGTCGCGTCCATTTGCTTAATAAAAGGCATTAATTGAACTTCATTTCCTTCTCCACGATGCGCATTCATGCTAGAACGAAGGAAGTCAGACGTGGTAACCCCACTAATCTCACTCGGGTATTGCATCCCAAGGAATAGGCCGGCTTTCGCACGTTCGTCAACTTCCATTTCAAGAACGTCCTCACCATCCATAGTGATGGATCCTTTTGTCACTTCATACTTAGGATGCCCCATGATTGCTGAAGCCAAAGTAGACTTACCCGTCCCGTTTGGTCCCATGACTGCATGGATTTCACCTGATTTAATTTCGAGGTTTACCCCTTTTAAAATTTCCTTGCCTTCAATTTCAACATGAAGATCGGTAATTTTTAATACTGATGACATTTTTTATACCTCCACTATATTGATTCACTGTCGAAAAACCGACAGCTATTCTCATTTTATTCTCATTCTAATTTTATAACATTTTAAATCTAGTTTCAACCTGCCTGTCTCATCAACATGTACAAGTAAACTCATACCCTCCATTATACTGAACTATTCACTATTATTAAAGCTTGGTGTTACTGAGGGATCATTCCACAAATCGAACCCCTGTAGTATCGCCTTTCTAGGATTGATTAAGCAAGGATGATAGCTCGCATTAAGCTTAAAAGAACTACAATCTAATATTGTAGTTACTTTTGATACAAGCTGCCATACGCTCGCTTTCACCCTAAAGGGTACAAGTGCATCATCGACTCAAAAAGACTTCGTCGTGATTTCTTTGCCGCCTGGCTTCTGCTACGCCTCCTCGATCGCATACTGCGCTCTGCGGAGCCTCGCTTGTGGCATCTTTTAATGCTGGCCTCATGATATGATGTGACATGAATAAAAACGCAGTAACAAACCTCAGCGTAGTCAACATACGTACACTCCTGCGGCAAAGAAAAAACAACCAGAAATGTCCTGGCTGTTTAGTGTTGTTTCTATCATCTATTTAGCTTTTGATCGCGTTGAGACGTTCACACTCTTCCGCAAGCTGCTGACTTTTAGCATAGTTTTTCTCACGTCGTTTTTCAACTTCTAGCAAAGTGTCTAACTTACGCCCATACTCTGCAAAGCAGCAACCGTGCGTGGACATCAGGCCTCGTTCCATTTCCTGTGTGTACGTCAATTGTAAAGGTGTAATGTAAGGTCATCCCTTTCTGTGCTATAGGGCACATAAAAACTTTAGCACAGTAACGGATATATCTCAAAATCCCATACAATCCGTTTCAAGACCTCTAAGATGCTCTGTGAGCTTGTGAGCCATTCTGACATTCTTTTTGTGAAAATAGCTACCGATCCTTCTACTTTACTGCGGATGTTGTGTACTGCCTAAATCCTGAAGGCACTCTTGCACGAGTGTAACCCCCTGGCTCATGGCAGCACCTCCTGCAAATGCTGCCGCAATTCCAACGACCTCTAATACCTCTTTATCACTTGCCTTTTGATCAATACAACCCTTTGTATGATAAATAATGCAATACTCGTCCTGCGTGGCGATCGAAATTCCTAAAGCAATGAGTTGCTTCTCTTTTTTCGTTAATTCTCCCTCTGAAAAGCACGCCTCTGTAAAGGCATTGTACTGATGAATGAGATCTGGCATACGTTCATGCATACGACCAATCCCCATCTTATAATCCTGCAAAGCAGCTTCTGAGTATGTGGTTTCATTATGCTCCAACATCAATTCCTCCTTCATTTCATTTTCTTTACGTTGCTCTCTAGAGCGACTTATTATCCGCTTGAAATGAAAAAGAAGCTGATATAAATGAGGAAACTGTTGACTCTACTGCCTGAGCGCAAATAAAAAACGCCTTGGTATATAAACCAAAGCGTTTTCTACAGCAATTATTCACTTACCGGGACAAGAGCTCCTTGAAATTCTTCTTCCATAAACGTTTGCAGTTCGTCCGAATGCAATACTTCAACCAAAGTCTTGATCGCTTCATTGTCTTTATCTTCACTTCGAACAGCAATGATGTTGACATATGGAGATTCGGACCCTTCTAAAGCAATCGCATCCTCCAACGGATTAAGGTCAGCATCAATGGCAAAATTCGTGTTGATGGCAATTGCATCAGCCTCATCATTTTCATACGTTGCCGTTAATAGCTCTGGGTTAACATCATTGCGAATCGTAATGTTTTTTGGGTTTTCAACAATGTCTTCAAGCGTTGCATCGGCCTTGTTGACACTTTCGTCAAGCGTAATGACACCTTCTTTTTCTAAAAGAGCTAACGTCCGGCCAGTATCAGAGACGCTATTGCTTATGATGATCGTCCCGTCTTCTGGAAGGTCGCTTAAAGATTCAATACGCTGCGAGTAAAAGCCCATCGGTTCAATATGAATGCCGCCTGCATTGACAAAATCATAACCGAATTCTTCTTTTTGGGCTTCAAGATAAGGAATGTGTTGGAAGTAATTCGCATCTAAGTCCCCTGATTCTAAAGCCTTGTTTGGCATTACATAATCAGTGAACGTTTCAATTTCTAGAATAACGCCTTTTTCTTCCAAAAGTGGCTTTGCATGTTCTAAAATTTCCGCATGTGGCGTCACAGAGGCACCAACAACGAGCTCAACAGGTTCTTCAGCTGTCGGTTGATCCCCTTCACCATCTGATGCAGATGAATTCGAATCGCTTGTCCCACTTCCGCCAGATTGTCCGCATGCCGCGAGCAATACGAGCAAAGCGAGCAATAAAAGACTTGATAATTTCTTCATCATTAACCCTCCGTTTTTCTATCTTTTGTCTATCCATTTTGTAAGTCCGTCGCCAATGGCTTGGACGATAAACACAATGATTAAGATGGTAATGGTCGCCACAACCGTGACGTCGGGATTGCTTCGCATAAAACCTTCCTGGTAGGCCAAATCTCCTAAACCACCTGCTCCAATTGCCCCAGCCATCGCAATGTAGCCAATTAGCGCAATGGTTGTTACGGTAATGCCTGAAATTAACGCAGGCATCGCTTCCGGAAGGTACACGCGAAACATAATTCTTAAAGGCCCTGCTCCCATCGATTGTGCCGCCTCAACGACACCTCGATTAACTTCTCTGAAGGCTATTTCAACGAGCCTTGCATAAAACGGAATTGCTCCAAGGGCTAAGGCGGGCAACGCTGCATTTTTCCCCAAAATAGTGCCCATCAAGACCTTCGTGAAGGGCAGCAATAAGATAATTAAGATGATAAAAGGAATCGATCGAAAGACGTTGACAAATGCCGCCACAATCCAGTGAATAAACCGATTCTCCCACATTTGCTTCTTTGATGTGAGGAATAAGAGCAACCCAATTAATATCCCAAAGATGAATGTCAAAGCGATGCCAATCACCATCATATAGACTGTCTCATACGTCGCAATTTGCCACTTCTCCAAATCAAAATTCGGGAACCATTGGTTTATCACGATTGCATCACCTCAAATTGCACGTGCTTCTCTGAAAGAAAGGAATACATATCATTGCGTGTGTCTTCATTGTCTTCAGCAATATGAAGCAACAAATGACCATACGTGCCTTCCTCTGCTTTCGCGATATTGCCTTGCACTATGGAAATATCGACTTCAGGGTAAGCACGGATGAGCAGTGGGAGCAATTGGCCCTCACCATCTTTTCCAACGTAATCGATGCGAACAATAGCCCCTTTCGGATGAAGAGCAGCTAATTCTTCAGGAGTTGAGGAAGTCCCACCAGGATCCATCACCTGCTTGACAAAATGCTTTGTAATGTCCTTTTTTGGTTGTTGAAAAACCTCAATAACATTTCCTTGTTCAACGAATTTGCCTTCCTCCATGACAGCCACCTGATCACAAATTTTGTGAATGACATGCATCTCATGCGTAATGAGGATAATCGTTAATCCTAGTTTCTCGTTAATGTCAGTAAGAAGTTCTAGAATGGAATCCGTTGTTTTCGGATCAAGCGCTGAGGTTGCTTCATCACAAAGCAACACCTTTGGATTATTTGCGAGTGCACGAGCGATACCAACGCGTTGCTTTTGACCACCGCTCAACTGGGATGGATAGGCGTCTTCACGTCCGTCTAAACCTACCAATTTAATAAGCTCACTCACTCTTTTTTCTTTCTCATCCGTGCGGACCTTTGCTACCTCAAGAGGAAACAAAATATTCTCACGCACGGTCCTTGACCAGAGGAGGTTGAAATGTTGAAAGATCATACTAATTTCTTGCCTAGCTTTCCGCAGTTCGTCCCCTTGGACCTTTCTCATGTTCCGTCCTGCCACAAAGATATCTCCTGAGGTTGGACGTTCAAGCCCATTTAAAAGACGAATCAAAGTACTTTTCCCTGCGCCACTATATCCAATAATCCCGAAGATGGTTCCTTCATCTACTTTTAGGTTAACGCCATCAACAGCATGCAAAGACCCTTGAGTTGTTTTAAAGACTTTTTTCAACTTTTCAATTTGAATCATTGTATTCAACCTGCTTTCTACGTCTCTACATATAAAAATTCAGAGTGTAGAAAAAAGAAATGCAACTTCATTCATTTATCAGGAATTTGCAGAAGTTTCATTCTTCATTACACTAATGAATCGATAACTCAAAAGATTTTCGCATGTGAGATGGCGTTATGTCAACCTAAATCGAGATCGTTCAATTAATTGACAAAAGCAAAGGCCTGATCTAAATCCTCTATCAAGTCATCAATGTGTTCAATACCGACAGAGAGACGAATGAGGTCTTCTGATATACCACAATCGTCTAGCTCGCTTTTTGATAGCTGCTGATGCGTTGTACTCGCTGGATGAATAATTAAGCTCTTTGCATCTCCGACATTGGCTAAATGTGACCACAGCTCCACATGCTCTATTAGCTTAACTCCGGCATCTCTTCCTCCTTGGATGCCAAAAACAATGACCGCGCCAGCTCCTTTTGGTAAATAGGTGGTTGCGTGCTGTTGGTCGGGATGAGATGAAAGCTCAGGATAACTTACCCAAGTTACTTTCGGATGATTAGTTAGATACGAAACCACTTTCCTTGTGTTGTAGATGTGCTCCTTCATGCGAACATGGAGGGTTTCTAAACCAAGGGCCAGTTGAAACGCATTAAATGGGCTAATTGCTGCGCCTAAGTCTCGCAGAACCTGCACGCGCGCTTTCACGATAAAGGCTTGATTGCCAAAGGCTTCTGCATACACAATGCCGTTGTAGCTTTGGTCTGGTTCTGTAAAGCCAGGGTATTTTGAGGAATTCCAATCAAAATGTCCACCATCAACGATAATTCCTCCGAGGCTAGTGCCATTGCCCCCGATCCATTTTGTCGCAGAATGAACAACAATATCCGCGCCGTGTACAAGAGGTTGTAATAGATATGGAGTAGGAAACGTATTGTCCACGATTAGAGGTACGCCGTTCTCATGAGCGACATCTGCAACCGCCTTAATATCGAGTACACGCATGCTTGGATTGCCGATGGCTTCAGCAAAAACGGCTTTCGTTTTTGTTGTGAAGGCGGCTTTCGTTTTTTCTTTATCATTCAGATCGACAAACTTGGTTTTAATGCCGTAACGAGGCAATGTGATCGCAAAAAGATTGTACGTCCCTCCATAAAGTGAGTTTGAGGCGATGATTTCATCACCGCTCCCAGCAATTGTTAAAATCGCTGTAGAGATTGCTGCCATTCCACTTGCCAAAGCCAATCCAGCGACGCCTTGTTCCAATTGAGCGACTCTCTCTTCAAGGACAGCGACTGTCGGATTATGAATCCTCGAGTAGATATACCCTTCTTCCTGCAAACCAAACAAATTGGCTGCATGTGCAGGATCTTTGAACGCATATGCATTCGATTGATAAATAGGCAATGCTCTTGCACCAGTTACAGGGTCAGGTGATAAACCTCCGTGGACACCAATTGTCTCAAAACGATGTTTATTTGCAGACATTCCAATTCCCCCTATACACGTTAAAATAAGCGTGCTTAAAACCGATAATCCTGATTGGATTTAACGAATTTTAACACGCCATACCGTATAGGTCAATCGTTTTATTTCCCAGGCAATCCTCTTTATGGAGTTGCTTCTATAATAAGATTTTTTTCAGGAGTATTGGCAACAGACCAAGGCCAAGCTGTTTCTTTTGAGTTTGCAAGCTGCTTCTTTATCTCTTTAAAAGAAAGGGCTTTAAACTCTTGCAAAGTGAAAGGAACTTGATGCCTCGAAGCACTCAAAAACAACATGTATTTTGCTGGAGAAACGCCTTTTTCTAAGGCTTCCATCCGACGTTCATTATTTGTAGACATCGTTGTCACAGCAATGGGCTCTTGAACCACTTCACTATTCGAGAGCTTTTCCATCTCATTTTGAATCGTCATACGAAAAGCTTGCGCATCTTTTTGTTCATCTACCATCGTCAGCGACATCAATACCTCTGGTTGCTCCTGCAAATGACCTTGTTTTTTAGAAGCCGCAAGGTATTTTTGAGCAAATAAGGTAAAGGAAATAAAAGGTGTCAGGTTCATCTCATCGACAAACGTTTCATCGGTTGGAGGAATGGGTGTCCATGAAATCACCTGCATAGAATCATTTAAAGATGCCTCTAAACTTGCTTTTAAATCCATGCTCACATACGCTGATACCTTCTCATCCTGTGTTGCACTCGGCACATACGTTGTGATAATGAGGGCGCTTAATAAAACAACCATAAAAGATGAGGCAAGAGGTATGAAAGGGCCCCAGAAGTTGCGTTTCGGAAGATGGACTTCATCGCCTAGATGAACGTCACCTCTCAAAAACACTCTTCGAAACGCACCATCCTTGGTTAGGACAATGGTTTTTTTGCCTTTTTTATCGACCACGATCCCTTTCGTCAACGCTCCCCCTCCTTTCCTAAGGCGAGTTACGAATCAATGTAAGACTGCAGCGCATGGAAATTTTTAAGATAAATCAACGCAACTGCTATTATATACTTTCGATTCCTTTCAATAGTTTTTCGACTACAGGACACCAATTCCTCTAATTTTCTCATTGGAAGTCGCTTTTTTTGCATTAAATACTCAGAAAGCTCACTATCTGTAGCTAAAAGGCGCGCAATTTCCTTTGCGTTATCCCTAGCATCGATATGTTTCGGACATTGCTTGCTAAGGACACTAAACGTGATGCCAAACTCTTGCAGTAGCATTTGATAATCTTCAATCTCATCCATTCGTTGTTCACGTTGTAACTCAATTTCGTAATGGGCAATGGACGCACGTTGCTCCGCATAATTCTCTTCCTGAGCAAAATCTTCATCCTCCTCGTACGGAAGGACAATATGTTGATTTTGACGTTGTTCACGACGAATATGATCGATGACCCTTCGGCGTATGACCATATTGGCAAACGTGAGGAACTTGCTCCCTTGATTAGACTGAAATTGATCTATCGCTTCATTAAACGCAAGAAGTCCTACACTGTATTCATCCATTGACTCATTAATATACCGTCTACAAACCTTTGAAATAACTTTTTTTACAAAGGGCTGGTATCCTGAAATTAGTTCATGGCGCAATAACTCATCACCACTTTGTGCTAGTTTCACCTTATCCTCCATGATTGAAGGTTGTCCGTTTTCAGGTGTCGCCCATTTTAAGCGAAGAGAGACCATACATCCTTCACCTCTTTTTTTAAGATTAATGTATACGTAAAATGTCGAATAATTTTGTGGATTAGTCTTTCAGAAAATAGTAGTGAAAAGCGTCAAATCATTTTTCCAATAGCCTATCGTCGTGTGAAGCGAAATAAATAACTGGCAATTGGTAGTCAGAAAGAAGTACTCATTCAATTTATAACATATTTAAGCCAGCAAGCAGAATACTTGGGCAGAAATTGTATTGAAACCGTAAAATTCAACCCGTATTTATCACAAGAATGTAATCTTGGTCTAAGAATGACCACATTTATTAGACGAAATGAAGTGGAAAAAGTTTCACACTCGCTACAATTAAGGAAAATTATTTTGTAGAAAAAACAATGAACATTCAGGACTTTGGACCTTGCAACCTTACAACTACAAAACCTGTCGAAAGTTGAAAAATTCTAATAAATACAGTTATGGAAATCCTATGTTACAATCCTTTATGTAAGCGCTATCAAAATTAGGGGGTTGAAGACATGCATTTGGAATCATTTATCAATCACTACATCCTCATTAAAAAGCAAAAACCGGCCAACGTGAATGATTTATTGGATTATGCCACAGCCTGCTATATCGACGAAGAATTATCACCTCGGGAATATCGTTGCCTTTTAAACGACCTTGATAAAAAGGGTTCAAAAAAACCTGATTACATCGTCGGAGATGTCTACACTCCTGTTCATATGCTGTCATAATGTCAATTGCATTGCGAGTTTTTCACAGGTAAGGCCCCGACGTTCTTTATCGAACATCGAGGCCTCTTTATTTTGTGTAACTTTATGGCGTCTGAACAAATTCAACTACTTTAGGCACTGATTCAAATGCATACAACTTATCAACAGCTTGATGATTTTCGATTTTCACTAAACAAGGAACACTTTCAATTTTCCATTCCTTTGCCTTTTGAGCATGATAATTCACATTTATTTTTCCAATCATTAGCTCAGGTCTGACTTCCATTACAATCGTAAGTATTTTCTCAGCAAGCTGACACGTACCACACATTGTTGTCGATACGAAGATATAGCTTGCCTGATTGTCTGACTTCGCTAACACATTCTCAAGCTTGTTCATATCCCATTCTTTCATACGACGACTCCAATCAGCATTCATCATTCTAAGTAAACTTCACTGTGATATTCGCTTGCGCCATTAAGGAGGCTAAATAGTCTGCAGGTGTTGTCGCTACCTCTCGATATACCCTATCCACGTATAAATGTTTTGCATGTGGAAGTTCTATTCGTAGCTGTTTTCTCAATTTTTCACCTGCATCGTCAGCATCGACAAGCACGTACACTTCACGATTATCCAACTCATGTTCTTCAATCATTGCATCAAGCTTTTCAACGCCCAAAGTGCCATAGGTGCATAGGATATCAAGTGGTTCATTAATGACTTTTTTTATGGCTTCTTTGTCCGTTCTGCCCTCAACAATTAATACTTTTCGACCGTCCAAATCCATTCGTCCCACACCCTCTTCAGTAAGGTCCTTATTAGTTTACCATGATCCTACAAAAAATGTGACGGCGGACACATGAAATCCATTAAGGCAAAGCAGGCAACACAGAAAAAGGGCAGCGTCATTATCGCTACCCCCTTTTCCTTTCGTATGCAGGTTACCTACACCAACCAAGATCACAATCCTCAGTGTCCTGAAGAGCGGCATCTGGTGTTTCTCTTAGTGAATGAAAAATATGCGTTTGATCTGAACTTACGGAATAGCCTGGTTTAAGCTGATAAGCGACTTTTGAAGAGGATGCAGAAATAGCACCTATCTCATCTTCCTCGTGGTAGAGGACAATGCTTCCATCTACAATTTTCGCATAAACTTCTGCTGTGATATCCAAGGCTTTGTCCATCACAATCCACATCCTTTTAAGGTGATTGCCACCTTCCTAGTATGTGAAATACAATCTGTATCACGCAGAAAAAACAATGCTAATTTAGTCTTCCTCAACCATTTCTTGGTACTGTTCTGCGTTCATTAATTCTTCGATGTCCTCGTTGTTTGCAGGTTCAACAACAATCATCCAAGCTTTATCATAAGGAGCCTCATTGACAAGCTCGGGGCTGTCTTCCAAGTCTTCATTAATTTCAACGACTTTGCCACTAATCGGCGCATACAGCTCAGAAACTGTTTTGACTGATTCAACACTTCCAAAAGGCTCGTCCGCTTTGATCTCAGCCCCAACCTCAGGCAGTTCAACAAAGACAATATCACCAAGCTCTGATTGCGCAAAGTCAGTAATGCCAATTCTCACAAGCTTTTCTTCACTTTTTACCCACTCATGTTCTTCCGAGTAGCGTAGATCCTTTGGTAAATTCATTTTTTAACCCTCCGATATGTTAGATAGATACTATTTTACAATAGATCGTACATAATAACAATTATAATTTCTTTATTGCTAATCGAGCCATGTGGCTTGAGCAACCTCTTCTTTAAAGCCCACCGTTACAGTCACTCCATTAGTAATGATAGGGCGTTTTATTAGCATACCATCTGACGACAACAATGTCGCCTTTTCATTCTCAGTCATTGTCGGAAGCTTGTCTTTCAATTGAAGCTCTCTGTATTTTTTACCGCTCGTATTAAAAAATGATTTTAATGGAAGATTATTCTCATCTGCCCATTGCATCAGCTGCTCTGCCGTTGGGGGGTGTTCTACGATATGGACCTCTTCCCAATGAATACCATTATCTCTTCCCCACTTCACGGCTTTTTTGCATGTGCTACAAGGAGGATACATGTAAATCGTTAATTTTCCCATAAGATCATCTCGCTTTTGTTTTTTATCACAGTATAGTTTTTCTTCACACACACACACTATACCGACAATTATATTAAGGAGGAAGAAGACTTTGCAAGCACAATCATCGACAATGACGCAGCCTCCTGCTGTCATTACAACGAAGGACTTGCTTTATATTTCAGACATGCTTTCGTGGAACACAACTGCCATCAAAACACTTCAAGATTACGCAAATCGTTGTACCGATCCTCAAATTTCTCAAGCTCTACAGCAAGCCTACACGATGCATCAAAAACATTTTGACATGCTTCTAGATCAGATGTCCTCAAAACAAGAGAGGTTCGTTCAATAATGATACAACAACAACCGGTTCAAAACCAAAATGCAATGACGCAAGGCACTGTCGCAATGACAGATAAAGAATTTATTACACAAGCGTTAAGTACCGAAAAGTACATGTCACATGGGTATGGCGTTGCGTTAAACGAGATGAGCCATCAGCAGCTTTTTTCTTGTGTAGACACCATTGCTCGTGAAACGCAAGCATGTCAACGTTCATTGTATACCCTCATGTTCCAGAAAGGCTGGTATTCCTTAACTCCCGCCAATCAAGCAGACATCGCTAAAGCTGTTCAACAGTACTCTCAAGAAAAACAGCAATTCCCAAACGCTTAGTTATCATGGATGACATTGCAATCGTGACTAGTTCACGATTGTTTTCGAGTGTAGACAATGAGCACCTTAAAAGCGATGCAACAACGAAAGCGTGCGTTTGCCTACCCCTTCCTTCTCAGGCTGGATGAAAACGCTTGTCTCTCAAAGCGTGAAGCCTTGGGAGGCGCGGAGTTGCCATACAGACAATGAGCACCGTACAAGGCGATACAACGATGAAAGCGAGCGTTTGTCATCAGCCTGAGCTTGATTGCAGCAGTCGTTTGGACCTATAATTCCGCCATTCTAACGCACTAATACATACACTTAACCAAATGAGACCAGCAGCAAAGCCAGCGAGTATATCTGTAGGATAATGCACACCTAAAAAAATTCGACTTAAACCGATGAGTAGAGAAAGTACAAGTGCACTCACTAGCAGCAAGAATTGTTTACGTTTGGACGTGACGTATCGTGACAGTATGTATGCGATCATTCCGTAAGCAATACAGCTTCCCATCGTGTGTCCACTCGGAAAACTATACCCTATGCCATCTACTGTTTCTAATAAGGAAGGGCGTTCTCTTTGAAAAATTTGCTTCAATAAAGTGTTTAACAGCCCTCCACCCCCTACAGTGATACAAAAAAGGATGATTGAAAACCATGACTCCTTTTTCCTTATCATGATGATGACGACACCAATGGATAGTACGGTTAAAAACCAAATGGACCCGAGCTCTGTGATCCAGGCCATGCCGTTCGTAACGGCTGGGGTGTTCACTTGCTCGACCCACCCATTTACGATGACATCAAATGCAAAACGCTCTTTTTCTAAAATATCTTCAGCAATTGTAATAAAGGTCGCCATCGAAGCAATGACGACAAGACTTCCTAATAAAACAAATATTATTCTAGATATTGGAAGCTTTTGTTTCAAATCTGTGCTCATTCCTAATCCTCATGTCCTTTTGTCGTTTTTCAAGGATATACCCACTTCTCTATTTATCTAAAACCTTCTGTCTAATGATCCAACCGCTCAATAGCCCATTCACGCTTCTTTTTTTGAAAAACAAGCGTCGCTTTATACGCAGAGGCTTCTCTTTTTTGGACAGCAGTGTCTCTCATCTCATCCATATTAGTGTAACGACCTGCTAGCCACAAAGGAACTGACAGCTGCGTTCGTGATGACGTAATTTCGGCAAAGTGAATAACAAGCCCATCTCGCGAAAGCTCAAAGAGATGTTCAGCCAATGAATCTGGCAAAGATGGAACCGCTTGCTTTCTAAAGCCTGGAATTGGTAGCTTCTTTAGGCTGTTTTTTTGCACTTGCGCCGAAATAAACTGACTTAGAAAGTATGTAAAATCTTTTGATTGTTTGTAGTATAGCTTGTTAAGGAAGCCATCATAATGCGTTAGAAAAGCAAAGCGATTATGAAGAACGGGAGAAAATGCCGAACGCACCGGACTCATTTTATGTCCTAAAAATAAAAGGTTCGCCAACTCATTGTCGCTAAGAGAATTCACGCTATCTATATCGTCAAAGTCTACCCAGCACAAGCGGCCCCCTTCCTTCTGTTCGTGTAATAGATGTAGCGTGTCTTCATTAATCAATGGAAGCAGTGTATGAAGATTTACATCTGTTTGACCACCTTCACTTGCAAGGAGCAACAATTGCGAAAGTGGATAGAGGCTATGGGAATGAAAATCTTTAAATGTCATTCCGTGTGTAAAAAGCATGTTCTGCTCTGGGTGAGAAAGTACATAAAACAACGTTTTTCTTTCATGCGCAGCCATAGTGACATCCTTTCTAATACGATTGCTCTCATCATAACGCCTAGTCGATTAATTAAACAAGTGATTTCGATTGGCACTCAGTCGTACCGTGCCTCAGACTATAGTCTGATCATAACACCATTCTTCCGCTCGTTATAGATCTTACTGAATTACCCTAAACTAAACGTAGTAAGTCACAAACATTGCAAAGGAGGGAGCCCAAGTGCACGATCCTCATCATCGCAAAAAGCACCCGATATTCGGTACATTGCTCGCAGGTCTTGGTGTGATTATCTTTCTCGCTGTGCTCGGTTTGAATTTAGGAAATATCATTCGATTAGGTGTTGCTGTACTGTTTTTCTATCTTGCGTGGAAATGCCACACATCACGTAAAGAATCGAAAACAGCCACAATTATTTTCGCCGTCATCGGTGGTATTCTGCTCATCAGCTCACTTGATATATTGATCGGGCTTGCCATATCAGCTCTTTTTATATGGCTCGGCACAAAATTATTAAAAGGCAAAAAGGAGCCAGAGATCGAGATCGTCACGCCTGGTTACTTTGAAACGAACGCCCAAGCTCATTCGTTTGACAAAGAATTTGAAAGAAAAATGAACACAAAAAAATATAATTAATTTGGAGGAATTATGATGATGTTTAAACGTTTACGTGACCTAACAAAGGCAAGCATTAATGATGGTATTGATAAGCTGGAGAATCCTGTCTCCCTTTTGAACCAGTATATTCGTGACATGGAAGAAGAAATTGCCCGTGCACAGCAAGCTGTAAGTAAGCATATGGCAGTTGAAGATCGTTTTGGACGTCAGTTGCAAGAAACAAAAGACCTCATTGAGCGCCGTACTCGTCAAGCGCAAACTGCCATGGATGCAGGTGAAGAAATTTTAGCAAGAAAAGCCCTAACCGAACGCTATCACCACGAACAAAAAATTGAAAACTATGAAGCCTATTACGCTCAAGCTAAAGAACAGGTGGAAGAGCTTCAATCACAATTGAACGAGCTTCGCAGCCAATATAGTGATTTAAAAGACCGTAAGCATGTGTTGATTGCAAGAGCCAATGCCGCAAAAACACAGGAACAGATGCTTACTGCGATTGAGTCCTTCGATAATGAGAGTGCAATGAAAGGTTTCAATCGTATGGAAGAACGAATTGCTGAGAAAGAATCAAAAGTACGAGTGTTGCGTCAAAACCGTGCCTATTCTTCCACAAGCGACCGTGTTGAAAACATTGAAATGAACAATGCGATTGATGAACAACTTTCTAAATTACGCAAGCCTTCAGCTTCTCCAGAGAAAGTCGAAAAGGCGTCATCAACAACTACTAGCAGTTCCTCATGAGGAACTGCTTCACCAAAATCCATTCTCTCTTTTGTCGAATTGTAGTAGAATGGAATGCGAGACATTTAGAACGAGGTGAAAGGAGTATGGGCCATGAGAAAAAAGAACTCTCTATTTGGATATCTTGTTATGCTGCTGGGTTTCTTCATCCTATTGGAGATCCTCATTGAGAGCATTGATATATCCGACTTCTTTGGTCCTGCTTTGTTCTTTATCATTGGTCTGCATTTTTACCGCCGTGGACGAAAGCTGCTTGGCGGGTCATTATTAGCCATCAGTGTTGTCATTCTTTTTAATGTGTTCTCTGTCGATATATCTGGATTGGTGTTTGCCTTTGCATTAATCGTTGCAGGCTATTACCTTCTGTCAACGAAGCATAAACGACCAAAAAAGGTACGGGAAGACGAAGAGGAATCACCAACGTTTACAACAGACTGGGATAAAGAATTTGACAAAGAGTTTGAAGAAGCCATGGGACATCAGATGCATTCTCAAGGGGGAACGTCTTCGCACTCCTCTTCTCATAAGAAACATGCACATTCATTCGATGACCACGTCGCTGTGAACTTTTCGAGAAGCTCCCTTATTGGTGATTTCAAAATGGTGGACCAGCGATTTGAATTAAAGCATTCTAAAATTTCGAATGGAATCGGTGACATGACAATTGATTTGTCAAAAGCCATCATCCTTCAAGAAGAAACAACTCTTCAATTAAGTGGAATGATCGGGGATATAACGATTTATGTACCTTACGACCTCGATGTGTTTGTTGAAGCTTCTGTAACGGTTGGTGACCTAGAGGTATTAGGTTACAAACAAGGTGGATTGAATCGGAAGGTTAAGGTAAAGAGCAATCGATATGATCATTCCATCAAAAAGGTGAAGCTCGACATTTCTCTTCAAGTGGGCGACGTGTCAGTGAGGTATATTTAACATGCAACAACAACGTAAGCTATCAAATACTCAATGGAAATTTGTTCGCTTCGGAGCCTGGATATCGGGTGCTGTCAGTTTCATTGCAATCCTTGTTTTAACGCTTCTCAGAGAGTTGACGTGGACATGGTGGGTGCAAGAAACGTTTATCGGCATCCCGATTTCTTTTTTAATGATTTTGGGATGTAGCTTTATTGGGGCGATGAGCGGCTATATTTTAGGAAATCTTTTTAAAAAGAGAATTGAACTCTTTTCGCAATCGATTCTTGATTTAGAGAGAGGAAATTTCACGAAGCTCATCCCAGATTTAGGGGATGATGAATTTGGCGAGATGGCGAAGCAGCTTAACGCGATGGCGAGTAGAATCGAGGCGCAAATTGCGTCGTTGCAAAAGCTCTCAAATGAACGAGCGGAATGGAGCGACGGCATGAAACAAAAAGCCGTCAATGAAGAACGCCAACGCCTCGCGAGAGAATTGCATGACGCCGTTAGTCAACAGTTGTTTGCGATTTCAATGATGTCTTCTGCTCTACAACAAACGATTGCTGATGATAGTCCTGCACAGAAACAGATTGAGGCCGTTGAGCGCATGGCTGGCACCGCACAATCTGAGATGAGAGCCCTTCTCTTACATCTTCGTCCCGCACATTTAGAAGGAAAAGGATTAGTCGAAGGTCTTGAAGAATTACTTATGGAGCTACACTCCAAACAAGAGGTTGATATCGAGTGGCATATGGGATCACCAAGCCATATTCCGAAAGGCGTTGAGGACCACCTTTTTCGCGTGTCTCAAGAAGCATTATCAAATATTCTCAGACATAGCCAAGCATCAAAGATTTTATTTAAAGTGACGACTGTTCAAAAACAGCTTCGTATTGAAATCGCCGATAACGGCATAGGGTTTAATGTTGAGCAGCAACGCACGTCGTCGTATGGCTTAAAGACAATGCAAGAGCGCATTATCGAAGTTGGCGGAGTGCTCGAAATACATTCTTTGCCGAATAAAGGAACGACAATCCATATCAAGGTTCCACTTCTCGCCCAAAAAGGAGAGTAAGCGTAATGATAAAAGTATTGCTTGTTGACGATCATGAAATGGTACGAATGGGGCTCGCCGCTTATTTAAGTACACAGGAGGACATTGATGTCATTGGCGAGGCGTCAAACGGCAAAGATGGGATCAAATTAGCCACTGAGCGTCAGCCTGACGTTATTTTAATGGATTTAGTGATGGATGGAATGAATGGAATCGAGGCAACGAAGGCGATTATTGAGAAAAATCCAGCAGCCCGAATTATTGTACTCACTAGTTTTATGGATGATGAAAAGGTCTATCCTGTCATTGAAGCGGGAGCCATGAGCTACTTGTTGAAAACCTCTAAAGCGTGGGACATTTCTCAAGCAATAAGGGCTACGTTCCGTGGCGAAGGCGTCATGGAAACGCAAGTAACGAACAAGATGATCCAGAGAATGCGAACAGCAAATCAAAAACAACCCCATGATCAGCTTACTGTACGGGAGCTTGAAGTGCTTAAGCTCATCGCGGATGGACAATCCAATCAAGATATTGCCGACACACTATGCATTACGATCAAAACCGTTAAAACCCATGTCAGTAGCATCTTTCAAAAGCTTGATGTGTATGATCGAACGCAGGCAGCCATCTATGCATTACGTCATCATATCGCTGAATAAGTCCTCCATTTACCCTAATGTGAATTAAAAACCTCTTTGAACATTCCTCCCTTATTGTTTACACTGTAATCTAATTACATATAAGTTTGGTAGTAGAGCTGTTTAACACTGCTTGATGTAAAAGCCGTACAGCTCTTTTTGTTATGCGATTTTTAAGGAACAAAGCTGAGTGAAGGCGTAGAATTGCCATACAGGCAATGAGCATTCAAACGAAGCAAAGCATTGATGAAAGCGAGCGTTTCTCATCTCCAACCCTTCAGGCGCATTGAAAACGCTTGTCTTTCGAGGCGTGAAGCTGAGTGAGGCGCGGAGTTGCCATAAGGGCAATGAGCACCGAACGAAGCAAAACAACGATGAAAGCGAGCGTTTCTCAAAAGCCTGAAAAAAAAGCCTCCCGCATGATACTAACGCGGGAGACTTTTTCACGTTATTGAGCTTTAGGGAAAATACGCTGAATGGTTTCATTGAATTCATCAACAAAACCGCTAATCGGTTTTCCGTTTTCAATATCCGTCACGTAACCTTGTAAGCGATCTAGAAAATCTGCATTTGCGGAGACATACACACGTTCGATAGAGTTGTCCGCTTCACGAACCTTGTCTGCTACTTTCTTCTTCGTTTCTGAAGACATGGCGTTTTCATTGCCATCTTTTAGCTTCACACCGACGAAGGCGTTGTGATTTGTTACAACCACGGTAGCATCTTCTACTTCTTCAAGCTCTGTCACTTTTTCAGAAGCTTTTTCAGCAACTCGGAAGCGCTCATTGTTCATATCTACATCGTTATTCGTTTCAGACATACGACGTAGCCCTGGTTGGCCATCCTGCGCGTTATCATAACGCATACTGTAGCGGTTGTTATCATAACGCACTTGACGGAGTTCTGAAGCGCTATTCCGTTGAAGGCTTTGCTCTCCATTATCCGTAGAACCATTCGCACAACCTGTTAGTAGAGCTGCGGCTGCAGCACCAGATAATACATATCGCAATATACGTTTGTCCATGCGTCTCTTCCTTTCTATCCTTTAAGGTTACGCGTTTATTAGCATGGACATTGGCAGCGATACTATACACATAGTAATTTTCCAATTCGTCTACACTAACGAGAAGGAGGAATATATGATGTGGATTGATTTAATCACTGTTCTCGTTAGGCTCATTATTATTTTGCCGTTTTTATGGCTCATTTTGTTGTTTATGGGACAACGCTCTATGAACCGCTTAGGTATTTTTGATTTTATGATCGTGCTGTTGATCGGTTCGCTTGTTGGGGCCGACCTCGCTGATCCTCATATTGTGTATTGGCCTACGCTTATTGCCCTCACCTGTATCGCACTTCTTCAAAAAACAGCTGCCATTTGCAAAATGAAATGGCAGCAGGTACGGAAGGTGGCGAATTTCGAACCATTGCTTGTCATCTTTGACGGAAAAATGCTGAGTGAGCGACTCCTTGATGTCCAATACAGTCCTGACAATATTCTTGAGCTTTTGCGAGAGCAAAGCATCTTCTCAGTCAATGACGTCTATGCAGGCTATGTTGAGAATTCTGGTAGTTTGTCCATTGTTAAACAAAGTGCACGTTCGACGTTTTTTGTCACTGTTGTCATGGAAAAACGTATTATTGCTTCTGCACTCGATAGCGTTGCGATGAGTCTTCCTGAATTTAAAGCCTTGCTTGCCACACATGAGTTATCCGTCGATGAGCTTCTGTACTGTGGAATAAATGAAGCCAAGCAATTGGAATGGTCTCGTTATGGCGAAGCTCCATCATTTGACCCTGCGCTTCAATAACCGAGTTTGACATCAACCACATTGACAGAAAGTGTGCCCTTACTCGTTAAGGAGCTCATGTTGTCGTTCAAGATGTCGCATACACGCTCATCGTAATGGAGAGTTGAGCCTGCGGTATGTGGCGTCATCACCACTTGATCCATAGTCCAAAACGGATGAGATTCTGGAAGGGGCTCCGTTTCAAATACATCCAGACCTGCACCTGCTATTGTGCCCCTTTCAAGTGCATGCAACAACGCATCCTCATCCACTGTCTTTCCCCGACCGACATTGACAAAGAAAGCATTGGGCTTCATTACTCCAAACTGTTCCTTTCCAAAAAAGCCCGTTGTTGCCTCTGTGAGCGGCAAACTATTAACGACAAAGTCGCATCGATCCAATACGATATTTGTTTGCTGTTCCGCAAATATTTCGTCAAAACCTTCAACCGCTCTCCCACTTCTAGAAATGCCAAGCACATTCATGCCAAATGCTTTACAGCGCTTTGCCGTTTCTTGCCCAATCGCTCCAGTTCCAAAAAGCCCTACGGTCGTCCCATACATCTCCGCATTCATATTGGCATGATGCCATTTTCGGTCCTTTTGCTGCCGGACATATTGAGGAATTTTACGGGTCCAACCAAGCATTAATGCAAAGATTGTTTCAGCGATAGGAACACCATGCACGCCACTTGACGTCGTCACCGTGATGCCATTCTCAGAAAGTTCCTTTAGTGGCACATTGTCGACCCCTGCGCTCCACGTATGCACCCATTTCACTGACCCAGCAGTAGTGGTCATCCGTTTCAGCATTTCACTTGAAGGAGCCGCCACAGCGTCAGCCCGTTGCAATTCCTGCATTTCATCCTCGACACTGTCTTTCGAGACAATCGTCCACTCAGGGTTCGCCTCCTGAAGACGCAACATTATTTCCTTGGAAATGTTTCTGCCTATATATAATCGCATTCAGCTCTCGTCCCTTTTCTATGTAATAACCGCTCGAAAGCGGCTTTATTCCTTGTCGAACAATACGCTGTAAGCCCCAAATCCTTCATTCTCAAGGTTTGCCTTAGGGATAAAGCGCAATGCCGCAGAGTTAATACAGTACCGTAATCCATTTGGCCCAGGACCATCATTAAACACATGGCCTAAATGTGAATCTGCTTCGTGACTACGAACTTCTGTACGAATCATACCGTGTGTCAAATCACTTTTTTCAATGACTTCCTTTTCATCAATTGGTCGAGTGAAACTTGGCCAGCCACATCCTGCATCGTATTGATCGCGGGAACTAAATAGGGGCTTCCCAGAGACAATGTCAACGTAAATGCCTTCTGCTACATTATTATAATACTCATTCGTGAAGGGGCGTTCTGTCGCATTTTCCTGTGTGACTGCGTATTGAATATCAGTTAGTCGATCACGCAACTCTTGTTTGGAAGGTTTCTTACTGTTGCCCCAATTCCGTTGAATGAAATCAGCGCGACCCGACCCTTTAGAATAGCGTTCATAATGGCCTGGATTCTTTTTGTAGTAGTCCTGGTGATGCTCTTCAGCAAGGTAAAACGGCTTCGCCGGAAGGATTTTTGTCACAATCGGTTTGGAGAATTTCCCGCTTGTCTCCAAAGCTTCCTTAGATGCTTCAGCTAAATGTTTCTGTGCATCCGAATGATAAAAAATGGCTGTTTCATATGACGAACCACGGTCATGAAACTGTCCTCCCGCATCCGTTGGATCGATCTGTTGCCAAAAATAGTCTAGCAGTTTTTCATAGGACATCACCTCAGGGTCGAACGTAATCTGTACGGCCTCAAAATGCCCTGTTTGGTTCGAACAAACCTCTTCATACGTCGGATGTTCTGTATGCCCACCTGTATAGCCAGATAAAACCGTCTCAATCCCTGGTTCTTGGTCAAATGGCTTCACCATACACCAAAAACAGCCACCAGCAAATGTTGCTTGTTCCATCGGTATAGCCTCCTTTTGGTCTCTTTCTTATTAGATTACCCTCTTTTCGGTATCGTTAGCGAACTTCCTGCTCTTTATCTAGAAAAAGCTTGTCTAATAGTTCGTTCAAGAGGTCGTTTGGAGCTTTTGTAAAAGTCGAGTTACGTTCCATTATTTCTGACCTTGTCATCACAGTGCTTGCTGGGTGATTCAGTGCCTGTCCATCATGCTCAATTAATGTTTCAATATCCTTTGGTCTCATTTCAAAATGGCATTGTAAGCCTACAACTCGATCGTTCAATGAAAATCCCTGACACTCACACATCTTATTTCCGCCTAGAGAAACTGCACCAGGAGGCAGTGTGAATTGATCATTGTGCCAATGGAAAGGCGTTAGCGTTTGCGGCCATGACGAAAAAAGAGTCCTCCCAGTGTTGTTTTGTTTTTGTATTTCGAACCAGCCAATCTCTGGTCGATTGCCCTGAAAAATCGTTGAACCAAGCAGCTGCGCAATAAGCTGAGCACCTAAGCAAATTCCTAGAATCGGTTTGTCCGTCGCAAGACTCTGTTTCAGAAATGTTTTTTCAGGTGCTAGCCATGAATACAATGTCTCATCATTCACACCCATTGGGCCACCCAATACGATTAGCCCGTCCGCTCGTTTGCCTTCAAGGAACGTCGGATCTTCCTCTGCAAGTGTACTTGTGAGTTTCACGCCACGATGCTTTGCCCAATCTTCTATAAATGCTGGTGTTTCAAAAGAAACATGTTGTATGCAATGAAGTGCCGTCATAAATTTCCTCCTCTTTGCAAATGCTATAAATAGTTTCGCATGCAGGAGATGAAAAGTCACTACATATAGAAACGGCTTGAACATCTCATCACACCACCCCACAGTGCGATTGACAGTTTATCTTTTTAAAAAATAGGTTATAGTCCTTTACACCTGATAGGAGGAATGAAGTATGTCAACGACTGCCGCAGACCATCTGGTACAACGACTTAAGGCATGGAATATATCTCATATTTACGGTATGCCTGGTGATTCAATAAACAATGTGATTGAATCTTTACGGAAAACGTCTGATGCGATTGATTTTATTCAAATAAGACACGAAGAAACCGGTGCATTGGCAGCTGCTGCTTATGCAAAATTAACAGGAAAGATTGGTGCTTGCTTATCCATTGGCGGTCCAGGAGCGATTCATTTACTTAATGGGTTATATGATGCCAAAAACGATAGCGCACCTGTGCTGGCGATTATC
Source organism: Aureibacillus halotolerans (assembly GCF_004363045.1). Taxonomy (NCBI): domain Bacteria; kingdom Bacillati; phylum Bacillota; class Bacilli; order Caryophanales; family Bacillaceae; genus Aureibacillus; species Aureibacillus halotolerans. The sequence goes on from NZ_SNYJ01000006.1 coordinate 202,604, forward strand.
GGACAAGTGTCCAGTGAAAGTATGGGACGAGACGCCTTTCAAGAAGTCGCTTTAGACCGCTTGTTTAATGATGTTGCCGTGTACTGCCAATCAGTGACTTCGGCGGATTCACTGCCGGACATTGCCAATCAAGCCATTCGAACGGCATACGCTGAAAAAGGCGTTGCCGTTATCATTGTCCCGGACGATATCGCGGCACAAAAACTTGATTCAATCTTACCTCATACATCCGTTTCCCTTCACAAGCGTGTGGATGAGCTTCCACCTGCAGATGCGTTGTCTACTGCAATCGATGCTCTTTCGAAAGCGAAAAAGCCGGTCATTCTTGCGGGAAAAGGAGCCATGCACGCGCGCAAAGAGCTTGAAGCATTTGCAGATCATTGGGCTGCCCCTGTCATTGTAAGCTTTCTAGGAAAAGGAGTTATACCAGACGAACACCCCTTCATGCTTGGGCATTTAGGTCAAATTGGGACAAAACCTGCGTATGAAGCTATGGAAGAAACAGACCTGCTTATTATGGTTGGGACATCCTTTCCCTATCGTGATTTTTTGCCCGATGATGCGCCCGCCATTCAAATTGACAACGATCCCACGCAAATGGGAAAACGGTACCCGATTACATGTGGATTGCTAGGAGACGCCAAAACCACTCTAAAAGAACTTATTCAGGCAACCCCACGAATAAACGAGCGGAACTTCCTCGAAGCATGTCAGAAAACGATGGAGCATTGGCGTGCTCATTTAGCGCATGATGAAGAAGCTTACACGAACCCCATTCTCGCACACCAGGTCGTTCCTGAAGTACAGCGATTGACGAACGATGACGCCGTCGTTTCTATTGATGTAGGCAATGTAACCGTATGGGCTGCTCGTCATTTTAAAGCTGTCAATCACCAGTTTGTATCTTCAGGTTGGCTAGCCACTATGGGATGTGGACTCCCTGGCGCTATTGCCGCGAAGATTGCGTATCCAGAGAGGCAAGTCATTGCTTTTTGTGGAGATGGCGGCTTCGCAATGGGCATGCAGGATTTTCTGACTGCCGTTAAATATGAACTGCCCATGCTGATTATTGTGATGAACAACGAAGTTCTTGGCATGATTAAATACGAGCAGCAAGTCGGCGGTCACCTTAATGAAGGCATTGAGTTGCACGGCGCAAACTATGCAAAGTTTGCGGAGGCGTGCGGCGGTGAGGGCTATCGTGTGGAAACTCGAGACGAGCTGCGCCCTGCTCTTGAAAAGGCTGTCCTGTCAAAAAAACCGACCATTGTTGACGTGGTCATCAAGGACCAACCGCCACTACCTGGAAAAATTAATGTGCATCAGGCGCTTAACTATTCTAAATACCTGCTGAAAGAAGCATTCGAGAATCATTCGACCGAACTACCGCCATTGAAGAAAAGCCTGCAGCGATTTTTCTAGAATATCTCCCCATCGCCAAACGGTGGTGGGGTTACTTTACATCATTTTGGAGGTCTAATCTATGCATACACTTTCAGTCATTCTCATTGTTTTAGCTATTATTTTTGTTATTTGCATTGCCGTTCCAGTCGTTTTTGCCATCATCCTTATCGCAAAAGATGAGAAACAAACAGAGCATTCTATCCTTCGTAACTATCCATTATTAGGGAAGATGAGATATATTATTGAGAAGGTTGGTCCTGAGCTTCGGCAGTATTTATTTCATAATGACAATGAAGCAAAACCTTTTTCCAGAAGAGAAATCAAAACAACCTATATTTCCGCAAAATACCATTCAAGGTTGCTTGGCTTTGGTTCACAGAGGGACTTTTCCTTACCTGGGTTTTATATTAAAAATGCATTTTTCCCTACGCAACGAGAAGAGATCGAAGTTGACAATGAGAACAACATCTCATCAAAACTTTATAAAATTGATAAAGACAACCTTTTCCGCCGCAGTGAGCACCGAGAAGACGCTGATATCGCGCCATTTCTTTTACGTGAAGAAGACGCGATCGTCATTGGAGAGCAGACATGTCGTCAGCCTTTTAGGGTACGAGGATTTATCGGGCAATCTGCAATGAGCTACGGAGCCCTTGGCGACAGAGCCATTACGGCATTGTCAACAGGCCTCGGACTCGCTCAAGGCACGTGGATGAACACTGGAGAAGGTGGTCTCTCCCCCCACCATTTAAAAGGCGGGGCAGACTTGATTTGCCAAATTGGTCCAGGGTTGTTTAGCTATCGTACGAAAGAAGGCGAGTTCTCGTGGGAGGATTTCACCAAAATCAGCAAGCTGCCAAATGTAAAAGCATTTGAACTTAAGCTCGCTCAAGGGGCAAAAACAAGAGGCGGACATGTTGATGGAGCGAAAGTTACCCCAGAAATTGCCGCTATTCGAAATCTAGAGCCATGGGAATCTGTCGATAGCCCCAACCGGTTTAATGAGTTTAGTTCAATTGAGGAGATGTTTGCTTTTATAGAGAAGCTCAGAGAGGTCGGGGGAAAGCCAGTAGGCATAAAAATCGTCGTTGGTCATACCGAAGACATTGAAGAATTGGCAAAACATATGGCTCAAACGGGGAAGGGGCCTGATTTTATTACTGTTGACGGCGCAGAAGGTGGTACCGGAGCGTCGTTTCAGGAACTCGCAGACGCAACTGGCCTTCCACTTACGTATGCCCTGCCAACCTTGCATATGATGCTTAAACGATACAATGTCAGAGACCGCGTCAAACTATTCGCCTCAGGAAAATTAATTACGGCAGATAAAGTTGCCTTTGCCCTTTGCTTAGGTGCGGATCTCGTCAATATCGCACGTGGTTTTATGTTTTCTGTTGGTTGTATTCAGGCGCAGGTATGTCATACGAACCACTGCCCTGTCGGGGTCGCCTCAACAGATCCTCACCTTCAAAAAGCGTTAATCGTTGAGGAAAAAGCGTTTCGTGTCTGCAATTACGTCCTTTCTTTACGTGAAGGCGTTTTTAATCTTGCTGCCGCAGCAGGCGTTAAAAATCCGACACAGTTAAATGAACACCATATTGCTTATCGAGACGGAAACGGAAATATGACGACCGGCGAAGAATTTTTTAAGAGCGGCGTTAAAGCTACTTCGTTCTAACGTATTCAAGGGCTTCCCTAGCTTAGGGGAGCCTTTTTGCTTTTTAAAGGGTAGCAACCCGGTGGTTCAAGTTGGCTGAAGAAAGCAATGGGTTGAAATAGAAAATGTGGTGACCATTTAACATTTTTTTGTGATGAATGCTGAAAAGACTTCATGTAAAAGATGAGAGCCCTCTAATGGTCATGACTATTGGTCTCACGAAATGAACAAGATGACATAGTCTAACATATACCATTTTCTTGTGTTTTGGAGGTGAAAGGAATAAAACGTCTCTTTTTTTTGCGTTGCCCCCTTTGCCAAAAACTGATAACTCGCTCATCTAAGTCGATAAGGAATGGCTTCTTTTGTGAATGTCCTTCTCAAGATGATCCTTTTATATACATGAGCGAGTCATCTGATTCAAGTCATTATAATTGTCCACCTGGCCCCCATGGACCACGCGGACCTCGGGGTTGTCCAGGCATTAGAGGGGCTACCGGCGCCACTGGACCTACTGGAATAGGGCTAGATGGAGTTGTTGCGTTTAACCCGAGAGAAGCTCCATGCTATCTAGTGGGGCAAGTCGTTACTTTTGATGGCGGCCTATTTATTGCTAATGTCTCAGCTCCTTTTGGCTTCCCTGACACTTCTCCTGATTACTCATTACTTCTACCTGCTGGGGCTACTGGTGCTACGGGAGCTACTGGAATAGGGCTAGATGGAGTTGTCGCGTTTAATCCAGCAGAGGCACCAAGCTATCAAGCAGGGCAAGTCGTTACTTTTGATGGTGGCCTTTATTTAGCTAATGTGTCATCTCCTTTTGGCTTCCCTGATACTTCTCCTGATTACTCAATACTTTTGCCTGCTGGCGCTACAGGTTCAACTGGGCCTACTGGACTTTCCATTACCGGGGCCACCGGCGCTACGGGAACCACCGGGCCTACTGGACTTTCCATCACTGGTCCCACTGGCGTTACTGGAGCTACGGGACCTACCGGAATTTCCGTCACTGGGGCCACTGGGGCTACTGGATCTACTGGACCTACCGGAATTTCCATCACTGGCTCCACTGGCGTTACGGGTTCAACAGGACCTACTGGGCTTTCCGTCACTGGCGTCACAGGCGCTACTGGAGCCACGGGACCTACTGGGCTTTCCATCACTGGCGCCACCGGGCCTACTGGAGCCACGGGACCTACCGGGCTTTCCATCACCGGAGCCACTGGCGTTACGGGACCCACAGGAACTACCGGACTTTCCATCACTGGAGCCACTGGCGCTACGGGTTCCACTGGACCTACTGGACTTTCTGTCACAGGGGCCACTGGCGTTACTGGTGCCACCGGGCCTACTGGACTCTCTATCACTGGCGTTACTGGAGCTACCGGACCTACCGGGCTTTCCGTCACTGGGGCCACTGGCGTTACTGGAGCTACCGGACCTACCGGGCTTTCTATCACTGGCGCCACTGGACCTACTGGACTCTCTATCACCGGAGCCACTGGCTTTACGGGACCCACTGGACCTACCGGACTCTCCATCACTGGCGCCACTGGCGTTACTGGTGCCACCGGGCCTACTGGGCTTTCCATCACCGGGGCCACTGGCGTTACGGGACCCACTGGACCTACCGGACTTTCCATCACCGGGGCCACCGGCGTTACAGGTTCCACTGGACCTACTGGGCTTTCTATCACTGGCGTCACAGGTGCAACGGGATCTACTGGACCTACCGGACTTTCTATCACTGGAGCTACCGGCGCTACTGGTTCCACTGGACCTACTGGACTCTCTATCACCGGAGCCACTGGCGTTACTGGACCTACTGGTGCTACCGGACTTTCCATCACTGGAGCCACCGGGCCTACTGGAGTCACTGGACCTACTGGACTTTCCGTCACTGGCGCCACCGGCGTTACTGGAGCCACCGGACCTACTGGACTTTCTATCACCGGGGTCACTGGCGCTACGGGAGCTACTGGGCCTACTGGACTTTCCATCACTGGGGTCACTGGCGCTACCGGACTTTCCTTCACTGGAGCCACTGGCGTTACGGGACCCACAGGAACTACCGGACTCTCTATCACTGGCGCTACGGGAACAACTGGACCTACTGGGCTTTCCATCACCGGAGCCACTGGCGCTACGGGAGCAACTGGACCTACCGGGCTTTCCATCACCGGAGCCACCGGTGTTACGGGAGCCACGGGACCTACCGGGCTTTCTATCACTGGCGCCACGGGCGTTACGGGGACCACGGGGCCTACTGGGCTCTCCATCACCGGGAACACCGGAGCTACGGGGGTCACCGGACCTACCGGACTTTCCATCACTGGGGCCACTGGCGCTACGGGGGCCACCGGGCCTACTGGACTTTCTATCACCGGAGCTACCGGCGTTACGGGGGTCACTGGACCTACCGGGCTTTCTATTACTGGCGCCACCGGCGTTACGGGAACCACTGGACCTACTGGGCTCTCTATCACTGGGGCCACCGGCGTTACGGGAACCACTGGACCTACCGGGCTTTCTATCACTGGCGCCACTGGCGCTACAGGAACCACTGGACCTACCGGACTTTCTGTCACTGGGGCCACCGGCGCTACGGGAACCACCGGGCCAACTGGGCTTTCCATTACCGGGAACACCGGCGTTACGGGGGCCACTGGACCTACCGGACTTTCCATCACCGGAGCCACTGGCGCTACGGGGGCCACTGGACCTACCGGGCTTTCCATCACTGGCGCCACTGGCGCTACAGGAACCACTGGACCTACTGGACTTTCTATCACTGGCGCCACCGGCGCTACGGGTTCAACTGGACCTACCGGACTTTCCATCACTGGTGCTACCGGCGTTACTGGAGCCACCGGACCTACCGGACTTTCCATCACTGGTGCTACCGGCGTTACTGGAGCCACCGGACCTACCGGACTTTCTATCACAGGAGCTACCGGCGTTACTGGAGCCACCGGACCTACTGGGCTTTCTAATACCGGGGCTACCGGCGCCACTGGACCTACCGGACTTTCCATTACCGGAGCTACCGGCGTTACGGGACCCACTGGACCTACTGGGCTTTCCATCACTGGGGCCACTGGCGCTACGGGGGCCACCGGACCTACCGGACTTTCCATCACTGGGGCCACTGGCGCTACGGGGGCCACCGGGCCTACTGGACTTTCTATCACCGGAGCTACCGGCGTTACGGGGGTCACTGGACCTACCGGGCTTTCTATTACTGGCGCCACCGGCGTTACGGGAACCACGGGACCTACTGGGCTCTCTATCACTGGGGCCACCGGCGTTACGGGAACCACGGGACCTACCGGGCTTTCTATCACTGGCGCCACTGGCGCTACGGGAACCACGGGACCTACCGGGCTTTCTATCACTGGCGCCACTGGCGCTACGGGAACCACCGGGCCAACTGGGCTTTCCATTACCGGGAACACCGGCGTTACGGGGGCCACGGGACCTACCGGACTTTCCATCACCGGAGCCACTGGCGCTACGGGGGCCACGGGACCTACCGGGCTTTCCATCACTGGCGCCACTGGCGCTACAGGAACCACTGGACCTACTGGACTTTCTATCACTGGCGCCACCGGCGCTACGGGTTCCACTGGACCTACCGGACTTTCCATCACTGGTGCTACCGGCGTTACTGGAGCCACCGGACCTACCGGACTTTCCATCACTGGAGCCACTGGCGCTACGGGTTCCACTGGACCTACTGGACTTTCTGTCACAGGGGCCACTGGCGTTACTGGTGCCACCGGGCCTACTGGACTCTCTATCACTGGCGTTACTGGAGCTACCGGACCTACCGGGCTTTCCGTCACTGGGGCCACTGGCGTTACTGGAGCTACCGGACCTACCGGGCTTTCTATCACTGGCGCCACTGGACCTACTGGACTCTCTATCACCGGAGCCACTGGCGTTACGGGACCCACTGGACCTACCGGACTCTCCATCACTGGCGCCACTGGCGTTACTGGTGCCACCGGGCCTACTGGACTTTCCATCACTGGGGTCACTGGCGCTACAGGAACCACGGGACCTACCGGACTTTCCATTACAGGAGCCACTGGCGCTACGGGTTCCACGGGACCTACCGGACTTTCCATCACTGGGGCCACCGGCGCTACAGGAGCCACGGGACCTACGGGAATTTCCATCACCGGCACAACTGGTGTTACAGGAGCCACTGGACCTACCGGGTTTTCCGTCACCGGGGCCACCGGCGCTACGGGTTCAACTGGACCTACCGGGCTTTCCATCACCGGTGCTATCGGCGTTACGGGGGCCACTGGACCTACTGGACTTTCCATCACTGGCGCCACTGGCGTTACGGGACCCACGGGACCTACCGGACTTTCCATCACTGGCGCCACCGGTGTTACGGGACCCACTGGACCTACCGGACTTTCCATCACTGGCGCCACTGGCGTTACTGGGTCTACTGGACCTACCGGACTTTCCATCACTGGAGCCACCGGCGCTACAGGTCCCACGGGACCTACTGGGCTTTCCATCACTGGCGCCACCGGCGTTACGGGTGCCACGGGACCTACCGGGCTTTCCATCACCGGAGCTACCGGCGCTACAGGAACCACTGGACCTACCGGACTTTCCATCACCGGGGCCACCGGCGTTTCAGGTTCCACTGGACCTACTGGGCTTTCTATCACCGGAGCCACTGGCGTTACGGGGAACACCGGGCCTACTGGACTTTCCATCACCGGGGCCACCGGCGTTACGGGAACCACCGGGCCTACTGGACTTTCCATCACCGGGGCCACCGGCGTTACGGGAACCACCGGACCTACCGGACTTTCCATCACCGGAGCCACTGGCTTTACTGGACCTACTGGCGCTACCGGACTTTCTATCACAGGAGCCACCGGCGCTACGGGAGCAACTGGACCTACTGGGCTTTCCATCACCGGAGCCACTGGCGCTACGGGAGCAACTGGACCTACTGGGCTTTCCATCACCGGAGCCACTGGCGTTACGGGACCCACGGGACCTACCGGACTTTCCATCACTGGCGCCACTGGCGCTACGGGTTCCACTGGACCTACTGGGCTTTCCATCACTGGGGCCACTGGCGCTACGGGGACCACGGGGCCTACTGGGCTCTCCATCACCGGGAACACCGGAGCTACGGGGGTCACCGGACCTACCGGACTTTCCATCACCGGAGCTACCGGCGTTACGGGAACCACTGGACCTACCGGGCTTTCTATTACTGGCGCTACCGGAACTACTGGTTCCACGGGACCTACTGGACTTTCCGTCACCGGGGCCACGGGCGTTACAGGATCTACTGGACCTACCGGACTTTCCATCACCGGAGCCACCGGAGTTACAGGAGCCACGGGACCTACCGGACTTTCTATCACCGGAGCTACCGGCGTTACGGGATCCACCGGGCCTACTGGGCTTTCTATCACTGGCGCCACCGGCGTTACTGGTGCCACGGGACCTACTGGGCTTTCCATCATTGGCGCTACCGGCGCTACGGGAGCGACTGGACCTACTGGGCTTTCCATCACCGGGGCTACCGGCACTACTGGATCCACTGGACCTACTGGGCTTTCCATCACTGGCGCCACCGGCGTTACGGGAACCACTGGACCTACCGGACTTTCCATCACTGGAGCTACTGGCGCTACAGGATCAACCGGACCTACTGGACTTTCTATCACCGGCGCTACAGGATCAACCGGGCTTTCTATCACTGGCGTTACTGGACCTACTGGTGCTACCGGACTTTCTATCACTGGGGCCACCGGCGCTACGGGGGCCACGGGACCTACTGGACTTTCCATTACCGGGGCCACCGGCGCTACGGGGGCCACGGGACCTACTGGACTTTCCGTCACTGGGGCCACTGGTGCTACGGGTGCAACAGGGCCTACCGGACTTTCCATCACCGGTGCTACCGGCGTTACCGGAGCCACGGGACCTACTGGGCTTTCCATTACCGGGGCCACCGGGGCTACTGGAGCCACCGGTCCAACTGGAGTTTCTGTTACCGGAGCCACTGGAGCCACTGGACCGACAGGAGTTACAGGTCCTACTGGGGTGGGGGCAATTATTCCGTATGCATCTGCGGCCCCCGTTACACTCACAACAGTTGTTGGCGGGCTGATCGGAACAATTAGTCTTATTGGCTTTGGAAATAGCACAACTGGACTCAACTTACTCGGAACGGGTCAGGTCGACTTGACTGGTGGAGGAACACAAGCCATCAACTATGCTTTTATGGTTCCACGGACAGGGACCATTACTTCAATGAGTGGCTTTTTCAGTGCTACGACCGCTGTATCCTTGTTGGGAACTACCACCATCCGTATTCAATTGTATGCTTCAGCTGCACCAGCCACAAATATCTTAACGCCTATTGCCAGCACATTACTCGCACTCTCCCCCCTCTCTGCTCCAATAAATCTTGGGGACATTGCAAGAGGGAACTTGAACGGACTCAGCGCTGCTGTCACCGCAGGAACTCGTTTAGTTCTCGTCGTTTCCGCTACGAATTTGTTGGTTGGTTCTGTGTCTGGATATGTCAGTGCAGGCGTCACAATCACCTAACGACTTGTCATGAAACAATCCACTTCCGTACTTGAAGTGGATTGTTTCTCAAAAAAAACATTGACTACTATCACACAATTACATAAAATTGATTATACCTATAAAAACGGTTGGTTTAGGGGGTGTGGGTTTGCACGTACAACGACTATGGCAGGGGTCTCTGCTTTTTGGAATCGCATTGTTTATTCTCCTAGCTGGACTGTACTACGTCTTTTTTTATGAATGGTATACCACAATCGTTATTCCATTTTATGATTATTACTGGGTGACCCCATTTCAAGGCCTTTTGCTGATCCCACTTCTTTTCTTTTTGATCATGTGTGTTTTTTACTCTATCGGCTCTCGGTTTCTTTCTAGACGAGGTGCCTCCTTTAGCTTCTTTCTAACGATGCTCTTATTTTGGGGGATCATAGGATATGGTCAAATGAAAACTCTTGCTTATAATCTAGGCATCTGTCATTGAACATGCGGTTGGCGTATATACTATACCCACCAAGTAAATGAGTTTTAAATGAAAAGGGTTGTGACACATGTTTCTACAGCTATCTCATATAAATCAACATTTTCATATCGATCAGCAGACAAAATTCACGGCATTGTCTGACATCAATTTATCCATTGACGAGGGCGAATTTATTTCGTTGCTTGGTCCTTCTGGTTGTGGGAAATCAACGCTCCTTTCCATCATTGCTGGTCTCCTACCAGCCAGTGACGGCACTATCTTATTGGATGGTCAGTCCATTTCCAAACCTGGACCAGACCGAGGCGTTGTCTTTCAACAACCTGCTCTATTCCCATGGATGACGGTTCTTGATAATGTTCGGTTCCCTCTGCGAAAAAAGCACAGCAAAACAGAACAGACTGTAATTGCAGATAAATTTCTAAAGATGGTTCACTTGAGTAAATTCAAAGAACGATATCCTCATGAGCTTTCTGGAGGAATGCAGCAACGGGTCGCTATCGCTCGAACATTAGCAATGGACCCAAAGTTGTTGCTTATGGATGAACCGTTTGGGGCGTTGGATGAACAAACTCGCATGCATTTGCATGATCAACTGGAGGGGATTTGGAGTGAAACAAAGAAAACGATTGTTTTCGTTACCCACTCCGTATCCGAGGCTATTCAGCTTTCCGATCGCGTTGTGGTCATGGGGACGCAGCCTGGACGAATTCTTACAGAGTTTCCTGTTGATTTGCCTCGTCCAAGAAGAAACAAGCAGGATTTAGTGCCGCTTGAAGAGCGCGTGCTTGCATTATTGTCTGAAGAAATTCGAAAAGTCAAAGAAGAGGAATATCAAGTATGAAAGTCTTTGTAAAACGTCTTGCATTTTATATTGTACTCATTGGTATTTGGCAGCTCGTTGCATTGCAAATTAACATCCAAAGTCAATTTCCTGAACCGCTCGCTGTGGCATCTGCGCTGTATGAAGGCTTTTTGGATGGCTCGCTGCCACAAGCCATTTTGCAAAGCTTTAAGCATCTCATTGTCGGTCTCGCCATTTCCGTCTTCCTCGGCACAAGCCTTGGTGTTTTATTGGCAAAATCAAAGACAGCCGACGACACATTGGGCTCAATGATCTTGGCCTTACAAAGTGTTCCCGGCATTGTCTGGGTGCCGCTTGCCCTTTTATGGTTTGGATTCAGTAGCTCGGCCATTATTTTTGTCATCGTCATTGGTGGAACGTTTGTTATGGCGATGAACATGCGTGTCGGAATGATGAATGTCCCCCCACTTTATGTGCAGGCAGCCAAAACAATGGGCTCCTCGGGCCTTGATCTTTTCTTTAAAGTCATGATTCCTTCCTCTGTGCCTTATGCTGTCACTGGCCTAAAGCTCGCCTGGGCATTTGGTTGGCGGGGATTGATGGCAGGAGAAATGCTTGGTGGAATTGGAGGAGGATTAGGGTACACCCTTCAATTCGCCAGTGATTTTGCGCAACCCCAAGTCGTTTTTGCTGTCATCATTATCATAGGGGTGATCGGGGCTTGTGTGGACCAATTTATTTTACAAAAAATTGAACGCTCGGTGTTGCGGCGCTGGGGTTTATCAAAAAACATATAAAAGGAGAGAACTTCCTATGAAAAAGATCATTTTCGTATTTTCGATGCTTCTGCTCTTCGTCATCAGCGGTTGTGGGAGCTCTTCTTCAAACGCAGGCGAAGGAAAAACAACCGTCACCATTGGGTATTTCCCAAACATCAACCATACACCTGCTATGGTTGCACGAGAAAAAGGCTTTTACGAAGAAACTCTTGGAGACGACGTCCAAGTAGAATACAAGACATTTGCCGACGGGGGCACTTTCATGACAGCGCTCCAAGCAGGTGAAATTGAAGCCGGACTTGTCGGACCAGGACCAGCGATGAACAATTTTGTCTCTGGTGCAAAAGTACAGGTCGTTGCGGGATCATCTACTGGTGGGACTGTCGTCCTCGCTAGCGAACAAAGCGGTATTACGACCCCAGAGGACATGGATGGAAAAACTTTTGTAACACCAGGCATTGGCTGTACACATGATGTGCAATTTGAAACGTTTATGAAAGAAAAAGGGCTTACGTCTAATCGGACGGGCGGCACACTGAAACATGTCACAGGAAAACCGGCACAATATCTTGGGATGTTAAAGCAAGGTCGGGTTGATGTTGCGGTTGCCCCTGAACCTTGGGCGTCCGTTATTGAAGCAGACGGTGCGAACGTCATCATCGATTGGGACGAAGTTTCTTTTGGCGAAACATTGCCAGCAGCTGTCTTTGCAACGAGCACGAAGCTGTTAGAAAAAAATCCTGATGTGGTTGAAAAACTTGTCTCTGCACACAAAAGATCCATTGATTTCATTCAAAACAACAAAGACGAAGCAATTGATATTACCATTGCAGGGATCAAAGACATTACAAAGCAAGAGCTTGAGCTCACGATTATGGAGCGCGCTTTTGAAAGAACGCAGTTTACGTATGACGTAGATCCCGAAACAATTCAGGCATTTGGTGATTCTTCCTTTGATCTTGAATTTTACGATGAACAACCTGATTTCACCGAGCTCGTCAATGCTTCTTTTATTCAGTAATTTAAGTCTAGAAAAAAAGCTGCGGATAAATTCCATCCGCAGCTTTTTTCTTATTCGTTTCGTTTATCTGCCACAATATGAATGTCAACACCAGTCATATGACGCATCATGGTGTTGACGATCGATCCTTTAAAGATTTCTTCCCACCGGCTCCGAGCAGACTGCCCTAGAATAAGTTGCGTAATTCGGTAACGCTTTGTTACATCACTAATCGCCGCTGGGACAGTTCGATCAAGTTTTTTCTCCTTAATGAAAATGGCATTAAATTGCTCACAAAGCTCTTGCCAATGGGGGTTGGCAGATGAATTGTTTTGAATAATATGAAGCACATACAACGGGGCATTTAAGCGTTTGGCGATTCGCCAGCCTCGACGAATTAACATTTCAGCATTGGCATTGTTTTGAACACAGACTAAAATTCTTTCTGAAGTCGTTGGTGCCTCACTGCCTGTTAAGACGTGACTTTTTTCCAGACGCTCATCCACATCATCAGCAACTTCTCGCAATGCGATTTCTCTTAAGGCGGACAAATTATTTAAAGTAAAAAAATGCATAAGGGATTGCTGTATTTTTGATGAGTGATAGATTTTCCCCGCCTTTAATCGTTGCTGCAAAATCTCAGGCGTCACATCAATCAACAGGATTTCTGAGGCTGATTGCAAGATGAAATCAGGAACTCTCTCTCGCACAGCCACCCCTGTGATTTGTTGGATATGGTCATGCAGACTCTCCAGATGTTGAATGTTGACGGCGGATATGACATCGATGCCTTTATCTAAAACATCGAGTACATCCTGATACCTTTTATTGTTTCGACTGCCTGGAATATTCGTATGAGCAAGCTCATCAATCAATACAACACCTGGCGCTCTCTCGATGATTGCATCTATATCCAACTCCTGAAATGTACGACCTTTATACACCATGTTCTGGAGTGGGACGATTTCAAGACCTTCGATTAACGCCTTTGTTTCAGCTCTCCCATGTGTCTCAATCAAGCCGATGACAACATCCACGCCAGCTTGTTTACGTTCGTGCGCCTCTTGAAGCATCCTAAAGGTTTTTCCGACGCCAGGGGCAGAACCAATATAAATCGTCAGCTTCCCTTTTTGGTCTCGCTTGACTTCCTCCAATAGCTCATCAGGTGTTTTTTTACGAAATGGAAAGGATGAATCCATTTTATTGACTATCCTCTACCAATGCCTTGATGTCTATATTCAGCTCTAACACATTAACACCTGCTTCACCGAATAAACCAAGTGAAGGACCCTGTGTGTTTGCGGTAATCAATTCTTGAAGAGTTTCCTCTGACAACCCTGTTGCCTCCGACACTCTTGGCACTTGAACAAGTGCCGATGCTTCAGAGATATGTGGATCAAGTCCTGACGCTGAGTTTGTTAGTAGTTCTTGAGGGACGTCTTCAATCGGCACGTTTGGATTCTCTTGCTCCCATTGCTCAATGGAAGCATTTATTCGTTCTACTAATGCAGGATTTGATGGTGCAAAGTTTGGTGACCCTGAAGACCCTGCATTGTATTCAATACTTGATGGACGTCCGTGGAAGTACCCAGGCTCGGTAAATTGTTGTCCAATAAGTGCAGAGCCGATCACGTTCCCTTCCTCATTATAAATCAATTGACCTTCAGCTTTTTTGTGGAACAAACCTTGCCCAATAGCCGTCATGCCTAAAGGATACAACAAGCCACAAATGATCATGCCAACAAGACTAAAACGTAGCGCACTCCATAATGAAACTCCAATTGTTTTCATATTCTTGCCTCCTTACTAGATAAAAAGAGCAACACAAATGTCAATTACTTTAATTCCTATGAATGGGACAAGAATCCCTCCCAGTCCATATATAGACATGTTTCGCTTCAATAGCTCCATTGAATTACCTGGCTTGTAAGCAACGCCTCGCATGGCTAAAGGGACGAGCGCAGGAATTACGATGGCATTGAAAATCAACGCAGATAAGATTGCGGATGTTGGTGATGACAGGTGCATAATATTTAATGCGGCCATTTGTGGAATAGCTGTCATAAACATGGCTGGGATAATGGCAAAGTATTTGGCAACGTCATTGGCAATACTAAATGTCGTTAATGCGCCTCTTGTCATCAACAGCTGTTTGCCTATAGCTACGACTTCAATGATTTTGGTTGGGTTGGAGTCAAGGTCCACCATGTTGCCTGCTTCTTTTGCTGCGGCTGTCCCACTGTTCATAGCTAAACCGACATCGGCTTGTGCCAAGGCAGGGGCGTCATTTGTTCCATCTCCTGTCATGGCGACGAGCTTCCCTTTTGCCTGTTCATATTGAATGACGCGAATTTTATCTTCAGGTGTGCTTTCAGCAATGAATTCATCAACACCTGCTTCTTTCGCAATTGTCGCTGCCGTCAAGGGGTTATCACCTGTACACATAACGGTCTTTATGCCCATTTCACGCAGCTTATCAAAACGTTCTTTCATGCCCGGTTTTACAGTGTCTTTTAAATAAATCAACCCTAAAATCTGGTCATTGACGGCCACTGCAAGAGGTGTTCCTCCAAGCTTTGAGATTCGCTCTGCTTTTTCCTTCAAATCAAGTGGCACTGTTCCTGATTGTGAGGTTATCCATTGACTCACTGAGTCAACAGCACCTTTTCGAAACTCCATTCCATCAGGAAGCGTCATGCCACTCATTCTCGTTTGGGCTGTAAATGGAACTACTGTTGCCTCTTCCATTGTCGATTTGTCTAACTCAACGCACTGTTTCTTCGCCAATTCTATGACAGATCGTCCTTCTGGCGTTTCATCATTCAAAGATGTCATCACTGCTGCCTCAATTAATGTATCCATTTCATGAGATCCTGTTGGCTCAAACGATGCGGCCATCCGATTACCAAAAGTGATCGTTCCTGTTTTATCTAGAATAATCGTATTGATATCACCCGCTGCCTCGACAGCTTTGCCGGACATCGCTAGGACGTTAAATCGAGTCACCCTATCCATTCCGGCGATACCGATCGCACTGAGTAGTCCTCCAATCGTTGTTGGAATTAAACAGACGAGCAATGCAATCAAAATCACTGGATCGATTGAAAACCCGAGATAATTCGTGAAGAACGGCAGCGTCACTACGACCATTAAGAAAATCATCGTTAAGCTAATCAGTACAGTGTGCAATGCAAGTTCATTTGGTGTTTTTTGTCGCTCTGCCCCTTCAACTAGTGAAATCATGCGATCAAGAAAGGATTCACCTGGCTGACTGACGATTGAAATGGTCAATTGGTCACTAACCACACGCGTACCTCCAGTGACCGAGTTAAAATCGCCACCTGCCTCTTTCATGACAGGCGCTGATTCTCCTGTAATGGCTGACTCATCCACTGTGGCAATTCCTTCAATGACTTCGCCATCACCAGGGATAAACTCCCCCTCAGACACGACAACGACATCGCCTTTTCTTAGCTCAGTAGAAGGGACATCTTCTACACCTCCCGCCTTTGACAAACGGTGAGCCGTAATGCTTTGCTTCGCTTCTTTTAAAGAATTTGCTTGTGCTTTCCCTCTACCTTCAGCCAATGCTTCCGCGAAATTGGCAAATAGGATCGTAAACAAAAGAATGATGGCTACGCTTAAGGAAAACCAACCTTCTGTTGTCGATTCTGGTGATCGCGGAACAAATGCCAAAATAAGTGCAGCAATAAACCCTACCTCGACAAGAAACATAATTGGATTTTTCACCATATGTTTTGGATGAAGCTTTACACATGCATCAATGAGTGCCTGACTCGCAAGCTCTTTCGTAAAAAGACGCTTTTTTTGCGCCGACGTTTGTTCTGAAATCATTGGTTCTGCCATCACTAAGCGCCTCCTAAGAAAGTGTCAGTAGCTCGGCAATCGGTCCGAGTACCAAGATTGGTAAATAGGTCAACGCGCCAACGATGAACGTTGTACCGATTAAGATACCGCCAAAAAGTGGCTGATCCGTCCGGAACGTCCCAGTTGTTTGCGGGACCGTATTTTTCATCGCGAGCGATCCAGCAACAGCCATCAAGGCAACAATGGAAAAATAACGCCCGATGAACATTGCAATCCCTGTAGTGATATTCCAAAATGGGGTCGCATCCCCAAGGCCTTCAAAACCAGATCCATTATTCGCCACCGAGGAGGTGTACTCGTAAACCACTTGTGTCAAACCATGGAAACCGGGGTTGCTAATCCCTTCAGTACCCCAGCCTGTGGATACTGCAAGTGCTGAGAATCCGAGAATCATTAACGGCTGAACCAACAATGTCAGCGCAAGTAGCGTCATCTCTTTGCTTTCAATTTTTTTGCCTAAAAACTCAGGCGTTCTACCGACTAGCAGGCCGGCAATAAACACAGCGAGGATGGCATATAGCAAGACGTTCATCAGACCTACTCCAACACCGCCAAAAACGGTATTCAACATCATGTTCGCCAGCGCAAGCATACCTGCGATTGGCAGCAATGAATCATGCATGGCGTTGACCGCTCCGGTTTCAGAGGCAGTGGTCGTAATGGCGAACAATAACGATTGAACAACACCAAATCGGGTTTCTTTTCCTTCCATGCTCTCTCCTGACGCTATAGGACCAAGATCTTCTAACGCAGGATTTCCTCCACTTGCGGAAAGAATGGAGATGCTCAAGAAAACGATGAACATCGCTGCCATTGCACCAAACAAAACCGATCCCTGCTTTTTGTTTCTCGTCATGTACCCATATGTAAAAGGCAGCGATGCGGGAAGCAATAGCATACAAATGATTTGCAAAGCGTTGGTCATGCCATTCGGATTTTCAAATGGATGGGCGGAATTCATTCCAACCAGACCGCCACCGTTATTTCCCAATTGTTTAATGGCTTCAAACGCACCAAACGGACCCCTCAGAATGGTTTGTTCTACACCAGACAGTGTCTGAGCTGTTATACTAGGTGAGAGGGTTTGCGGCATGCCTAGGGCAATGAAAATGACCCCAATCACGATAGCACCCGGGAGGTAGATTCGCGTCATCGCCCGGATCATATCGACGTAGTAGTTCCCTATTGGTTTGCCGCTAATTCCTCGTATAAAGGCCATCGCAACAGCCAATCCTGTTGCAGGAGAAGTAAACATCAGAAAAACAATCCCTGTAAGCTGAGAAAACATGGACAACCCTGTTTCTCCACTGTAATGTTGCAAGTTTGTATTGGTCATGAAGCTAATCGCCGTATTAAAGGCTGTTGAAGGTTCCATCCCTGCGATGTTCGTCGGGTTCCATGGAAGTACTCCCTGAAGCCTAAAGATCACATACACCATCGCAATCATCACAACATTCACTAGCAATAAAGTAAACGCATATTTTTTCCAAGATTGCTCTTCGCTTGATACCCCAGAAAGTTTAAGCAATCCGTTTTCAACCGGCATAAATACTCGATCCAGCTTGGTTTTTTCATGAGAAAAAACCATCGCTACATAGCGCCCAGTTGGCTTTGCCACAATAGCCAAGACGAGTAGCGTCACAACAACTGCAATCATTGAAATCTCCAACGTCATTCCCTCCTAAACTAAAACCGTTCTGGGTGTAACAATGCATAGGCTAAATAACCAAAAGCAACAACGGCACTGATCATCAAGATAACGTCAATCATGTAAATCACCTTTCTCTATCAGATTCGTACTCCATTTTAATAAACCAAATAGTGCGCCTCCTAAAGCAATCATTAGTACCACCATGAGAATATCCATTCTTAACCTCCCCTGACCACTATCTTTCATACAAACTTGCCAAGCTATCCCATCCCTCCTTTTTAGGCACGAAAAAAAGGCCGTGAGAAGGAGCGTCTCACCGCCTTTTACGTGCACGACAAAAATGCGTACGCAAATAAGGTCTAGACATTCTTCTCTTTACACGCTGACGAGGTTAGCTGTCGGATTCGGGTGTAAGAGTCACCCTACCATTGCACGCAATGGATTCACCCCAAGTGGACTTGCCACATAAATGGGTCCCCCGCTTTTTCAAATGAAAAATTAAGCGATCATGAATGAGATAGCTATGAAGTTGATCACATCATAATCCTGGAAATTCAGTTTGTCAACACGATTTTTAATTGTAAGCGTTTTATAAAAATTAATAATAAAAAGTGTCGCA
This sequence comes from Aureibacillus halotolerans, assembly GCF_004363045.1. NCBI lineage: Bacteria > Bacillati > Bacillota > Bacilli > Caryophanales > Bacillaceae > Aureibacillus > Aureibacillus halotolerans. The sequence goes on from NZ_SNYJ01000006.1 coordinate 221,470, forward strand.
CACTGCGTCTTACTGGCAAGCGTGTCCCTAGTCGATCTAATGATGGTGGCAAAAATTTTCCTTGCCCCCTTTCATCACCTAAGCCTCTTTTTGAATCGGCCTCAACACAATCACGCCTCCGCAGAACGAATACGGATGAAAAGCGCAATAACAAATGGCTTTAAGGTCACTTTTTAACTCTTCAAAGACGAAATAATACTCCTCTTCATCCCAGTCATCTCCAGCTTGTTCCCTACAAAAGAGAAGCTCTTGACGAGAAGGAAAGGCAATATCACCAATTAAAATTCGTCCATTTACATTAAGAACAGAAAATAACTGCTTGATGAAGTCGACTTTCTCTTCGTCTGCCAAGTGATGCATGGCATAGGTACTAATCACCACATCATAGGATTGCTTCTGGAGTTTCTTTGGCAACCCTTCACTGCCCTTTATCATAACCAAAAGCGACGACTAGCGAGACTCCACGACTAAGAAAACACGATGAGGTCCTTTCGAGTTGAAGATGCGCTAGGGTGCACGGGAATGTCGACCGCTCCGTCAACATACTTCGCTTTCTGTGGGGCACGGCTTCAGCTTCCTCGAAAAAGCATGGCTTTCCGAGGGGATCTTCAGCTCGCGCTG
>NZ_SNYJ01000007.1 GCF_004363045.1 Aureibacillus halotolerans
ATGGCTTGCGGACCTCCATAGCCGTCGAATCTCGTCGTTGTCTAGCGACTGCGCTGCTCGTGTAGAAAAGCCTACACTGCGCTGCTCGCTGCGTCTACGCCTAGAGCTTCTCGGCTCTGGAGGTCCTCGCCATTGCCTTTTATTTGGGGAAGGTAGCCAATGGCTTGCGGATCTCCATAGCCGTCGAATCTAAAGCATAGATAAGCTCAGACTGAATGAAAACGTTTGTCTTTCGAGACGCGAAGCCTTAGGAGGCGCGGAGTTGCCATAAGGGCAATGAGCACCGGATAAGGCAAAGCAACGAAGAAAGCGAGCGTTTCTCATCAGGCTGTGTCGAATCTCGTCGTTGTCTAGCGACAGCGCTGCTCGTGTAGAAAAGCCTACACTGCGCTGCTCGCTGCGTCGACGCCTAGAGCTTCTCGGCTCTGAAGGTCCTCGCCATTGCCTTTTATTTTGGGAAGGAAACCAATGGCTTGCGGATCTCCAAGGCGATTTTGGCTTTGGACGTCCGCGCCATTGCTTTTAAAATGAATCATCACAACAATTGTTCATATAAGTCGGCTACATTATCTATGGATGGTTGTCTGAATGGACTTGTAGGTGAGCTTCTTATAAAAATGTTTAAATGAAACCTGGACGAGTGTCTCAGAAGACATTGAGCAAATTTAAATAGAGGAGGTTGCTTGTTGTGGGCACGATGTTAGTCATTCAACTGCTAATATTTTTGCTTATCATTGCAATCTTTGTGTTATCACCTAAAATGCGGAAGGGATCCATGAAGGAACGAAAGATTGTACAGTGTAATATCGCTATGAGTGTTGCTGTGCTGTTGCTTTTTCTCTCATTCTTTAATGAATTAGGGTGGATGGTTTTCGGTAGCTCATTTTTGCTCTTACTGACAAGCTTTAGCGCACAATTAAGAGTCAGGCGGCAACAGCATTGACCATCACACGATTTATTTGGTCTTAATATTTATGGATAAGAGAGTGAATGCTCTTGAAGCAAATGGCTATGTGCCGCGATTTACATCCTTAAATACTCTCATTATAAGAGGGGGTTAGTGTTTGAAATTAGCAACGAAAAGAGAACGCTTACTATTGTTGCATCATGGGCTTCAAGGTCAATGGAAGCCTTTGAAACGTGCGTTCGATGTTGATGAAGACCTCAATATCATCTTCAAAATGTCACCCTCAGAACTTGCTGCCTCTCTTCAATTGTCCCCAGCATTTGCCTCTTCACTCCATTCATTCATCTTGCGTACGTCACCGACAGAACTTGAAGAAGCCTATGCGAAAGAAGCTATCGAAGCCATTACGTTGTTTGATGACTTGTATCCCTTCCTCTTAAAGCATATATATGATCCTCCGTGGGTGTTGTATGTAAAGGGTACGCCGTCATTGCTGAACGCACAACGCCCCACCTTGGCTGTTGTCGGATCGCGTAAGCCTTCTAGTGACTGCTTGCCGTCGTTAGAAACCGTATTGCCTCCGTTAGTCAAGGCAGGTTACTGTATCGTTAGCGGTCTCGCCTTTGGAGCGGATCGGATGGCGCACGACATCACGTTAGCCCATCATGGCGTCACGTTTGCTGTCCTTGGGGGAGGTTTCTCACATCTCTATCCAAAAGAGCACAAACCGTTAGCTGAGGCCATCACCGCCCAGGGGTTGCTTATTAGTGAATACCCTCCCCATACAACTGTACAACGTTGGCATTTTCCGGCAAGAAATCGGATCGTGAGCGGATTATCTAATGGCGTGCTCATTGCTGAAGCAAAAGAGAAAAGCGGTACGTTAATTACGGCGCGTGTTGCGATGGAGCAAAACCGAGATGTGTTTGTGCTCCCGGGTTCCGTTCACCATGCAAAAGCACGTGGAAGCAATCGCCTTATTCAGGACGGAGCAATCCCTGTAATCGAAGCGGAAGACATTGAATTGCACTGTCATCTTTCAGGTTGATTTGGGCTATTGTTTGACAAAACATAGATAGATCATTAATAATAGGGAAGATTTTAATCTAAACCTCTTTGGGGGGAACTGAAGTTTATGGCAGATTACCTTGTCATCGTGGAATCGCCTGCAAAGGCGAAGACCATTGAAAAATACTTAGGCAAAAAATACAAAGTTAAAGCATCTATGGGACATGTGCGCGATCTGCCCAAAAGTCAAATGGGCGTTGACGTAACGGCTCATTTCGAACCCAAATATATTACTATACGCGGCAAAGGTCCTGTATTGAAAGATTTAAAAACCGCCGCAAAAAAAGCGAAAAAAATCTATCTTGCAGCTGACCCGGATCGCGAAGGGGAAGCCATTGCCTGGCATTTGGCTCACAGCTTAAACATTGATGAAACAAGTGCTTGTCGCGTCGTTTTTAATGAAATTACGAAAGAGGCCGTAAAGGAATCATTTAAACATCCAAGGGCAATCAATATGAATCTCGTTGATTCACAGCAGGCACGACGAATTCTTGATCGATTGGTTGGCTATAATATCTCACCATTGCTCTGGAAAAAAGTGAAAAAGGGCTTAAGTGCAGGGCGTGTTCAATCTGTAGCTGTTCGCCTGATCATTGAACGTGAAAATGAAATTAAAGCGTTCAATCCTGAAGAATATTGGACGATCCCAGCGCAAATGAAAAAGGGAAACAAGGAATTTGAAGCTAATTTTTGTGGGTATGGAGGCAAAAAGCAACCGTTGTCTACACGCGAGGACGTCGATGCTGTCTTAGCGAAAATGGATGGCGATGAAATGCTCGTCTCTTCTGTCTCAAAAAAGGAGAGACGCCGCAACCCTGCTCCTCCATTTACGACATCGTCCCTGCAGCAGGAGGCTGCGCGCAAGCTGAATTTCCGTGCTAAAAAGACAATGATGCTCGCTCAGCAACTCTATGAGGGGATTGATCTTGGAAAGGAAGGGACAGTCGGTTTAATCACGTATATGCGTACGGACTCTACTCGTATTTCGAATACAGCCCTTGAGGAAGTAAAAAATTACGTTGAAGAGACCTATGGCAAAGAGTATGCTTATAACCGTCCTGTTTCAAAGGGAAAATCCGAGAAAACACAAGATGCTCACGAAGCCGTGAGACCAACAGCTACTATGCGAGCGCCATCAGAGCTCAAAAAGTATCTAAAGCGAGACCAACTTCGTTTGTATAAACTCATTTGGGAACGTTTTGTGGCCAGTCAAATGGCTCCTGCTGTAATGGACACGATGTCTGTCGATATGACAAACAATGATGTTGTGTTTAGAGCGACAGGCTCAAAAGTTAAATTTCCAGGCTTTATGAAAGTATATGTAGAAGGAAATGATGACAATACGAAGGAAGAAGATCGGATTTTACCTCCTTTAGAAGAAGGGGACAAAGTGTCCACTTCCGACATAGATCCAAAACAACACTACACACAACCGCCTCCTCGCTACACAGAGGCGAGACTTGTAAAAACGTTAGAGGAGCTAGGTATAGGCCGTCCTTCAACCTTTGCTCCAACGCTCGATACCATCCAACGTCGTAATTATGTAGCACTTGACAATAAACGCTTTATTCCTACGGAGCTTGGCGAAATTGTACTCGATCTCATTCTAGAGTTTTTCCCGCAAATCATTGATGTGAACTTCACGGCAGAAATGGAAAGAAGCCTCGATGACATTGAAGAAGGCGGAAAAGAGTGGGAAAAGGTCATTGATCAATTTTATCAAGACTTTGAAAAACGACTTTTAGTCGCTGAAAAGGAAATGCAGGAAGTTGAAATTGAAGATGAGCCAGCTGGCATTGATTGTGATAAATGTGGATCGCCGATGGTCATAAAAATGGGACGTTACGGCAAGTTTATGGCTTGCTCCAACTTTCCGGACTGTCGAAATACGAAACCAATCGTTAAAGAAATAGGTGTCCCTTGCCCAACCTGTAAAGAAGGTCAGATTGTAGAACGTAAAAGTAAAAAAGGTCGCATTTTTTACGGCTGCGATCGCTTTCCGGAATGCGAATTTATTTCGTGGGATAAACCAATATCAAGACCATGTCCAAAATGTGAATCCCTGCTTGTGGAAAAGAAAATTAAAAAAGGCAAGCAAATTCAATGTACAAGCTGTGATTACAAAGAAGAGCCTCAAGAGTAGTTTGTAAGGAGAGAGTACCCAATGAGTGAAAAAAAAGTACATGTTATCGGTGCTGGTCTCGCGGGAAGTGAAGCGGCTTGGCAATTAGCCAAGCGCGGCATTTCTGTCGTATTACATGAGATGCGTCCAGTGAAACAGACCCCAGCACACCATACAGATAAATTTGCAGAGCTAGTTTGTAGCAACTCTCTGCGCGCCAATGCATTGACAAATGCAGTCGGTGTATTAAAAGAAGAAATGCGCTTGCTTGATTCCGTTATTGTTTCGGCAGCAGATGCCAGTTCAGTTCCAGCCGGTGGCGCCTTAGCTGTTGACCGTCATGAATTTGCTGCTCGCGTCACGCAACAAGTCAAAGAACACCCACTCGTCACCGTCGTTTCAGAAGAGGTTCAGTCCATACCAGATGGTCCAACAATTGTAGCTACAGGGCCACTTACGTCTGAGGCGTTTGGATCGTCACTACGTGCTCTGACTGGCGAAGAGGATTTATACTTTTTTGATGCCGCAGCACCTATTCTTGAAAAAGACTCCATTGATCTTGAGAAAGTCTATTTAAAATCACGCTATGATAAAGGTGAAGCGGCATACTTAAATTGCCCTATGACGGAAGACGAATTCAATCGCTTTTACGACGCCCTTATCGCTGCGGAAACTGTTCCAGTGAAGGAATTTGAAAAAGAAATCTTCTTTGAAGGCTGTATGCCTGTTGAAGTGATGGCAAACCGAGGACGTCAAACGCTGTTGTTCGGCCCGATGAAACCGGTTGGTCTAGAGGATCCAAAAACCGGCAAACGACCTTTTGCTGTCGTACAGTTGCGTCAGGATGATGCGGCAGGAACACTTTACAATATTGTCGGTTTTCAGACACATATGAAATGGGGCCCTCAAAAAGAGGTGCTGCGCCTGATTCCAGGATTGGAAAACGCTGAAATTGTCCGCTATGGCGTTATGCACCGCAATACATTTATTAATTCTCCTAAGCTATTAAAAGCGACCTACCAATATAAAGACCGTGATGATTTGTTTTTTGCCGGCCAAATGACAGGTGTGGAAGGGTATGTAGAGTCTGCTGCCTCCGGGCTCGTTGCAGGCATCAATGCAGCGCGTCTTGTCCAAGGAGAAGAACCTATCATTATGCCAACAAATACGGCAATGGGAAGTCTAGCAAATTATATTACGTCTGCTGATTCAACGAATTTTCAGCCGATGAACGTTAACTTTGGTCTTTTCCCTTCGTTAGAAACACGGATAAAAAATAAGCAAGAACGGAACCAAGCGATTGCCGAACGTGCACTGGAGTCAATTCAGAATTTTGAATTAATCCGATGATTATGGATTGCATAGCACTTTGAAAGTATGGTACTATTTGATTGCCTTCTATCTAGCGAGGTGAAAAAATGTTCACCAATGTACACCAATGCAAAAATGAGGTTGATCAGTTTCTAACATATCTTCGTGTAGAGAAGCTTTATTCCACTCATACGTTGACAAACTATGAGAAAGATATTGCACAGTTTGTTCAGTATATGGAGCAGCAACAGACCGAAACGTTTGCTGCTGTTTCCTATGCAGACGTAAGAGCGTATTTAACGATCCTTTATCGAAAAAATTATGCTAGAAAAACGGTCGCTCGTAAAATGTCTGCGCTACGTAGTCTCTACCATTTTCTGATGAGAGAATCCCTGGTCACCGAAAACCCTTTTGTGTTTTCTCATATTCCAAAGGCAGAGCGAAAACTGCCTCAATTTCTATATGAGAAAGAATTGAATCAACTTTTTTTGGTTTCAGATCAATCAACGGAACTCGGACAGAGAAATCAAGCATTGCTCGAATTGTTGTATGCAACAGGAATTCGTGTCTCAGAATGCATAGGAATTAATTTAGAAGACATTGATTTCTCAGTGGAAGCTGTTTTGATCAGAGGAAAAGGTCGTAAAGAACGCTTTGTCCCATTTGGAAGTTTTGCTCATGAAGCGTTACGCATGTATTTGAATGAAGGTAGACCAATACTGTTAGAAAAAGCTCCCCAGGCATCCAGTGCCCTTTTTTTGAATCATCGAGGAGGAAGGCTCTCTGACAGGTCAGTACGTGAAGTATTAAACAAACTTGTTCAAGAGGCTGCCCTCCATATACATATTAGTCCGCACACATTGAGGCATACGTTTGCAACTCATATGTTAAATGAAGGAGCCGATCTAAGATCCGTTCAGGAATTGCTTGGGCACAAAAACCTTTCGACAACACAAATGTACACTCATGTGACAAAAGATCGGTTGCGCCAGGTCTATCAACATACCCATCCCCGTGCGTAACAAGATTAGGAGGGACTCAATTGGAACACGCCTTTCATGCAACGACAATTTTTGCGATACACCATAACGGAGAAGCAGCGATGTCCGGTGATGGGCAGGTCACTTTTGGAAATGCAGTCGTCATGAAGCATACGGCAAGAAAAGTGAGAAAGCTTCATAATGGCCGTGTTTTGGCCGGATTTGCCGGATCAGTTGCAGACGCTTTTACGCTGTATGACTTATTTGAGAACAGCTTGGAAGAGTATCAAGGCAATTTGCAACGAGCCAGTGTTGAGCTTGCAAAGGAATGGCGGTCAGACAAAGTGCTTCGCCGTCTTGAAGCGATGCTAATCGTGATGGACAAATCGAATTTGTTTCTAGTTTCAGGTACTGGAGAAGTGATTGAGCCAGATGATGGCATTCTGGCGATTGGATCTGGTGGGAATTATGCACTCTCAGCGGGTAGAGCGTTAAAGACGTATGCGCCACAGTTAAGTGCTGAGGAAATTGCTCATGCAGCGCTAAAAACAGCTGGGCAGATTTGTGTGTACACAAATGATCAAGTGATTCTCGAAACGCTATAACGTTTCACGATTAGTCTTTCATTCCTTTCAGATGAAATGTTCGTAAAATGGTAACATAATGGGGCTGTTTTTTTGTTTATTAAGGGAAAACAGCTTATTATTAGGTTTTCTAACTTTCGTACAGAAACGCAGAGAAGGAAGAATAAGGAGGATGCCAATCTATGCAACAATCTCTCACTCCAAGACAAATTGTAGAAAAGCTTGATCAATTTATTGTAGGTCAAAAACATGCCAAAAAAGCGGTGGCTGTCGCTTTGCGGAATCGTTATCGAAGGAGTTTAGTGGAAGAGACCATTCGCGAAGAAATTGTCCCGAAAAACATTTTGATGATTGGTCCTACTGGTGTCGGGAAAACAGAAATCGCTCGAAGATTAGCGAAGCTCATCGGTGCACCTTTTGCAAAGGTAGAAGCTACAAAATTCACCGAGGTTGGGTATGTTGGTCGTGATGTTGAATCGATGGTGAGAGATTTAGTTGAAAGTGCGGTTCGCATCGTCCGTGAAGAAAAGGTCATCAGTGTCCAAGACAAAGCGCTTGAGCAAGCAAATCAACGAATTGTTGACCTGCTGATCCCGACAAAAAAGCAACAGCAAGCTTACAAAAATCCGCTTGAGATGCTTTTTGGACAGTCGGCATCTGAAGATGATGAACATGATGATGATCAACAACAGGAAAAAATGGACAAAAAGCAGCAACGTCAACAAATTGAGCAAAAGCTTTTGCTTGGTGAGTTAGAAGATCATGTGATTACAATTGAGCTTGAAGAACAGCAAGCATCAATGTTTGACATGCTTCAAGGAACGGGTATGGAGCAAATGGGCATGAACATGCAAGACGCGCTTGGAAGCATGATGCCTAAGAAATCAAAAAAGAAAAAACTTCCTGTATCTGAGGCAAGACCATATCTTATTCAAGAAGAAGCTCAAAAATTAATCGATATGGACGATGTAATACAAGAAGCGATTCAACGTGTCGAAAGTATGGGAATGATTTTCATTGACGAGATTGACAAAATATCCGGCAAAGGTGGCCATGGTGGTGCAGACGTATCCAGAGAAGGCGTTCAACGAGACATTCTTCCAATCGTAGAAGGATCAACCGTTGTTACGAAGCATGGGCCTGTGAAGACGGACCATATTTTGTTTATTGCGGCAGGTGCTTTTCACATGAGCAAGCCTTCAGATTTAATCCCCGAGCTTCAAGGGCGATTCCCGATTCGTGTTGAACTGTCTAATTTGACGGAGGATGATTTTTATCGCATTCTTATTGAGCCGGATCATGCCCTTCTTCGCCAATACAAGGCATTAATTCAAGCTGAAGGTATAAACGTTGAATTTTCAGACGATGCTATTCGTAAGATCGCTTCGATCGCTGCGAAAGTCAACCAGGAGACAGACAATATCGGTGCAAGACGTTTGCATACCATTTTGGAAAAGCTCCTTGAAGATGTGTTGTTTGAAGCGCCGGAGATCACACTGGAGACAATTGAAATCACGCCAGCCTATGTGGATGAAAAATTGTCAGAAATCGTTAAGAATCGTGATCTGAGTCAATATATTTTATAAGAACCAAGGAGGAAATCAAAAATGAATTTACTAGACAAAACTAGAGGGATTAACGCAATGCTACAAAAGGCTGCTGGTCGGCCGGTAAACTTTCGCGACATGGCGGAGACACTTCAAGAAGTGATTCAAGCAAACATCTTTGTTGTTAGCCGCAGAGGAAAGCTGCTTGGGTATTCTATCAATACGGAAATTGAAAACGATCGAATGAAATCGATCATCAGTGACCGTCAATTTCCTGAAGAGTATACAAATCGTTTGTTTAATGTAACAGAAACGTCTTCCAATCTTGATGTGGATAGCGAATACACAGCTTTCCCGATTGAAAATAAAGAGTTGTTTAAGAATGGTTTAACGACGATCGTTCCTATTATTGGTGGCGGTGAGCGCCTAGGGACACTTATTCTTGCTCGCTTAAGTGATTCGTTTGCAGACGATGATTTAATTTTGGCTGAGTATGGCGCAACAGTTGTTGGCATGGAGATCCTGCGAGAAAAAGGCGAAGAGATTGAAGAAGAAGCGAGAAGCAAAGCGGTTGTTCAAATGGCGATTTCTTCACTATCCTATAGTGAGCTTGAAGCCATTGAACATATTTTCGAAGAATTAAATGGCAATGAAGGCTTACTTGTCGCAAGTAAGATTGCTGACCGTGTAGGTATTACACGTTCGGTCATTGTTAATGCTCTCCGTAAGCTTGAAAGCGCAGGCGTTATAGAATCTCGCTCTCTTGGTATGAAAGGGACATACATTAAAGTCTTGAACAATAAATTCTTACATGAGCTAGAAAAATTAAAAGCAAATTAATTTTATAGACTCAACTTTCACACGCTCGCTTTCATACAAGTGCATCATCGACTCAAAAAGACTTCGTCGTGATTTCTTCTATGCCGCAGGAGTCTCGCTAGTGGCATCTTTTCATGATGGCCACTAGGTATGATGTGACATGAATAAAAACGCAGAAACAAAACTCAGCATAGTCAACATACGTAGACTCCTGCGGGAACAGCGCGAGCTGAAGATCCCGCAGGAAAGCAAAACTCCGAGGAAGCTGAAGCCGTGCCCGAGGAAAGCGAAGTATTTTGACGAAGCGTTCGTGATTTATAAATTATAGAAAAATGATAAAAACTGCTTTACTCGTCATGAATACGACGGGTAAAGCAGTTTTTTGTGTCTTTAGTCCTGAAAGCGCTCACAAGCCTATATGTCAATAGGCGTAGTCTAAAAGACTTTAAATGTCGAATTGATGATAAAAAAACCCGAGATATTATTTGTTTGTAATAAAAAAGATGTCGAATGGTGTTTGATGCAATGAAGTGTAGTTCTATTTAATCATAAAATTTAAGTGGTATCAACGTTAATAGGTATAAAGATACAAGTCATTGTAGGACTTTAGAACGATTTATGACGACTGTATTAGACATCATAGACAACAAGGCTAATATTATTTACAATAAAAATGAACCGAATTAAGGAAAATTAATGAAATAACACCACAATATTGTCTAAAAAGGTCAAAATGAGGAGGAGCGGAATGAGTCTTTTGTCGAGCAATACAATTAATCAGCTCATAAAATCAGTAGAATATGCACAGACGAAACAAAACGTTATAGCCCAAAATATCTCTAATGCAACAACACCGGGATATAAAGAACAGACGGTTACGTTTAAACAAACCTTAAATGAACATCAACATAGACTTAAAGCGAACATGACCAACCAAAAACATATTCCTTTCTCTACTCAAGTTGGTTCGCCTTTTATTATAACGAAAAGCAATACGATGTCCTATAATCACAACGGAAATTCGGTTGACGTGGACAAGCAGATGGCTATGATGGCTGAAAATCAACTGCATTATTACGCATTGGTTGATCGCTTGAGTGGAAAGTTTAGTTCATTACAATCGGTCATTCGAGGAGGACAGTAATTATGTCATTATTTACACCGCTTCATATCAGTGCCTCTGCTCTTACAACACAGAGATTGAAAATGGATGTCATTTCATCAAATATTGCGAATGCAAACTCAACAAGAGCACAGCTAGTAGACGGAGAATGGCAGCCCTACAGAAGGAAAATGGTCGCAGTAGCACCTGGTGGAGGGTCATCGTTTTCAAACATGCTATCTTCAGCTCAAAGGGAGCTTTCTGGTGTTCGAGTCACCGGTATTGTGGAAGATGAAACACCATTCATTCAACAGTATAATCCGACACATCCGGATGCAAATGAGCTCGGCTACGTGCAAATGCCGAATGTTGATCCCTTGAAAGAAATGGTTGATTTAATGAGTGCTACAAGAAGTTATGAAGCAAATGTAACTGTGTTGAACGCATCAAAGGGGATGCTCATGAAGACGTTAGAGATTGGCAAGTAACCAGCAGAGGTGATAAGGTTGATCGAAAATTTACAAAGTTTACAAAACATAAATAATATTACTGGCCAAACGACACAAAAGGTAAATACGCCAAACACGATGCAAGCCTCTTTTAAAGATTCATTATTTAATGCAATTGACCAAGTGAATCAAGCGCAAAAAGCATCCGACGTAAAAACAGAGCAGCTTACTACTGGAAAGGTAGATTCACTCCACGAGGTCATGATTGCTTCTGAACAGGCCGGTCTCTCGCTTCAGCTAACGATGGAAATTCGCAATAAAGTGGTTAGTGCCTATCAGGAAGTAATGAGGATGCAGATCTAGTCACAGCATATTACAGACGAAGGGGCAACCGGGGGAATGATGAACGAAAAACTGAAACAATACGGGGGTCGCTTTAAAGCCATTTGGAGTGAACGACCTCTTTGGCAAAAAGCAAGTGTGATTGGCGGAGTTCTCCTTCTAATCATTCTGCTTTCGGTCATGGCATACCGTGGGTCAAACCCATCGATGGTTACACTTTACAGTAACTTGACCCCTGAGGAGACGGGGCAAATCAAGTCAAGCCTTGATGCAAAAGGTGTACCATCTGAAATATCGGGCAACGGAACAGCCATACAAGTTCCTAAAGATCGTGCTGAAGCCCTTACAGTTGAATTGGCGTCAGAAGGTATTCCGGAAAGCGGAAACATTGATTATGGATTTTTTGGGGAACAGATGGGCCTAGGAATGACTGAAAACGAATTCCAGATGGTGAAGTTGGAATCAATGCAGAATGAACTTGCTTCACTCATGACATCCATAGAGAGCATTGAAGATGCAAAGGTAATGATTACGATTCCAGAGTCTTCTGTGTGGGTGAATGAAACAGAACAGCCAGCGTCAGCATCCATTGTACTCAACGTCGCACCAGGTGCATCAATGGACCAAGCATCCATTGATGGATTGTATCACCTCGTCTCAAAAAGCGTTCCGAATTTGCCAACTGAAAACATTGTCATTATGGATCAGAACTTTGCTCGTTTAGATATGAAAGGGAATGATGACCAGTCTCTTGTGTCCGTCTCCGATCAGCTAAGTGTGAAAAAGGCTATTGAGGATGACATTAAAAACAGAGTTCAGCAGATGTTGGGAATGCTCATCGGATACAACCGAGTCGTGACTACGGTGACCGCTGACATTGATTTCACGCAAGAAAATCGCACTGAAAACCTTGTCGTACCGGTGAACGAAGAAGATATGGAAGGAATCCAGCTTTCTGTTGAACGGATTACCGAAACCTTTGAAGGTGAAGGGGCGGGTGCAGGTGGCATTGATGGTACTGGAGCAACAGATATACCGAATTATGCAGCTGCTGGAAATACAGGAACGGGCGATTATGAACGAATTGAAGAACGTATCAATAACGACGTGTCGAGAATTCAGAAGAACATCGTTGAAAGTCCTTACCAGTTGCAAAATTTAGGCATTCAAGTCCTTGTCGATCCAACCATTCCAGGACAAGCAGGAGAGACACTCCCAGAAGCTGAGCAAGCCCAACTACAGGAAGACATTACTCAGATTCTTACAAAAATAATTCGTACTTCATTGCCAGAAACTGTCCGTCAAGAGCAGGAAAGTGACATTTCTGAGAATATTTCGGTTGCCATGCAGCCCTTTAACGGCCGTGTTGACTTTGAAGGGGAATCAGTTCCCTTCCTTCCGCAATGGGCAATTTACGTCATGGTTGGTTTAGGCTTGCTCTTACTAGTCTTGTTGGTTGTCCTCTTAAGGCGCAGAAAGCAAACAGAAGAGTTTGAGGAAGAGTTCGTTGAGGGGCAAGTTGACAACGATGAAGAACTTGAAGAGCTTGTTGTTGATGAAGGAACAGTAAAACGACGACAGCTTGAGAAGCTAGCCAGTGACAGTCCAGAAGATTTTGCTAAGCTATTAAGATCATGGTTATCAGAAGAGTAAAGGGAGGGGCAGTGCGTGGCGCGGTCAACAGTTGATTTATCTGGTAAACAAAAGGCAGCCATATTGCTCATTACACTAGGTCCGGAAGTATCAGCGAACGTGTATAAGCATTTGAGTGAAGAAGAGATTGAGAAGCTTACTTTAGAGATTTCCGCAGTGAAAAAAGTGGAAACATCGTATAAAGAATCAATTATTGAACAGTTTTATCAACTCGTCATGGCTCAGGATTTTATTTCTCAAGGTGGCATCGGGTATGCCAAAACAGTGCTTGAAAAGGCAATCGGCAAAGAAGAAGCCACGAGATTGATTACAAGGTTGACGTCCACGCTTCAAGTGCGGCCCTTTGATTTTGCACGGAAGGCAGAACCATCACAAGTGCTGAATTTCATCCAAAACGAACACCCGCAAACCATCGCGCTCGTATTGTCCTACTTAGATGCAGAACAATCAGGGCAAATACTGTCTTCGTTGCCTCATGAAATGCAGGCCGACATTGCGAAACGAATTGCTTTGATGGAAAGCACGTCTCCAGAGATGATCAATGAAGTAGAAACCATCTTGGAAAGAAAGCTATCGTCGACATTAACGCATGATTACACGCAAACGGGTGGAATTGAAGCAGTTGTTGATGTATTAAATGGTGTGGATCGTTCCACTGAGAAAACAATTCTTGAAGCACTTGAAATTCAAGATCCCGCCCTTGCTGAAGAAATTAAAAAACGGATGTTTGTCTTTGAAGATATTGTCACTCTTGATTCGAGAGCCATTCAGCGCATCGTTCGTGAAGTCGATAACGATGATTTGATGCTATCGTTGAAAGTCGCAAGCGAAGAAGTTAAAGATATTGTATTTTCCAATATGTCCCGACGTATGGTCGAAACATTTAAGGAAGAAATGGACGTGTCAGGGCCTGTGCGATTGCGAGATGTGGAAGAAGCACAAACGCGTATCGTGACGATTATCCGCCAGCTCGAGGATTCTGGTGAAATTGTGATTGCAAGAGGTGGGGGGGACGATATCATTGTCTAGAATTATCAAGACGACAGCAAAAAAGGCGGAAGGCAAAAAAATCATGCTGTCCCGCCCACTTTTTGAAACAAGCCATATCCCTGACGTATTGACTGAGGAGCAGCTTCTAGAACAACGCCTGCAATTGGCTGAGCAAGAAATGAAATTAAAGATTGAGCAAGCCGATGAGTATTACAGAGCGAAGATGCAAGAAATTGATGAAGCGCAAGCAAAAGCAGAAATAGAGAAAGAGGCCTTGTTCGCTAATGCAAAGCAAACTGGGTATCAGCAAGGGCTAAATGAGGGACGCGAGAAGGGTGAGGTCAGCTACAATGACCAGCTGCAACTTGCGCAGGACATCGTGGTTTCTGTTTCTGAAGCCAAGCGAAAAGAGCTCACCGCCTACGAGCGTGATTTGAAAGCCCTCGCCTTTGCCATTGGAGCTAAAATTACAAAACAAAAAATGCAAGATGAAGGTGCCTTCCTACCAATCATTGAGGATATGCTAAGAGAGGTCAAGGAAGCAAAAGCTGTGAAATTGTTTGTACACCCGAACCAATTTACAGCGATTGCGACACAAAAAGAATCCCTGATCCGATTTGGGCAACAGCTAGAGATTTATCCGGACAAGGACATGGACGAACTTTCATGTCTCATTGAAACGCCTTTTGGCAAAGTGGATGCCAGTATTGATAGCCAGCTTACAGAGCTTCGCAAGGCACTGGAGCTGCCGAAAGAAGAGGTGGACATCTATGAAGCCCTCTACACTAAAGCTTCTGAAACATATTGAGCAGGCTGACCTCTATCAACGGTACGGCAAAGTGTCACGTGTTGTAGGACTCATGATTGAATCGATCGGTCCAGCCTCATCGATTGGCGATGTCTGTTATATCCATGTCGGAAAGGGTGGCCGAGAACCGGTCGCTGCTGAGGTCGTCGGTTTTAAAGGCGAGCATTTGCTTCTCATGCCATTCTCTAGCACAAATGATGTTGCAGCTGGTTCCCTTGTTGAAGCGTCTAATACGGCTCTTCAGGTGCCTGCAGGAGACGCATTAATTGGGAAAACGGTAGATGCCCTTGGTCGGCCATTAGATGGATCATCACTGCCAGAAGGGATGATTCATGTAAGTGCTGATGCAGCGCCGCTTAATCCGCTTGAACGTCCGGCAATCAGTGAACCAATGGCGCTTGGCGTCAAAGTCTTGGATGGACTGCTCATGATGGGAAAAGGACAACGAATGGGCATATTTGCTGGGTCAGGCGTTGGAAAGAGTACTTTGCTTGGAATGATTGCTCGCAACTCCGAAGCGGACGTCAATGTCATCGCGCTTATAGGTGAGCGAGGTCGTGAAGTAAGAGAATTTATTGAACGCGACCTTGGACCGGAAGGTTTGAAACGATCTGTTGTCGTGGTTGCCACATCTGATCAACCAGCGTTAATGCGTATTAAAGGTGCTTTTACAGCGACAGCGATTGCCGAGCATTTTAGAGAGCAAGGGTTAAATGTGATGTTCATGATGGATTCTGTTACACGAGCAGCAATGGCGCAACGTGAAGTAGGCCTCGCAACAGGTGAGCCTCCGACGACAAAAGGATACACCCCTTCTGTTTTCGGAATGCTACCGCGGCTTTTAGAACGTGCAGGAAACAGTACGAATGGAACAATGAGCGCGATCTATACGGTGCTTGTCGACGGAGACGATTTAAATGATCCAATTGCGGATGCGGTTCGTGGGATTCTTGACGGCCA
Organism: Aureibacillus halotolerans; assembly: GCF_004363045.1. Taxonomy (NCBI): domain Bacteria; kingdom Bacillati; phylum Bacillota; class Bacilli; order Caryophanales; family Bacillaceae; genus Aureibacillus; species Aureibacillus halotolerans. Next base: position 15,643 of record NZ_SNYJ01000007.1, read on the forward strand.
TCTCGTCTTAGATCGTGCGATTGCGAATAGAGGACAATTCCCGGCGGTCCATGTGCTCAAAAGCATTAGCCGGCTAATGAATCACCTCGCATCGAAAGAACATTTGGAAGTAGCAGAACAAATTCGAATATGGCTTTCAAGCTATGAAGAAGCGGAAGACCTAATCAAAATTGGCGCGTATAAAAAAGGGTCGTCACGTGAGGTCGATCAGGCTGTTGCTAAAATGCCAGATATTCGCGCATTTCTAAAACAAAAAACGGATGAATCCTTCGAGCTTGACGACACATTGCAGGCACTAAAGCACTTGTTGGAGGGAACTCATGCGTCTTAAACATCGTTTTGATAAAATCATTCGCTTAAAATCTCATGAAACGGTCAGTGCAAGACAGGCATACGACCAGGCGGTTGAGATGTTCAGAATAGAAGGGACCGCCTTGTATCATCTCTTAAAAGAAAAAGAAGCGGTGGAAACCGAGCTTGGCGAAGTGCTTAAAAAAGGATGTACGTTATTGCACATTCAATCAAGTCAAGCCTTTCTAGGACAGCTTTCAGAAGAAGTAGCACGCAAACAGCATCAAGTTGCTGATGCGAGAAATGTCATGCAAGCAAAACAGGAAGTTCTTTTACTTAAGAATATTGAACAAAAAAAATATGAACATCTGAAAGACGTGCAAACCCAGAAAGAAAAGGAGCTTCATCAAGCCGAAGAAGCAAAAATGCTCGATGAAGTTTCCATACAGCAGCATCAAAAAAACGGGGCGCAGGTGTAGGTATGAAAAAGAAACAAGCAAACAAACGGTGGCAATGGTTTTTTCTCGTCATCCTTTTGCCTTTTGCTGCAGCACTGACGCTAACATTCGTCGTGATGTATTTCTTAGGAATGAACATTATTGATACGGGGAAATCACTGGCAAGTTCTGTGCCGTTCCTAGAGCAATGGGTCGACGAAGATACGGCGACTCAGGACGATGAAGCGAAGCTACAGCAATTGACAGCGTTGAATAGTGATCAAGAGAAACAAATTGCGGAACTGAAAGCCAGTCTTGAAACATCTGAGCAAACGATAGCCTCCCTTGAACAGGATGTGATGGAGGCTCGTCGAGCGCAGGAGCAACGGGAAACTGTTCAGCAGAATGAGCAAGACCAGGCAGCAGAAACGATTAAAACGTTTGAGGCGATGTCGGCCTCAAAGGCAGCCGAGTTGTTCAGTGAAATGGATCAGGAAATTGTTACGGGACTGCTTCTGCAAATGAAGCCTGACCAACGTGGTGCAATCCTGACGAGCATGGAACCAGTCGATGCGGCCCCGATAGCAGAATCAATTGCCGCAAACCTGCCATAAGGAGAGGAGGTGAGAGAATGAATGGTTTTCCAGCAATGCCACTTACAGGGCAACTGAACTCATTGGTCCAAAAGCTTTCAACAACTGAAAATGGCAAAGAATTGAGCATCACAACACTATTTGGGGACTATTTTTCAGCTTCTTTAGGAGCAACGACAAAAAGTGTGTTGAGCAATAGTGAGGCCACGCTCCCGTCGTTCCTTGCAGAGGTGAAGGCATTGCTTCAAGAAACAGGCATGTCATTTGAGGATCTAGAGGCGCTCCTTTCGAAGCTAAGTCAGATCGTATCGGCAGAGGAGCTTTTGCTTGAAAGTGACATCCCTGTCGAAGAGAAGAATGATGTCGGAGATGGTAGCGAAGTGCAGCTTCAACAGCTTGTGGTCTTAGTTTCACAGCTGATGACCTTATCAGAGGGAAAGCAAAGTAGCGGCGAGGTCGCGAAAAGCAGCCAGCAGGAACTCAGGGTAGCTTTGCAGCAACTTCTTGGTCAAACAGAGAAGCCCATTCAACACCTAACCCATCAACAAACACAACAGCAAGCTACGAAAACAATGCCGCAAACACAAGTGTCAATGATGACTGAAGGGACAGTACCCTTACAGCGCATTGAGGTTTTGGTACAGCTAGCAAACGTGAAAAATAAGCTTCCTGACCAATGGGAGACGTTAAAAGCGGCAATCGTCGGTTCAAGTGATGCACGTAAGGGGATCGAATCTAAATGGACGCATCAAGGGGAGCAACAGAGGTGGAAACTGTTAGAAGGCCAGGTGCAACAGACGCAGCCTGTAGTCCCTGTGCATTCAGAGCAAGGGAAAGGAACTTCCTTGCATACGGCCCTTCAAAAAACTGAGACTTTGCCTGGGGCATCCCAAACACAACGTCCCGTACTAGAGCAGTTGCAGCAAGCATTCAAACATCATTTCTCTGCACGTCCTGAAGCTTTGCCAACGCGATTAACAATCCAGCTTCAACCGGAGAACCTGGGGCAGGTAACGCTTCGTTTAACACAGACCAATCAAGGGATTGTTGCCCTTGTCACAGCTCACGTCACACAAACAAAAGAGTTATTAGAATCCAATTTACATCAGCTCAGGAACGCTTTAGGTCAACAGAATATCCAAATTGATCGAATTGAAATCGCTCAAGCGGATGATACGGAACGCTCGCTGACAGAGCAGCATACAGACGATCAGCAGCAGAGCTCTGATCAAGAGCAAGGTACGTCACAAGAAGCTGATGCAGAGACAAGTCGCTTTATCGATGAACTAGAACAAGAGCTTCTGAATTTAAGAGTCTAGGAGGCAGTGGATGAGCCCAAGTATAGGAAACCAATACGACCTTCCGACACAAAAAGCAACCATGCTCGAACCTAAGGAAACCATGAGAGAAGCTGGAGACAAGCTTGATAAAGATGACTTTCTGAAACTATTAATTCTGCAACTTCAGCATCAGGATCCTATGAGCCCAATGGAGGATAGAGAATTCATTGCTCAAATGGCGAGCTTTTCTTCTCTAGAGCAAATGACAAATCTCAACAAAACCTTTGAGGAGTTTGCTAGCAAGCAATCACAAAATGGTTTGACAGCTGCCGCAGAGCTTCTAGGAAAAACGATTCGTTATCAAAATGGAGAAGGTGAAGGAGAAGCCAAAACAGGCATTGTAACGTCTGTGTTTTCTAGCTCTCAAGGGATTACGTATCAGCTAGAAGATGGCACAAAGGTACCAGAAGCGAGCATCGTCTCCATCTCAGAAACAGATAAGCCCGAGCCTGAAGCGGGTCATCAACAACCAGTAGTACCACCAATTCCTGAAACACCGCCCGTCACCGAGTCACTCCCAGCTGAAGAGTTGACAGAAGAAGGACAGAACACCACAGCACCACTAGAGAATGGCACCGAGCCATCTGATGATCCAACTGTACCGGATGAGTCGGCGCCGGTGATTCCGCCTATCGTAGACGATCCGCCAGTCGTGGAACCACCACTTGAGGCAGATTCGCCAGTCGAAGGAACAGAACCGCCTCCATCAGATGCTGGAGACGAAGATAGTGAAAGCAGTGAGAACGGTGGAGTGACAGAACCTGTAGAGGCAACCGATGAGCCGGAAGAAAATCAACAAGAAGAGCCACAGGAAGAAACCGACGTCACTTGATAAATTAAATTAGGGGGAATGGACGATGCTACGTTCGTTATATTCAGGAATTAGTGGGATGAAAAATTTTCAATTGAAGCTTGATGTCATTGGCAACAATATCGCCAACGTAAACACGGTCGGCTTTAAAAAAGGGCGCGTAACATTCAAAGATCAAATGTATCAAGCGATCTCAGGAGCAAGTGCTGCTGCTCAGGGGCGTGGGGGGATTAACCCGAAGCAAGTCGGACTAGGAAGCACCGTGACGACAATTGACACGATTCATACCCAAGGGTCGACACAATCAACCTCTCGGGCTTTAGATTTATCACTTGCAGGAGACGGATTTTTCGTCGTTGGATCAATCATTGATGGCACCCTTGTACAAAAGGATACAAGCGGTGGAATGGGCTCAAACATCATTGATGGCAGCATCGATGACGCGATGGACCTTAGCTACACCCGTTTTGGCCGTTTTTTTATCGATGAAGAAGGCTATCTTGTGAATTCAGACGGCTTGTACCTTGTTGGGGAAGCCGGTCAGAAGGTCATGCCAGATCCTGCTGAAGCTGCGGCTGCAAAGAGTTTTACAGGTCCAGACGGAGACTTGACTACGTTTATCAGTGCAGTAACTGCTTTTAACCAAAGCTTGTCGAGTGCAACAACAGTAGATGAGATTCAAGAGGCCATTCAGACATTTGCAGGAACTACAGCACAAATTGGGGCTGGGGAAACAATAAGCGCAGGCGGTGCCATAGGCGCATTTATCTCAGATTTGGAAACTGCGAATGATACTGGTGAAAACTCTGGCTTTAATGCTGGCATGGGCAATCAATTAGGTAACTTAAAGGCACTTGCTAAAGAGCTTGCTAGTATTTCAGATGCAGCTGAAACTACAGGTGATGAAGTAGCACCTGACGTCGAAGATCTCCTTAAAAACATAGTTCCCCTAATGGAGACACCTGTAAACATCATTGAGACGGCAGAAAATGCAGCGCATGCGGCAACAGAGCCATCCTATACGACGGGGCTAAGCTTTGAGGCTGGTTTGATCCAAATTCCGAAGAGCGCAAAAAGTTTTTCGATTGGTTCTGACGGTACGATATCGTTCATTGACGCACGTGGTCAATTGAAAAAAGCAGGTCAACTTCTTGTTGCTTCTTTTCCAAACAATGGAGGCTTGCAAAAATCTGGAGATAACTTGTATAAAGCTACTACGAATTCGGGGTCACCTGATGCAGATGGCAATGGCTTGCAATTAAATGAACTTGGACGTCCAGGTAGTGGCGTATATGGAGCCGTCGCCGCAGGAACGCTTGAAATGTCCAACGTCGATCTAGCAGAAGAATTTTCAGAGATGATTATTGCCCAGCGTGGGTTTCAAGCAAATACAAGAATCATTACAACCGCTGATGAAATCTTGCAGGAGCTTGTCAATCTGAAACGATAGGGGGGACAGTGCCTTTGGTGGGCGCGGGATATCATGATTGAAGTGACTCGGTTAAATGGAAAAGTGTTTCATTTAAATGCACTTTTGGTCGAACAGGTTGAATCTCATCCTGATACAACGATTACTTTGACGAACGGCAAAACCTTTGTCGTTCGTGATGAAGAAAAGCTTGTTGTCCGCAAAGTCATCAACTATCAGCGGGAGATTCATCAACAGATAGTAAAGTAGAACGGAGGTATCCCATTGTTTGAAAATCGTGCGGTACGTTCTACGGTTCTTGTGCTTGTCATCGTGATTGTCTTACTCATCGGCGTTTTTGCGTGGCTTATGTTTTTTGATAACGAACCTAAAGTCAATGCAGAGCCGACCATTGACGAAATAGTCACCTGGTCGTATGCAACAGAGGAAATGACAACGAATCTTCACTCAGGTGAATATGTGAAGGCACAATTTACGATAGAAACCGACAGTGAAAAAGCGAAGAAAGAGTTGGAGAAACGTGGCTTTCAAGTGAAAAATGTGCTAATTCATCAGTTTGCTGGGATGGAAGAAGCTGATTTTAAGGAAGCCAACAGTATTGCGGCATTGGAAGAAACACTGAAGAAGAAACTGGGCGCTTTATTGGACCATGGTCATGTCGTCAATGTGTATACGACATCCTTTGTTCTTCAATAGAAAGGGGTGAATTCAATTGGCAGAGGAAATTCTTTCTCAAGGGGAGATTGATGCCTTACTTTCCGCCATCTCAAAGGGAGAGATGGACACGGAGCAATTCAAAGTGGAAGAAACAAAACGCCGTGTAAAGGTCTATGACTTTAAACGAGCGCTGCGATTCTCGAAAGATCAGATTCGCTCTTTGTCCAGAATCCATGACAATCTGGCTCGACTACTGACGACGTATTTTTCTGCCCAGTTGCGTACATACATCGACATAAAAGTCGCTTCCGTTGACCAACTTCCCTATGAGGAATTCATCCGATCCATTCCAAAAGTGACGATTTTAAACGTGTTTGAGATGGAGCCACTTGAAGGTCGAATGATTATGGAAGTCAACCCAGTCATTGCCTACGCAATGATGGAGAGGATGTTGGGTGGTCAAGGACGTTCTTACAAAAGCTCAGGAGCGTTAACTGAAATAGAAACACGCATCATATCCCAGCTGTTTGAAAGAATGAGTGAGCATTTTAAAGAGGCGTGGTCATCGATTGTGGATATCGAACCATCTTTGGATGAGTTTGAAAGCAATCCGCAATTTCTGCAAATGGTATCACCGAATGAAACGGTTATTGTCATTAGCCTGAACACAACTATAGGTGATTCTACTGGCATGATTAATATTTGTATTCCGCACGTTGTGCTCGAACCTATCATTTCGAAATTATCTGTTCATTATTGGATGCAAACAGGACGTAGGGAACAGCCTAAAGAAACAGCTGATTTACTGCAGAAAAAGCTCGAAAAAGCGACGCTTCCGCTAAGTGCGGAGCTCGGGACATCAACGATTTCTGTAGAGGATTTTTTAAGCCTTCAGCTCGATGATGTGATTGAACTCCAACAGTCCATTCATTCGCCATTAGTGATAAAAGTTGGCGATGTTCCGAAATTTACTGCGCAACCCGGAACAAAGGGAAAGAAGTTGGCTGTGCAAATATTAGAGAAGATTAAGGGGGGAGAAGAAGAAGATGAGTAACATGCTTTCACAAGATGAAATTGATGCATTGCTGAAAGGAACTGCACCGGCAGAAGACACCACTTCCCCTGAGTTATCGTTATCGGAGGTCGAGTCGGATGCAATGGGTGAGATCGCTAATATCTCCTTTGGAAGTTCGGCAACGGCACTGTCTGCTCTCCTGCAACAAAAGGTTGAAATTACAACACCTACGGTTCGAGTCATTCAACGTGAAGAGTTGCAAGAAGCGTTTCCAAGACCTTACGTGGCGATTGTAGTCAGCTATACAGAAGGATTTGTCGGTCACAACGTGTTCGTTATGGAAACCCGCGACGCCATGATTATTGCCAATTTGATGCTAGGCGGAGATGGGACTGACCCCGGTGAGGAATTGGGCGAGCTTGAAAAAAGTGCTGTCCAGGAAGCCATGAACCAAATGATGGGTTCGGCAGCAACGTCTATGTCCACCGTCTTTCATAAAAAGGTAGATATCTCACCACCGTCTGTTGAAGTATGGGATTTTAAGAATGAAGATTTTAAATCAATTCCAGAGGACCCAACGATCGCACAAGTATCCTTTCGTCTAAAAGTGGGTGAGTTGATCGATTCCGCATTGATGCAGCTTGTTCCGATCGATTTTAGTAAAGATCTAGTGGCCGAGTTGTTCCGAATCAATAAAGAAGATAATCAATCGGCTCCGGCGCAAGAAACACTGACACCACCGACTGTTGAAGCACCGCGCCAGCAGATGGTACAAAGCTCACAGTCATCTAGTCAACCAGCGCCAACAGCATCAAAGGCGGCTCCAAAAGCGCAAGAAGTTCAACCAGCCATATTCTCTAGCTTCGATGAGATTGAGCAACCACATCATGTGGACTCCGCGAATATTGGCATGTTGCTTGATATCCCTTTACAGGTGACAGTTGAGCTTGGACGCACAAAACGCAAAGTTCAGGACATTCTTGATTTGGCTTCGGGCTCTATAATTGAGCTTGATAAGTTGGCAGGAGAGCCCGTCGATATATTGATCAACCAAAAGAAGGTTGCGAAAGGTGAAGTTGTCGTCATAGACGAGAATTTCGGCGTTCGCGTTACGGATATCATTAGTCAAAACGATCGAATAAAAAAATTGCAGTAAGAGGGAGAGTTTCTTGACATGGCTCATAAAATTTTAATAGTTGATGACGCTGCTTTCATGAGAATGATGATAAAAGATATTTTAACAAAAAATGGTTTTGAAGTTGTTGGTGAAGCTGTGGATGGCAATCAAGCCGTTGAGAAATACAAAGAGCTTTCCCCTGACCTTGTCACGATGGATATTACAATGCCTGAAAAGGACGGCGTTTCTGCATTAAAAGAGATTCGTGCATTTGATAGTGACGCAAACATTATTATGTGTTCAGCGATGGGGCAGCAAGCGATGGTTATTGAAGCGATCAGCGCCGGCGCAAGAGACTTTATTGTAAAGCCGTTTCAAGCGGATCGTGTCGTTGAAGCGATCAATAAAACGCTCGAGTAGTGATGACTGTGCATGCATTAAAGAAAGTCGCTGCGATTGTCTTTATCGCAAGTATTGTTGCCATGTATGGATTGCCGCATAGCGCGAACGCCTCAGAACCAACTGTGAGTGATCTGTATCAACAGCCTGCTGAAAATGATGAGTCTGCAAGTGAAGAAACGACAACGCAAAATGACGTCGAGAATGATGGAAGCATAGACGCTCTTCCTGGTACTGAAGAAGTGGCAAGCGATAATGAGAGCCTAGTGTTTGATGCATTACGAGCATTTTTGGCTCTCGCTGCCGTCATTGCATTGTTGTATCTCATTCTAATGCTCGTCAAAAAACGTCAATCGGCTCTGCAGGCGAAGGGAGGCTTGCAGTCGATCTCTGGCCTCCCACTTGGGCAGCAACGTTCTATTCAGGTCGTTAAGGCAGGGTCGAAAATTCTCGTTGTAGGGGTCGGTCAGCAGGTCGAGCTACTTGCTGAGATCAATGATCCTGAAGACATTCGTTTCTTCATGGAACAACAAGAAGGATCAGAAGACGAATCCTTCACAGCATCGTTTACGACAAAGCTTGAGAAATTAAAGCAGCAACGTAAACAGATGTCGTCAAGTTGGAAGAAAAACAATGGGGACTCAAAATGAATGAACTAGTGAATTCAGTGGAGGGATTGCCCGGCATATCAACATCCTTGCAGCTGTTGCTTTTGCTGACTGTACTCTCTTTTTTACCAGCCGTACTCGTTTTAATGACAAGCTTTACACGCATTATCATTGTTTTAGGTTTTGTGCGGACGTCATTAGCTACGCAACAAATGCCGCCAACACAAGTGTTAATTGGCTTGGCGTTGTTTTTAACCTTTTTCATTATGGCACCAGTATTTGCGGACGTGAATGATCAAGCACTTCAACCTCTGCTTGCAGGGGAACTGGATGCTGAAGAAGCGTTCGATGCAGCAGCTTTGCCAATGAAGGAATTTATGGCTCAACATACAAGACAAAAAGATCTTGCGCTGTTTCTAGGATATAGCGGAGCTGAGCGTCCTGAAAGTGTGGCGGATATTCCACTCACTTCACTAGTGCCTGCCTACGCGATATCAGAGCTTAAAACGGCTTTCACGATTGGCTTTATGATTTTTATTCCGTTTCTAGTCATCGATATGGTCGTTGCGTCTGTGTTGATGTCAATGGGGATGATGATGCTTCCCCCCGTCATGATTTCATTGCCTTTTAAGATCCTGCTTTTTGTGCTTGTTGATGGTTGGTATCTTGTTGTGAAATCATTGCTGTATAGCTTTTAGAACCAATGTTTTTATCAAGAAAGGACGTTGTACATTGAATGCCGAGACTGTCATTGCTTTTGCAAAGGAAGGCGTCTACATTACACTGCTCGTGTCGGGACCGTTGCTGCTATTGGCGCTCGTTACAGGTCTGATTGTGAGTATTTTTCAGGCGACCACTCAAATTCAGGAACAAACGCTTGCTTTTATTCCTAAAATCATCGCCGTCTTAGTGGGCCTCGTCTTTTTTGGCCCTTGGATGCTCACAGAAATGGTCAATTACGCGCATGCCATCTTTGAAAATCTCTCGCGCTTTGCAGGGTAACGTATGACTGAATTTTTATTGCAGTGGCCGGTGTTCTTATTGGTTCTCGCCCGAGTGGCTTCATTTTTTACTGTGCTGCCACTATTCTCATATCGTAACGTACCTGTCATCTACCGTGTTGGCCTTTCAATCTTTCTCAGCTGGACGATGATCTACACGATAGATGCGCCGCCAATTGGCGTCGATGGCACTTACGTGGCGTATCTATTACAAGAAATTTTCGTTGGCCTTGCGCTAGGACTCATCGCGTATATCATTATGAGCGCCTTTCAAATTGCTGGGGCATTTATTGATTTTCAAATGGGGTTTGCTGTCGCCAATGTCATTGACCCGCAAACCGGAGCACAAACCCCGCTTGTCGGACAATATTTGTATACCTTTTCGTTGTTGTTTTTATTAAGCGTAGATGCCCATCACATGCTATTGAATGGTATCTTTTACAGCTATCAGCTATTGCCCCTTGGACTTGATGGTCTTTCAATTGCTGACGGGAACGCTGTTCATACCGTCATTGTCGCTTTTACGAAAATGTTTCTCATCGCTCTGCAAATGGCGATTCCTGTAGTTGGGTGCTTGTTTCTTGTTGATGTCGCGCTAGGAATTGTTGCCCGTTCAGTGCCGCAGCTTAACGTATTTGTCGTCGGTCTTCCGTTAAAAATTTTGGTCAGTTTTATCATGCTTATTATTGTCATGCCTGCGTTTTTTATGTTGGCAGATGAAATGTTCAGCTTGGTAACGAAGACAATGCGAGATGTCCTGCTGGCTTTGGAGGGAAATGTATGAAGCGGCAGACAATGATAGAGCTAAATTTACAATACTTTTCGCAAGAGAAAACAGAGAAGGCAACACCGAAAAAACGGGAGGATACGAAAAAAAAGGGGCAAATTGCGAAAAGCGCAGATATAAATACAGCGATCATTCTCCTCTTTATGTTTGTTTTCTTTTCGGTTGGAGGCGGGTATATGAAGGACGCTGCTTTAGGGTTCTTCATCAACACCTTCACACAAGATATGAGTGCATCTTTAACGATTGATAATGTGATGAAGCTTTTTATCGAAATCATGGTCGATGCCGGATTGTTTTTGGCGCCAATCATGGGTGTAGCTGCTGCAGCTGCCATTTTTGCGAATTACATTCAAGTCGGACCAATGTTCTCAGGGGAAGTCATTAAAGCAAAGCTTGATCGCTTAAATCCGCTCCAGGGCTTTAAACGAATATATTCAGTTCGCGCACTTGTTGAATTTATAAAGTCATTGCTGAAAATATCACTGGTCGGTTTTGCTACTTTCTTAGTCATCTGGCTCAATCTTGATGAGTTGCTTGTGCTCTCACAGCAAAGTCTTGAGGTATCGTTGCAATTTTTCGCAGAGACGACGGTTATGATGGGGCTCTCCGCTTCCATACTCCTTATTTTTTTGGCAGGGCTTGATTATTTCTATCAACGCTTTGACCATGAGAAAAATATTCGGATGTCGAAGCAAGACGTGAAGGATGAATACAAAAAATCTGAAGGTGATCCACTCATACGTTCCAAGCGAAAAGAAAAACAAAAACAGATGGCCATGCAGCGAATGATGCAGGAAGTGCCACACGCTGATGTGGTCATAACAAACCCAACCCACTTTGCGGTTGCACTGAAGTATGATGAATCGGTTTCTGAAGCGCCCTATGTCATTGCAAAAGGCCAGGATCATATGGCTTTGCGAATTAAGGAGCTAGCAAAAGAAGCAAATATCGCGCTTGTTGAAAATAAGCCATTAGCAAGAGCGCTTTACGCACAATTGGATGTGCTAGATGCCATCCCAGCGAATCTGTTTCAAGCAGTAGCTGAAGTTCTAGCCTATGTGTACCAATTAAAAAACAATACAAAAACAACTATGAATAAGGAGAGAAGAGGATGATCGTACGTGATTTTTCAGTTCTAACTTTTGTCATTCTAATCATTGTTATGCTCGTCATCCCACTGCCTCCTTTCTTACTTGACTTGCTCATCATTACAAATATCGCCCTCTCGTTAGTGGTCATACTTGTTGCGATGAACATGAAAGAACCGTTGGAGTTTTCGATTTTCCCTGCTTTGCTACTCCTCTTAACTTTGTTTCGATTAGGGTTAAGTGTATCAACGACAAGAGCGATCCTGTCTGATGCAAATGCTGGACACGTCATCGAAGCCTTCGGTGCGTTTGTGGTCGGTGGAAATGCCCTTGTTGGCTTTGTCGTCTTTGTCATTCTCGTTATTATCCAATTTGTTGTTATTGTAAAAGGGGCCGAGCGTGTCTCGGAGGTTGGTGCGCGTTTTACATTGGACGCGATGCCAGGAAAGCAAATGAGTATTGATGCCGATTTGAATGCTGGGATGATCACTGAGACCCAAGCCCGCGAACGAAGAGAGAAAGTAGAAAAAGAAGCCGATTTTTATGGTTCGATGGATGGGGCAAGCAAATTTATTAAAGGGGATGCCATCGCAGCGATTATCATTGTCATTATTAATTTAATTGTTGGTATGGTTGTTGGTATGGTTCAGATGGGCCTTTCCTTTGGTGAATCAGCTCAAACCTTTACATTGCTCACGGTTGGGGATGGGCTCGTCACCCAGATCCCTGCATTGCTCGTTTCGACGGCAACCGGGATTGTTGTGACACGTGCCGCTTCAGACGGCAACTTAAGCCAGGACATTACGAAGCAATTGCTTGCCTTCCCGAAAATGCTGTATGTGGCAGGAGCTACCATTCTTCTCTTAAGCGTACTTGCGCCGATCCCATTTCAAGTCACACTGCCGGTTGCGGCAATCCTGATTGTGGGTGCGTATCTTATCAGCCGTCAGAAAAAAGAGCTTGAAGCAGGAGAAATGGCGGCAGTGACCGATGAGGAGACGAACGAAGACGATCGAACAAGTCCTGAAAGTGTGATGAGCTTGTTGCAAATCGATCCGATTGAATTCGAGTTTGGGTACGGATTGATTCCTCTTGCAGATACCGAGCAAGGTGGCGATCTCCTGGATCGAGTGGTTATGATTCGTAGACAGTTGGCGATTGAGCTAGGCCTTATTGTTCCTGTCGTTCGCATCCGCGACAACATCCAGTTGCAGCCAAATGAATATCGTTTGAAGGTCAAAGGCAATGAGGTTGCTCGTGGGGAGTTGTTGCTCGATCATTATCTAGCGATGAGTCCAGGATATGACGATGAACGAGTAGAAGGTCTCGACACGATCGAACCGGCCTTCCAAATGCCCGCCAAATGGATTTCTGATGGGATGAAAGAAACGGCTGAACTGGCAGGATACACAGTTGTGGACCCTCCTTCTGTTGTGTCTACCCACATGACGGAAGTGATAAAACGACATGCGTATGAGTTGCTGGGTCGTCAGGAAACGAAGCAGCTGATTGAGCATCTTAAAGAAACACATGAGATTCTAGTGGAGGATGTGACGCCAGAGCCGTTATCCGTCGGCTCTGTGCAAAAAGTGCTCGCCAAATTGCTGAAGGAGCAAGTGTCCATTAAAAACCTACCACTTATTTTCGAAGCTCTTGCGGATTATGGCCGCCATACGAGTGACACAGATTTACTTGCGGAATACGCTCGACAGCAGTTGGCCAAGCAAATTACGTTGCAATTTGCAGGTGATGCTCGTCAGCTTCAAGTATTAACGTTGTCAGGAAGTGCAGAGAAAACGATTGCTGAAGCGATAAAGCACACAGAGCAAGGAAGCTACTTGCATCTTAATCCGCAAGACTCGCAATCGTTGATTGAATCGATTTCGTCTGAAGCCAATCGCTTGGCAGAGCAAGACACTTCTCCTGTGATCCTTTGCTCACCAGCCGTTCGAATGTATGTCAAAGATATGATTGAAAAGTATTTACCAACGGTTCCTGTCCTTTCCTATAATGAGCTGGAGCCATCAATTGAAATTCAGAGCGTAGGGATGGTGAGTATGTCATGAAAACCAAAAAGATAGTCGCGGGCAGTATGCCTGAAGCCATGACAAAGGTCCGGCATGAGCTCGGTCAAAATGCTGTGATCTTACACTCGAAAAAGGTTCAAACGGGGGGGTGGCTAGGGTTTTTTAAAAAGCCGCAAATTGAAGTGCTCGCCACAATCGATCCCTACCCTCATGTGTCTGAAAAGCGGACTAAGCCTATAAAAGAAAAACCAACACTAAGGCCAACGAAAGGAATGGAGTTACGTCCTTCAACGGCAAAGAAGCACGCAACAGAAATCACTTGGAGCAACCAAGCTCGTAACCAACTTCCCGATTGGCTTCAATCTGTCGAAAAGCGGCTGGTTCAAAACGGTTTTGCAAGTGATCAAATCGATGGTGTTTGTCAATTCTTACTTAAAAACTGGTACAACCGTGAAAAGCCAGATTCATCTGAACTCATGGATTGGGAGCGGATATACTTCGAGGGGCAGCTTGGAAAAATACCTCATGGCCCTGCGAAATTGCAGCATAAAATCGTCGTCCTCGTCGGTCCAACAGGTGTTGGCAAAACAACAACGCTGGCCAAACTTGCAGCGGATGCAACGGTAAATCAAAAGCAATCGGTTGGTTTTATAACGTTTGATACGTATCGTATTGGAGCCATTGAACAATTGAAAACCTATGGTGAAATACTCGACGCTCCGGTTATGGTGGCTTACTCTCCAGAGGATGTCACACAGGCATTGGAAAAGTTGAAGGACAAAGACAAAGTATTTATTGATACGGCCGGACGAAACTATAGAGAAGAAGGCTTTGTAGAAGAACTTAGCCGAATGCTCCCAGATGAAAAAGAGTGTGTGACGTACCTCGTTTTGTCTTTAACATCGAAGCATGACGACATGGAACAGATTTATCAAAACTTCCGTAAGATTCCGATCAATCGCTTTATTTTTACGAAAAAAGATGAAACGTCTTCGTATGGTGCGATGTTTAATATGGTGGACAAGCATCAGCTTGGTGTTGCGTATGTCACGATGGGTCAGGATGTACCAGAAGATATCGTTTCCTCCTCAACGAAATCGATCACGAATTTGCTTGCTCAAAGCAGGAAACTTTATGGGTGATCAGGCGAGCTCACTAAGACAACTGCTTCAGCAACAACAGCCATCCCAAAAGCAACGAATGGGAGATTCACAGACACCGACATGTAGCATCGCCGTCTTGAGTGGAAAGGGTGGCGTTGGAAAAACAAATGTGTCCGTAAATCTAGGTATCGCACTTACAGAATTGAACTATAGCGTATTGCTTGTGGATATGGACATCGGCATGGGGAACATAGATGCCATGGTAGGGACGTATTCTACGATGTCAATGGCTGATCTGTTGCGTGGGAGTGGCGACGTTAGCACTCTCATTCAACCTTCACTATATGGGATCGACATTATCGCTGGCGGGAGTGCGCTAGCCGAAGAGCTATCTCCAGATGAAGATGTCGTTCAATTGGCACTTGGGGAGTTAGAGGAACGATTTTCAAAGTATGATTTTGTGTTGTTTGACTTAGGTGCCGGAATTTCTAAGGACCGGGTTCCTGTTCTTACAAGTGTTGATCGCATCATTGGTGTGACTGTGCCTGAGCCACCAGCACTAACCGATCTGTACAGCGCTTTAAAGTGGGTTCATCACTATGAACCTATGATTCCAATCCAGCTTATTGTCAACAAAGCGGTTTCCGAAAAAGAGGGATTGGCAGCTGCCGAGCGCATTCAGGCTGTTGCGAAGCGCTTTTTGCAAAAAGAGGTTGAGTTGCTTGGCGTGATTAGAGAGGATCCGGCGGTTGTGTCATCAGTGAAAGCCCAAGTGCCATTTGTGTGTCGTCTCCCAAAGGCAATGGCTAGTCAAGCTGTAAGAGGGATGGCCAGAAAGCTGACATTACAGCCAAGTGCTGAAGAGTATCGACCATCCTTTATTCAACGGCTATCGCAGAGGTGGGGAGGAAAGAAACGTGCGTAATAAAATTCGTGTCCTAATCGTTGATGATTCGGCATTTATGCGAAAACTCATCCGTTCCTTTTTAGAATCACATCCCGATATAGAGATCGTTGATATCGCACGGAATGGAGAGGATGCTGTCGAAAAAGCCAAACGCCATCGGCCAGATGTCATGACGATGGATGTTGAGATGCCGGTAAAAAATGGCCTCGAAGCTGTAAGTGAGATTATGGCGCAAAGTCCATGCGCGATCATAATGCTGTCAAGTGTCACCATTAAAGGGGCTGAATTGACCATTGATGCCATGCAGCGTGGTGCGATTGATTTTGTCCAGAAGCCTTCTGGGGCCATCTCCTTGGATCTTGATTTGGTCAAGGATGAGCTTGTGCAAAAAGTGGTCCAGGCAGCGTCTGCCAACCCGGTGTATAAACAGCCTGTAGTGAAGCAAAAGCCGCCAAAAGTGACGATCAAACAACCAGAGCCAGTTAGGCGGATGCGTACAGGAAGAGCCCAACAACCGGAGTTGATTGTGATTGGATCGTCGACTGGTGGGCCAAGGGCATTAGCGGCTGTGCTGACAAACCTTCCGAAAGATTTTCAGACACCGATTGTCATTGTGCAGCACATGCCCCCAGGATTTACTGGATCGCTTGCGAAAAGGCTACATCAACAATCACGCATTACAGTTAAGGAAGCATCACACGCAGAGCTTTTAAAAAAGGGTCACGCCTACATTGCACCTGGGGGAGTTCACTTGGTCATTGAACGTGTAGGGTCGTCATTGGCCGCTTGTCTAAGCACTGCCCCACCACTTCATCGACATCGACCTTCGGTGGACGTGCTCTGCTTGTCTGTTGCAAAACTAGGCATCGCCTCTACCTCAGTCATATTAACTGGGATGGGCAAGGACGGGACAAAAGGGGTTCGGGCGTTAAAGGAGCAAGGTCGTCACTATTGCATTGCGCAATCAAAACGTACGTCAATCATTCATGGCATGCCAGGATCCATTATTCAGTCAGAGTTACATGATGAAGAAACAGATATTGACAAAGTTGCCGACTCGCTCTGTCAAAAACTTTTACCTGCAGGGGGGATTACCGATGGAAACCAATCAATATCTTGACGTGTTTATTGATGAAAGCAAGGAGCATTTGCAAGGAATCAACGACAGCTTACTGCAGCTTGAGAAAGACCCGACTGATTTGACGCATATAGAGGTCATTTTTCGGGCAGCGCATACCATTAAAGGCATGTCTGCAACAATGGGGTATGATGACCTTGCCAATTTAACGCATCAAATGGAAAACGTACTAGACCAAATTCGAAATAAAGTCCTTCACGTCACACAGCAAGTCCTTGATGTATTGTTTACTTCTGTGGATTTAATGGAGGCGATGGTGGATGATATTTCTTCTGGTGGCAATGGGAAAAAAGATGTCTCGGCCGCCGTTGCCGAACTGACAGACATTGAACTAGGCAAAACCTCCACAAAGGGCCAAAGCGTTCGGAAAGCAGAAAACGCTTCTGCGAACATTCAAGATTCGTATAGCGAGCTCGCCCTTGATTCGTTTACGCAAACAGTCATTGATCAATCTTTTGAGCAAGGGTTTGACGCGTACCATATCATTGTTTACTTGTCGCCACATTGTTTATTGAAAGCGGCTCGGGCATTTATGGTGTTTGAATTGATGGAGAAAAAAGGCGACATTGTCTACTCCGCACCGAATGTCGAAAATATTGAAAAAGAAGACTTTGATGATCATTTCCAACTTGTTTTGATTACGAAAGATAGCAAAGCAGAAATTGAGGCGGTTATTCTTAAAGTGTCAGAAATTGCTGGGGTTGACCTGGCGCCAATGCAACGCACTATGGATGCCTCTGAAGAGGAGGATGTAAAAGGCGCTGAGTCGGTTGTCGAGATGCCTCCTGAGGATGTACATAAGCAGGTAGTGTCGAGCAAGGAAGCCAGTGTTGATACACCAAAAGCAGCATCAAAAACAATTCGTGTGAACATCGCCAAGCTTGATCACTTAATGAATTTATTTGAAGAGCTTGTTGTCGGTCGTGGTCGACTAGAGCAGATATCAAAGGAACTTGGAAATGATGATTTAAATGACTCCGTCGAACGGATGGTAAGAACGTCGCAGGACTTACAAAGTATGATTTTAACGATGCGCATGGTTCCAGTGGATCAAGTGTTCAATCGTTTCCCAAGAATGGTGCGTCAGCTGGCAAAAGATTTGGGCAAACAGGTTCAGCTGGACATTGTTGGTGCTGAAACGGAGCTTGACCGCACAGTCATTGATGAAATTGGCGACCCACTCGTGCATTTGATTAGGAATGCTCTGGATCACGGGATTGAAACGCCAGAAGTACGCGTTCAACGTGGAAAAACGCCAGTGGGTCACCTCACACTATCCGCATACCATAGTGGCAATCACGTGTTTATTGACATTAAAGAGGATGGCGCGGGGATCGCGAAAGAAAAGGTGCTTGCAAAGGCGATTGAACGTGGTCTCGTCACATCTGATCAAGCGGATCAACTAGAAGAGCAACAGGTCTTTGAATTAACGATGGCTCCTGGGTTTTCTACCGCCGAAAAAATATCTGATGTGTCAGGTAGAGGTGTCGGTCTGGATGTCGTAAAAAACACTATAGAGTCACTTGGGGGCCATATTTCGATCACGTCGGAGTTAAACAAAGGCACCACCTTTTCAGTCCAACTGCCCCTTACGCTTTCAATCATCTCTGTCATGCTAACAAAAATTGCTGATGAAACATACGCTATCCCGCTTTCATCAATCGTAGAAACAGCAATCATTCGAAGAGACCAAGTGATGCGTGCCCATCAGCAGGAGGTCATCGATTTCCGTGGGAAGGTCGTTCCACTCGTCTTTCTTGGCCGTGTGTTTAACGTTGAAGGCATGGATGAACAAGGATCGCATCTTTCCGTTCTTATCGTTCGGAAAGGGGATAAAATGGCGGGCATTGTTGTGGATGAGCTCATTGGCCAGCAGGAAGTTGTCTTAAAATCGTTAGGAAACTATTTAACGTCCATCTTTGCCATTTCTGGCGCGACGATTCTTGGCGACGGAAAAGTGTCACTTATTGTTGATTGCAATTCGCTTATTAAATCCTAAAGGGGGCCATTACCATGACAGAAAATGTACAAACACAAGAGATGAAGGTTATTGTATTTCAATTAGAGGATGAGTCTTACGGAGTTCCTGTCAATCAAGTCAAATCCATTGAGCGTATGCAAGCTATTACGCGCGTCCCTAAAGCACCGACATTTGTCAAAGGTGTCATTAATATGAGGGGGGTCATTACGCCTATTATTGCGCTAAGGAGCCGCTTTGATCTCGAAGAAGTCCCTCACACAGATAAAACAAGAATGATTATTGTATCGGTCGGTCAGATGGAAGTAGGGTTAATTGTGGACGCCGCCAATGATGTTATTGATATTCCTTTACAAGCCATTGAACCGCCACCATCTGTTGTAGGTGTTGTGGAGAGGGATTATTTAAATGGTGTCGCGAAGCTCGAAGATCGACTCTTAATCCTTTTGAATCTAGACAAGGTTCTCAACGAAAGCGAAGTGAATTCGTTAAAAAAGCTGGACGAATAATATGACGCACAGTCAGTTGCTGAACGACGCTGAATTGGATGTGTTAAAAGAAATCGGCAGTATTGGAGCAGGTCACGCTGCGGGCGCATTGTCCGAACTGATCGGCCGCCCTGTGATGCTCCAAGTTCCTTCTGTTCACTTGTTAGGCTTTGATGATGCCTTAGAGCGACTTGGTGGAGCCGATTCGCCGACAATTGCTTCTGTTTTTCGGGTATCTGGCGAGGCAGAAGGGTGGATGTTTGTTCTATTTTCTCCAGAAACAGCACATGCTCTGTTGACCTTGCTCTTGGGAGAAAGGTCGAAAGAAAGCTTCAAAAGCCTCGAATTTTCAGCAGTTGGCGAAGTTGGCAACATCGTGTTAGGAGCCTATCTCACCGCGATTTACAACCTGACGAAGCTCACACTTTCTCCGTCTGTGCCGAATGTGGTGTTTGATATGGTTGGTGCGGTTCTGTCAGCTGGTTTGGCAGAAGCGTCCGCTTATGGCGATGAGGTATTGTTTATTGATTCAGCCTTTAAGGACATTGGTCCTGGGGCCGTGCAATTTTTATTCATGCCTCATTTAACGACCTATCAAACGTTTTTGGATGCGTTAGGAGCGGCTGCAAAATGATTCAAACGAAACCAATTGCGCATCGTGTAGGCATCGCTGAGGTCGTCTTTTCTGCTGGAGAAGAGCAATTGAAAGCGACTGGACTAGGGTCCTGTGTTGCTGTGGTCCTGTTTGATGAAAGTGTATCAGTCGCAGGGATGGGACATGTCATGCTGCCATCATCAAGCATTGATCAATCTAAAGTGCCTGCGAAACCAGGGAAATTTGCCGATACAGCTGTTCCTTATCTATGCAAAAAACTACAGCAGCAAGGAGCCAAGCATCTGAAGGCGAAAATTGCTGGAGGTGCTCAAATGTTTCAATTCTCAAACAGCAATGGACAGTTAAACATTGGGCCACGGAATGTAGAAGCCATTAAAGAACAGCTTAAACACTGCAACATTCCATTATTAAATGAGCATGTCGGTGGTCATCAAGGAAGAACCGTTGTTTTCACACCGAAAAACAGCGTCTTTACGATAAAACTATTCCAAAAGGGGACGTTTGACATATGAGCAGTCTGGCGATGAGGAGGGATTATATGACGTTCGCCCGTACGAATGAACCAGAAGCCGCGTGGCGGTGCTGGGCTGATAGCCGTGATCCCGAAGCAGGCAATGATTTAATTGCCTATTACTATCCGTTAGTAGCCTACCATGTTCAGCGTATTGCCTCAGGACTTCCTAAAAATATTCAGCGTGACGAGTTAAGCAGCTATGGGTTACTTGGGCTATATGATGCGCTTGAAAAATTTGATATCGATAGAGACCTTAAATTTGATACGTATGCGAGTTTTCGCATTCGTGGTGCTATTATGGATGGCTTGCGAAAAGAAGATTGGATGCCTCGCAGTTTAAGAGAAAAGTGTAAAAAAATCGATGCGGCGGTTGACGTTCTTGAGCAACGCCTCATGCGACGCCCTACGGCCGAAGAGATTGCGGAACATACCGGCTATCAGGCCGCGGATGTATACGAAGCGCTTTCTGAAGGATTTTTCGCAAATATCCTATCGATGGACGAAGGCTATTCAGATCGTGGTGAAAAAGAAGACAAGGCTACAGTGAATATTAAGGACGAGCGAGCTCGGACTCCAGAAGAACAAATGGAGCATGAAGAAACACTGAATGAAATGACCACGCTCTTGCATGAGTTAAACGAAAAAGAACAGCTTGTCATCAGTCTTTTTTATAAGGAAGAGCTGACGTTAACTGAGATTGGGCGCATGCTGTCGTTATCGACGTCGCGGGTGTCGCAAATACATTCCAAGGCATTATTTAAAATGAAGCATCTTATTCAAGGTGAAGAGATCGCGAAACGCTCTACCAATTCGAGGTGAACCAATGTACGTTCTTGTCATAGCAAGCATTTTACTAAACATTATTGTGCTTTTATGTATTGTTATTCTGTACACGAAGCTAAAGGCAGTAGAGAATCAGGGCACCCCAGCCTTTGGCAAAGAGTTGCTTGCGTATATGGATGACACGCATGAAGATAACGAAAAACTTTTACAGGCAATTGAAAAGCTATCTAAGCGGCAGGAAAAGGGGGTCAATGGGTCTTCTGAACCAAGCACTCCACCCGTCCCGCAAATAAGTAAGGATTCTGCTCCAAAAGCAATCCCACAGGTAGGGGCAACATTTGGACAGTATTTGCACAGAGCGACGGAGACTTACAGCCCACCTCTGGAAACCGATGAGGCTGTCTATTCACCACCGCCTTTAAAAGAAGAGCAATTGTACACCACCTCCAATGAAGCGAAAATCCTCCAGCTTGCAGAAAAAGGCTGGACGGTGGAAGACATTGCGAGGAAACTGAACAAAGGAAAGACCGAAGTTCAGCTGACAATTAAAATGAACCATAAAAAGGACGTATGAGCAGGAGAAAAGTCCTCAGTGGTCCTAGGCGCAGTGACGAGAGACCTCGGCTGCGTTTTTTGGCGTTTATCCAACTGAAAAACGGGATGTCGCAGATTATGCCCTTCAATGTAAAAGTGAGAGTATAGCTGCTTGTCTATGATCAAATTTAGTAACTAAGCAGACCTCTACGCTCTAAAAAACTAGATGAGTCCCTTTTAATTCATGTCACATCATAAAAATGAGTGCATTAAAACCTGTCCACTAGCGAGATTCCAGCGGCAAAGAAAACACGACGAAGTCTTCTCAAGTCGATGTTGCGCTTATGCCACGGCCGCTTCGTCAAAATACTCCGCTTTCCGCGGGCACGGCTTCAGCTTCCTCGGAAAGCAAAAGCGGCTTTCCTGCGGGATCTTCAGCTCGCGCTGTTCCCGCAGGAGTCTACGTATTTTGACTCCGCTGATGATTGTTCTGTGTAAATTTATTTTATTTGTCCGGTTCTCGTATACCAGAGAAATGGAAAAGGAAGTTGAAGCTTGTTGCTTTAGCAAACAAGAGAAGTAAGTTCATCGTTTCATGCAGATCATATCACCTGGTGCACGAAGATCACCGGCTTCGCAGGATTGATGCAGTGGTAGATGTTGCTGACCATGCAAATTCTGTTCGATCTGTTGGATGAGAGAGTCAGGAAGCTCAAGTGAATTTTGCGTATAAATGGAACAAATTAATTTGAGTTAAGCGATACGTTCAAAAAGCGAATAAAGCCTAGACCGATCATGGAACACAAGAATGGACTGCATACAACTAAGTACATGGGGCATTTCCGAAACATGCATACTTTACTGCGATAGAAGTAAACACCAAACGTATGATAAAGCTAATTGAGAAGACAGCAGTCCACCCTAGAATGAGGATAGACTGCTGTCTTCTGCAAAATCAACTTTCGCTGCGCAAAAACCATCTTCAATGCTAAAAGTGCTAAAGTGGTGGCAATATCCTTGTTTAGTAAAGGAAGATACCAACGTCCATTACCGTACACTTCCAAAAGAAAACAAGCTTCATTTTATAGCAAAGCATGAAATTAGCTGGGTTGGGTAAATTCCATAACAAATTTTATGTGAGCAATACCTTAGCTTGTAAAAAGAGTCAATAAATCAAAAGCAGCCACTAGCGAGACTCCAGCGGGAAAAGCGAGCTAAGCGAGACCCCACAGAGCGCGCAAGCGATCGAGGAGGCTCGCAGTTCGCCCGCGGAAAGCGAGCGTATGGCAGCTTGTATAAAAAGCAACCCCAACAATAAATTGCAGGGTTTACCCATTTATATCTAGGCACGTCTGCCAGATGTCAGGTGCGAAAGTTGAGTTGATAAGAAGAAAAACATCGAAACACGTGGGAAAAGCTTGATTGTGAAGGTGGATTATGGTATATTATCTCACGGTGTGACTACACACGCCTGCCGATAAATACGAGTGTGCCTTTAGAGGTCTCGTCATTTACTTGACGCAGTGCGGAGGTAAAACAAAGGAGGAAACACACATGTCAGTTATTTCAATGAAACAGCTTTTAGAAGCTGGGGTTCATTTCGGTCATCAAACTCGTCGATGGAACCCAAAAATGAAGCGTTACATCTTTACACAGCGTAATGGTATTTACATCATTGACCTGCAAAAAACGGTCAAGAAAGTAGAAGAAGCGTATCGTTTTGTACGTGATATCTCTGCTGATGGCGGAACAGTCTTGTTTGTTGGAACGAAAAAGCAAGCACAAGACTCGGTTCGTGAAGAAGCAACTCGTGCAGGTATGCACTTTGTGAACCAACGTTGGTTAGGTGGTACGTTAACCAACTTTGAAACGATCCAAAAACGTATTACACGCCTGAAAAAAATCCGCAAAATGGAGGAAGACGGCACGTTTGACGTCCTTCCGAAAAAAGAGGTTGTTCAACTTCGTAAAGAACATGAACGCCTTGAAAAATTCCTAGGCGGTATTCAAGACATGAAGGGTCTTCCAGATGCATTGTTCATCATTGACCCTCGTAAAGAGCGCATCGCTGTTGCGGAAGCGCGTAAACTTAACATTCCAATTGTAGCTATTGTTGATACAAACTGTGATCCAGATGAAATTGATGTCATTATCCCTGGGAACGATGACGCAATCCGTGCGGTTCGCTTGTTATGTGCAAAAATGGCAGATGCCGTTCTTGAGTCAAAACAAGGCGAAGAAACACCTGCATAAGTCTGATACAAAAAGAGAGGTGGTAAGGGGGAATAGCCTTTTGCCACCTTTTTTTACAAGCCGAAGTGAGGCTTGATATAAACGAGCACTGACGCAATAAGAAAAAGCCGTTTTAAAGCGGTATACGATGATCTAGCAAAGGAGAATATTCTATGGCTGTAACAGCACAAATGGTAAAAGAACTGCGCGCAAAAACAGGTGCAGGAATGATGGACTGCAAAAAAGCATTAACCGAAACTGGCGGAAACATGGATAAAGCAATTGATTATCTTCGTGAAAAAGGTATCGCAAAAGCAGCGAAAAAAGCTGACCGTGTTGCGGCTGAAGGACTTACGTATATCGAAACAGAAGGCAACAATGCCGTTATCGTTGAAGTAAACTCTGAAACTGATTTTGTTGCTAAAAATGATGGTTTCAAGCAAATGATTGCAACGCTTGCTAAACATCTCTTGGCTGAGAAGCCTGGAAGTGTTGAAGAGGCACTAAAAACAACCATTTCTTCTGAAGGTACGACAGTCCAAGAATTTATCAATTCAAACATTGCAAAGATTGGTGAAAACCTCTCATTGCGTCGTTTTACTGTGTTAACGAAAGAAGACAGCGATGTATTTGGCGGCTATTTGCATATGGGTGGACGCATCGGCGTACTGTCCGTTGTTAAAAACACTGCTGATGAGCAGGTAGCAAGGGACGTTGCCATGCACGCGGCTGCGATAAACCCACGTTACGTAAAAAGAGATGAAGTTCCACAAGCAGAAGTTGCGCAAGAGGAAGAAGTCCTTAAGCAACAAGCTCTTAATGAAGGAAAACCTGAAAATATCGTTGAAAAAATGGTGCAAGGCCGTTTGAACAAGTTTTTCGAAGACATCTGTCTTGTAGACCAAGGGTTTATCAAAGACCCAGATACAAAAGTAGGAAAATACTTAGCTTCTAAAGGCGCTGAAGTTGATTCCTTCGTGCGTTATGAAGTCGGCGAAGGTATTGAAAAGCGTGAAGACAACTTCGCTGAAGAAGTGATGAACCAAGTGAATAAGTAAGTTCGTGTGACAGACGGAGAACCCGTCTGCAAAGGAAGAGTTGGGAACACATTGTGTTCCCCTTTTTCACACTTAGAAGCAAAGTCAGATTGAGATTCTTAGATAAGAAATAGAATATGCCTTGATGGAGGTCCGTATGAACAACGCGAAATATGAACGAATTGTATTAAAACTTAGTGGGGAAGCACTTGCTGGTGATCAAGGCTTTGGCATCGACCCGAAAATTGTGCAGTCCATCAGCTTGCAAGTCAAGGAAGTTGTCGAACTTGGTGTCGAAGTCGCTGTCGTTGTTGGCGCTGGCAATATATGGAGAGGAAAAGTCGGTGGTGAAATGGGTATGGACAGAGCCACCGCAGATTACATGGGTATGCTTGCGACCGTCATGAACTCTCTTGCGCTTCAAGACAGCCTAGAAAATATTGGGATTCAGACGCGTGTTCAGACGTCCATCGAAATGAGACAGGTAGCAGAACCGTATATTCGCCGCAAAGCGATTCGTCATCTTGAGAAAAAAAGAGTCGTTATTTTTGCAGCAGGCACTGGAAATCCGTACTTTACGACGGATACGACAGCAGCTTTGCGTGCAGCAGAAATTGAAGCTGACGTGATTTTAATGGCGAAAAACAAAGTGGATGGCGTCTATTCTGCAGATCCATCAATTGATGCGAACGCCAAGAAATACAATGAGCTTTCCTATTTGGACCTCTTAAAAGGTGGATTAGGGGTCATGGACTCCACCGCTTCATCGCTATGCATGGACAATAACATTCCACTGTTAGTTTTTTCGATTATGGAAGAAGGAAATATTAAACGGGCGGTGCTTGGAGAAAATATTGGCACTGTTGTAAGGGGGAAATAATGATGGCAAAGCAAATCATTGCAAACACGAAGGATCGGATGGACAAAACAGAGCAGGCCTTGCGTAAGGAGCTTGCAACCGTTCGTGCAGGTCGTGCTACACCTAGTTTACTTGATAAGGTACAAGTGGAATACTATGGCGCATTGACTCCATTGAACCAGTTGGCGACCATTTCTGCTCCTGAAGCACGCTTGCTCGTCATTCAACCTTTTGACAAATCGAGCATTACAGATGTTGAAAAAGCGATTCAAAAAGCTGATTTAGGTTTATCGCCAACGAATGACGGTCAGGTCGTACGTATCGGGATTCCTGCATTAACGGAAGAGCGCCGTTTAGAGCTTGTCAAAGTCGTAAAAAAATATGGCGAAGATGCGAAAGTATCTGTGCGTAATATTAGAAGAGATGGCAATGATGAATTGAAGAAGATCGAAAAAAATGGTGATATTACTGAAGACGAGCTTCGAGGTTATAATGAAGATATTCAGAAGCTAACCGATGATTCGACGAAAAACATTGATGACACCATTAAACAAAAAGAAAAAGAAATGCTAGAAGTGTAACCACAAAGCTTTAGGAAAAGGAAAGGTCGTTTATGGCTGCAACGATACCTTACAAGGCGGATTCATTGATCGGCTAAACACCTTTTAAAACACGTTTTATCACGATCGTTACACACGCGTGTCTAAGCATCAGCCAGGGGGGTATGCAAAACCAGCCACGCGGCCAGGTTGCACACCTCCTTTTTATATGTGTAAAATAGGTGATAGTGATATAGTTGAAAGCCAGCCTTGCCTAAAGTAAAGACCCGTGCCTGGGGAGAGGGGATTTCGATAGAGACACCACCCGTCATAGTGATCGAAATCAGTCAAAGTGGGGGATCCATATGCTAGAAAAACTCTCTAATTGGAGAAGCAATAAAGGGAATCAAAAGCAAGACCAAGAGTGGACGGTCGAGGAAGTGGATCCTCAAAAGCTGCCAAAACATGTCGCCATTATTATGGATGGCAACGGTCGATGGGCAAAAAAAAGAGGACTCCCGAGAATTGCAGGGCATCATGAGGGGATGAAGGCCATTCGCCGTATTGTTCGGCTCGCAAGTAGACTTGGGATCGAAACACTCACGCTTTACGCTTTTTCAACGGAAAATTGGAAACGCCCAAAAACGGAAGTGGATTATTTGTTAGGTCTTCCTGAGGAATTTCTCGGAACCTTCCTGCCCGAACTTATTTCCGAAAATGTTCAGGTGAAGATTATTGGGAAGAAAGATCAACTCCCAGGCGCTACCGTAAGGGCAGTAGAGCGAATGGTTGGTGAGACGACTTACAATAATGGGCTCACTTTAAATTTTGCGCTGAATTATGGAAGTCGACAGGAAATCGTCGAAGCTTTCCGTGACATGACTGAAGACATTCAGGACAAGAAAATTTCCGCCAACGATATTTCCGAGGACCTGATCTCTTCTTATATGGCAACGAAAGCACTTAGAGATCCTGATCTACTTATTCGAACCAGCGGAGAATTGCGTTTAAGCAATTTTATGCTATGGCAAATTGCGTATACAGAGCTCTGGTTTACAGATGTCTTCTGGCCAGATTTTAAAGACCGCAATCTATTAGAAGCCATAATTCAATATCAAAGAAGAGGTCGCAGGTACGGAGGCGTTTGATAAGGATGGGACTGGGATGAGAATTCGAATCTTAACAGCAGTGTTCTTGTTGCTTTTGTTTGTACCACTTTTATTTTTAGGTGGTATTCCATTTACACTGCTCGTGTATTGTATTGCAACATTATGTTTGTATGAATTTTTTGAAATGAAACGGCTCAATTTTTTCTCTCTTCACGGCTTGATTTCAACTGTTCTTATTTGGCTCGTCCTTATTCCCAGTGCATATTCAGCGCCGTTTGAAAATAGTGAGTTTACTAAAATTGAAATTCTGACTTTATCTA
The DNA here is from genome assembly GCF_004363045.1 of Aureibacillus halotolerans. Classification (NCBI taxonomy): domain Bacteria; kingdom Bacillati; phylum Bacillota; class Bacilli; order Caryophanales; family Bacillaceae; genus Aureibacillus; species Aureibacillus halotolerans. The sequence continues at coordinate 43,400 of NZ_SNYJ01000007.1, forward strand.
TTCTTTTGCTTCTCACACTTACTGTGTTGTCAAAAAACAAAGTGACGATAGAAGACATGTCTTTTGTGCTGTTTGGTGCTCTATACGTTGGTATGGGCTTATACTATCTTATCGAGCTGCGTGCCGTTGGGCTGCCCTATATTCTTTACGCATTGCTCATTGTATGGGCGACCGATACCGGAGCTTATTTTGTTGGTAAATCGATAGGTAGCCATAAGTTGTGGCCTGACATTTCACCAAACAAAACAACCGAAGGCTTTGTTGGAGGCATATTATGTGCGTTGGCCGTATCGTTTCTGCTGTTTTTGTGGCACCCTATCTATGACTCCATTTGGGTGGGTCTCGTCATTACAGCAGTCTTGAGTGTTGCTGGGCAAATGGGCGACTTGGCAGAATCCGCATTTAAACGTCATTTCGGTGTCAAAGACTCAGGTAAATTGCTTCCAGGTCATGGTGGTGTTTTAGATCGAATTGACAGTTTGATATTCATTTTGCCGATCCTTTATTTGTTGCATATGTTATAGAAGAGGAATTGACATGGACGAGGCATGCCAAGCATAGAGTTAGGGGAGCAGGTTTTTTCAATCGAGCATCCCATTTCAACGCTTGAACTCGACAAGCAAAAAAGGGTACACTGTGATTGAAAGACAGCGACGCTACGGATGATTGACGGGGATCATTATGAGGTTCTAGAATGTATGGAGGCATCAAATGGTTTTTTCTCGATGTATCCATTGATACGTCCGTTTTATTCGCTCTGCTTGGAAGGTTGTTCAAAAAGCCTCAGGATCCGGCGATCGCATGATTCATCGGTTTTCCTCTCTTTTTGCCCTCCTTACGATATGGACATTCAAGGCAAAGGTGGAATCTAATTGACTACGGTTATTGCGTTTATCATTATTTTTGGTGCACTTGTTTTTTTTCATGAGCTGGGGCACTTAATTTTTGCCAAGCGTTCAGGGATGCTTGCGAGAGAATTTGCGATTGGCATGGGGCCAAAAATGTTCTCGTTTTTCCGCAATGAGACATTGTACACAATCCGAATGCTACCCGTTGGTGGTTTTGTACGAGTAGCAGGGGAAGACCCTGAAATTGTCGAAATAAAACCAGGTCACCATATTGCGATTGAGCAAAATGCGGAAGGCTTGGTTACGAAAATTATCGTAAATAACAAGTCGAAGCACCAAAATGCGCGCATCATTGAAGTGGAAGAGGTAGATCTGAATCACAAGTTAGTGATTCGGGGCAGTGAGCATGGTCTTGATGATGAAGAACAAGTGCAAACCTATCAAGTGCATGAAAAAGCGATGTTTGTTGTGGACGATCAAGCAACACAGATTGCTCCATACAATCGTCAATTTGCATCAAAGTCGATTCCGCAGCGATTCATGCAAATTTTTGCAGGTCCGATGATGAACTTCATCTTAGCAGCGATTCTTTTAATTGTTGTTGGACTTCTTGCAGGAACGGCCTCTGATACACCTGTCATCGGTAATGCACTTGAGGATGGTGCGGCAGTACAAGCAGGTTTGCAGCAAGGAGACCGGATTACGGCAATTGATGATCAGCCTATTGCGAGTTGGCAGGATATCCAAGCTTATGTCATTGAGCGTCCTAATCAGGAGCTTTCCTTTACCATTGATCGCGATGGAAATGAAATGACAGTGGCTGTAACGCCTAAAGAAGAAATGAGACAAGATCAGCCTGTAGGGATTATTGGAGTGACGCCAATGATGGAGCATTCGATCATTGGTTCCATTACTGGCGGTATTCAAGAGACGGTGTTTTTCGGTCAACAAATACTATCCGCTCTTGGAAAGCTCGTCACTGGGCAATTCTCCATTGAGGCATTGTCTGGTCCTGTAGGCATCTATGATCAAACCAACACGTTTGTTGAATCTGGGATGATCACCCTTGTTCGTTGGGCCGCTTTTTTAAGTATTAACTTGGGCATTATTAACTTGTTGCCGTTGCCAGCATTAGACGGCGGTCGAATCATGTTTATTCTTCTTGAAGCTGTTCGAGGCAAACCGATTGATCCAGGAAAAGAAGGCTTTGTTCATTTTGTTGGATTCGCCTTATTGTTCCTGCTCATGATCGTCGTCACCTGGAACGATATACAACGTCTGTTTTAGTCGTCAATGAACAATGGCACTAAAAAAGAAGGGGCTCTCTGCTGCAGTAAACAATGAAGCTGGCGGTGGAGCTTCTTTTTTTCAAGTGACGTAGAGTTCAAACGTTCGATAATAAGACAAGTCATACATAATAGAGGTGTTCATAATGAAACAATCGCAAACTTACATACCAACGTTACGTGATGTACCGGCAGATGCTGATGCCAGAAGCCACCAATTGCTTCTCAGAGCGGGTTATATCCGTCAGAATGCAGCCGGCATCTATTCGTTTTTGCCTTTAGGTTTTCGTGTGCTTGAACGGGTGAAGCAAATTATTAAAGAAGAAATGGAAGCTGCCGGCCTTGCAGAGGTGTTGATGCCTGCCATGCAGCTATCCGATCTTTGGAAGGAATCGGGACGCTGGAGTGTGTACGGACCTGAGCTGATGCGTTTGGAGGATCGAAATGGTCGTGAGTTTGCCCTTGGCGCCACGCATGAGGAAATGATTACGTCGCTTTTGCGGGATGAGGTCAACTCGTATAAGCAACTTCCTCTAGGGATGTTCCAAATTCAAACAAAATATAGAGATGAACTTCGCCCTCGTTTTGGATTGCTTCGTGGACGCGAGTTCCTGATGAAGGATGCCTACACGTTTCACGCCACAGAGGAATCATTGGATGAAGCGTACGACACTTTGTTTGCTGCTTATGAACGAATTTGTCAACGATGCGGTTTGAATTATCGAGCAGTCCTTGCGGATTCTGGTGCGATCGGTGGAACAGACAACCATGAATTTATGGCTCTTGCAGACATCGGTGAGGATACCATTGCCTATTCAGACGAATCCAATTATGCAGCGAATATTGAGATGGCCACGTTCGCTGTTCCGCCAGTCAACGCGTTACCTGATCCAAAGCCGTTACAAGAGATTGAAACACCAGATCAAAAAACAATCAAGGACATTGCTGCATTTCTCAATAAGCCTGAACAGGAATGCATCAAAACCTTATTGCTCCGCGCAGATGAGGATTATATCCTCGCTCTGCTCCGTGGTGATCATGAATTGAATGAGGTCAAGCTCGCTGCCTTTTTAGGCGTTCCCTCTTTGGAATTTGCTACGGCAGAGGAAACGGTTTCTCTTATGGGCGCCTCGCACGGTTCCTTAGGGCCGATTGGCGTTTCATCAGATGTACGCATTGTTGCAGATCATGCTGTAGCCGCGCTTTCTGATGCCAATTGCGGCGCCAATAAAGACGGCTGGCATTATACAGGTGTTCATGCAGGGCGCGATATTGCCCCAGCTGGTGACGCAATATATACAGACATTCGCAATGTGGTTGAGGGCGATCTTTCGCCAGACGGAAAAGGGACAATTCGTTTTGCTCGTGGCATTGAAGTCGGGCATGTATTTAAGCTAGGAACGAAGTACAGCACCGCAATGAATGCCACGATTCTTGACCAAAACGGGAAAAGCATTCCCGTGATCATGGGCTGCTATGGCATCGGTGTTTCAAGATTAATGGCTGCGATTGCTGAACAATCAAATGTTGAACAAGGGCTCCTTTGGCCAGAAAATGTCGCGCCGTTCGCGGTCCATTTGCTTGTCATGAATGTAAAGGACGCTGACCAAGTCAAATTGGGCGATGAGATTTACGAAACGTTGACAAAGCAAGGCATTGCCGTACTGTATGATGATCGAAAAGAACGTGCAGGCGTGAAATTTGCTGATGCTGATTTGATCGGCATTCAACAGCGAATCATCGTTGGTAAACAAGCAGTTGAACGTAACGTCGAGATGAGTGTCGCCCATGCAGAAAAGGTGGTAGTGGCCGTCGACGATATCGAAAGCAAGCTCCAATAATCATCTACGGAACTGTCTTTTCTGAGCATGCATTCGTGTCTTTCGAATGGTGCACTTCAGAAAAGACAGTCCTTTTTTCCGCATAAGGATGTTTTTGAGCAACGTTACTCATTGGTGTAGAGAGGAGTGGTGACGATGCAGGATATCGAAATCAGGGAAGAACGATTTTCAATGCTTTTAACACAAATCGGCATGCCAGAAGAAGAGAAACAGAGGCTGACAGGCGGTCGCATTCAAAAACTCACTGTGCATCAAGAAAGCAAACAATGGCATTTTGACTTTTGGCTTCCGGTTTGTATGCCAAGCACTACATACAGAGAACTACGGACACGATTGGATCATGCGTTTTCGGCAATCGCTACAATTGATGTTAGCCTTACAATTGATGAAGCGTATGAACTTAAAGGAGAAGAGTTTATCTCTTACTGGTCGGTCATGTCAGAATGGATGGCGAAGGAAGTGCCTGGGTTGGCCTCAAGGCTGCAAAGCGAGCCCTCATTTAAAGAGGCCACAATGTGGATAACAACGGCAAATAATGCAGAAACAGAGCTTATGAACCGAAAGCTTAAGGCCTTTGGTGATGGACTTTGCAAAAAACTTGGGTTTCAATCGTTTTCAATTGCATTTCAAGCATCCGAAACGGAGGAAGATTTTCAAAAGTTTGTTTCGGCTCGTAAGGAAGAGGATGAAACAAAAGCACGAAAAGCCTTAGAAGATAAAGGAAAAAAAGAACAACAAGCAGGCTCAGATGTCAAGAAGGGGCCATTGGTTATCGGCTATCCGATCAAGGAGGAGCCTGTCCAGCTTCAAAGCATTCAAGAGGAAGAACGTCGTATCGTTACGCAAGGGTATATATTCGATGCCGAAACGAAGGAATTGCGAAGCGGAAGAACACTGCTGACCTTTAAAATCACAGACTATACGGATTCCATCCTCGTAAAAATGTTTTCTCGTGACAAAGAAGATGTTCCTCAACTGCAGCATGTGAAAAAGGGAATGTGGGTAAAGGTGCGAGGTGGCGTTCAGGATGATACGTACGTTCGTGACCTTGTGATGATTGCCAATGACATTAATGAGATCCAGCCATTAATTGAACGCCATGATACGTATGATGAAGAGAATACACGAGTAGAGCTCCACCTTCATACGCCAATGAGTCAGATGGATGCTGTGAGTTCAATTGATGAACTTGTTAAACAGGCGGCAGCTTGGGGGCACCCAGCCATTGCTGTAACGGACCACGCGGTAGCTCAATCGTTTCCAGATGCGTATGCGGCCTCCAAAAAATATGGTGTGAAGATGATGTATGGGCTTGAAGCCAATGTGGTTGATGATGGTGTGCCAATTGCATACAACCCAGCGCCACGCGTCTTAAAAGACGACACTTTTGTCGTCTTTGATGTCGAAACAACCGGTCTTTCTGCCAATTACGATAAGATTATCGAGTTAGCGGCAGTGAGAGTGAAGGATGGTGGGATTGTCGATCGCTTTGAAGCCTTTGCAAATCCACATCATCCCTTATCGGCTACAACGATCGATTTAACAGGCATCACAGATGAAATGGTGGCAAACGCCCCAGAGATTGATCAAGTCATCGTCGATTTCAAACAATGGATTAAAAATGATATTCTCGTCGCGCATAACGCAAGTTTTGATATGGGGTTTCTAAATGCGGCTTTAAAAAAAGCTGGAGAAGAAAAAGCAGGCAACCCCGTTATCGATACGCTAGAATTGGCTCGCTTCCTTTTTCCAACGATGAAAAATCATCGTCTCAATACGCTTTGTAAAAAGTTTGACATTGATCTGACACAGCATCATAGAGCCATTTACGATGCGGAAGCGACAGGTTATTTGTTTTGGAAGCTGTTAAAAGACGCGAACGAAAGAGACATCGTTTCTCATGACCAGCTCAATAACTATATGGGTGAGGGAAACGCTTATCAGCGCTCACGTCCATTTCATGTGACGATCCTAGCGCAAACAGAGAAGGGCTTAAAAAATCTGTTCAAGCTCATCTCCATTTCGCACCTTGATTATTTCTATAGAGTTCCGAGAATTCCACGCTCTAAGCTTGAGGCTTATAGGGAAGGCTTATTCATTGGTTCTGCCTGTGATCGTGGTGAAGTGTTCGAAGGGATGATGCAAAAGCCTTACGAGGAAGTGAAGGACATTGCGAGCTTTTATGATTACCTCGAAGTGCAGCCGCCAGCAAATTACGGACATCTGCTTGAAAAAGAGCTTGTGCAGGATGAATTGAAGCTGCGTGAAATTCTTAAAAACATTGTAGCGCTAGGAGCTGAGCTGGAGTTGCCTGTTGTTGCAACGGGTAACGTGCATTATCTTGCTCCCCATGACAAGCTCTACAGGCAAATCTTGATTCATTCTCAAGGTGGAGCAAATCCATTAAATAAACAAACGTTGCCGGATGTGCATTTTCGCACAACAGACGAAATGATGGAGGCTTTTTCCTTTTTGCCAACAGACGTCCGCGAGCAAATTGTTATTCATGCGCCAAGAGCGCTTGCCAATTGCATTGAAGAAATTAAGCCGATCAAGGACGATCTTTATACACCACGGATTGAAGGCGCAGATGACGAAGTACGTTCAATGAGCTATGACCGCGCTAGGGCCATTTACGGGGAGCAATTGCCTGAGCTCGTCGAAGCTAGAATTGAAAAAGAATTAAAAAGCATCATAGGACATGGGTTTTCGGTTATTTATTTAATTTCACATAAGCTTGTTAAAAAATCGCTTGATGATGGCTACCTCGTTGGCTCAAGGGGGTCCGTTGGTTCGTCCTTTGTTGCGACAATGACGGAAATTACCGAGGTTAATCCCCTTCCGCCACATTACGTATGTCCAAGCTGTCAGCAGTCAGAGTTTTTTACAGATGGTTCTGTAGGCTCAGGGTTTGATTTGGTCGATAAAAACTGTCCTTCGTGCGATGTCGCCATGCTAAAGGACGGGCACGATATCCCGTTTGAAACCTTCCTTGGCTTTAAAGGTGACAAGGTACCTGATATCGATTTGAATTTCTCGGGAGAGTATCAGCCACGAGCTCATAACTATACGAAAGAACTGTTTGGGGATGACAATGTCTTTCGGGCAGGGACGATCGGTACGGTCGCTGAAAAAACCGCTTATGGATATTCTAAAGGCTTTGCCGGCGATTTTGAACTTCAGCTGAGAGGGGCAGAGATTGATCGGCTTGTGAGTGGTTGTACGGGCGTAAAGCGGACGACCGGGCAGCATCCAGGTGGCATTATCGTTGTGCCAGACTATATGGACATTTATGATTTCACACCAGTGCAATTTCCTGCCGACGATAGAGAATCCGCCTGGAAGACAACTCATTTCGATTTCCATTCAATTCACGACAACTTGTTGAAATTGGACATTCTTGGGCACGACGATCCGACAGTCATTCGTATGCTTCAGGACTTAAGTGGAATGGATCCGAAAACGATTCCTACAGACGACGCAGAAGTGATGAAAATCTTTTCAGGCACAGAATCACTCGGTGTGACAGCAGACCAGATCAAATGCAAGACGGGGACGCTTGGCATACCAGAGTTTGGTACGCGATTTGTGCGCCAGATGCTTGAAGAAACAAAGCCAACCACCTTCTCAGAGCTCGTGCAAATATCCGGTCTTTCTCATGGCACCGATGTGTGGCTAAACAATGCCAATGAATTAATTTACAATGGCACGTGTGAGTTGTCCGATGTCATCGGCTGCCGGGATGATATTATGGTGTACTTGATGCACAAAGGCCTTGAGCCATCACTTGCGTTTAAAATTATGGAGTTTGTTCGGAAAGGCAAAGGACTGCAGGAGGAATGGATTGAAGCCATGAAATCCTACAACGTACCGGACTGGTATATCGACTCCTGTCAAAAAATCAAATATATGTTCCCGAAGGCCCATGCAGCGGCCTATGTGTTAATGGCGGTCCGCATTGCTTATTTCAAAGTCCATCATCCGATTTTGTTTTATGCAGCCTATTTTACGGTGCGCGCGGATGATTTTGAAATTGATGCGATGCGGAAGGGCTCTAATGCCATTCAAAAACGACTTGATGACATTCACGCTAAAGGCTTTGATGCCGCACCGAAAGAAAAAGCACTATACACAGTGTTGGAAATTGCGCTTGAAATGTGTGAGCGTAAGTTCTCCTTTTTGCCAGTGGACTTATATCAATCAAGTGCAACTGAATTTATCGTTAAAGGCGACCAGCTCTTACCACCTTTTAACGCACTGCCAGGACTCGGAACAAATGCGGCCTTGAGTATCGTTGCGGCTCGCGAGCATGGTGAGTTCCTTTCGAAAGAGGATTTACAAAAGCGCAGTAAAATATCAAAAACTGTCATTGAGTTTTTAGATCAGCAAGGATGTTTGGAAGGTTTGCCTGATCAAAACCAGCTGTCGCTTTTTTAACCGCATTGCCTGAACGCTAGAGAGTGTAGCTCTCTTGCATGAGGGAGTGGGTTATGATATAGTTTTCTTGGTAAGACTATGAATAAGTGGAATCTAAAAGAGTGGGTGCTCCCCACTCTTTCGTTTTACCTTGTGTACGTATTACGTATCGTGAACGACTGTTGCCTTGTTCCCTGCTTTTACAAAAGCAGGGGATTTTCATGGTAAGGTCCTGCAATGCCCTGCCAATTGGCGAGTCTGCCATTGTGCCCTCGAAAAGGAGGAACCAAAAATGAGTAAAAAAAGCATTACAGAACTAACCGAAGAACAAGCCTTACCTATTTTAAAGGAAATGGGACTAGAGCTTGTTGATACAGAGTTTATTAAAGAGGGTAAACATTGGTATCTACGGGTATACATTGACCGTGAGGGAGGCGTTGATATTGAAGATTGCAGCAATGTCAATGAACGCCTAAGCGCACAGCTTGATGAGCTTGATCCGGTCAATGTCCCTTACTTTTTGGATGTGTCCTCTCCAGGGGCAGAACGGCCACTGAAAAAGGAGCAGGATTATATCGGTGCATTAGGCTCTCAAGTGCATATAAAAACATACGAACCTATTGCTGGACAGAAGGCGTTTGAAGGCCGTCTTGAAAGCTATAATTCGGAGCAGTTAACTCTCATTTACATGGAAAAAACAAGAGAGATAACAGTGGAGATACCAACAAATAAAGTCGCCAAAGCAAGATTGGCTGTGACATTTTAAAAAGGGGGAAAAAACCATTATGTCGAGCGAACTGTTGGATGCATTGACAGTGCTTGAAAAGGAGAAGGGCATCAGCAAGGATATCTTGCTCGAGGCGATTGAGGCCGCGCTTATTTCTGCCTACAAACGAAATTTTAATCAAGCGCAAAATGTTCGAGTGGACCTCAATGAACAAAACGGCTCGATGAAGGTGTTCGCCCGCAAAGACATTGTTCAAGAAGTAACGGATACACGTTTAGAAATGACTGTCGAACAGGCTCGAAGCATATCGCCACAATACGAAGAAGGCGATGTGATTGAAATCGAGGTTACGCCTAAGGACTTTGGGCGTATTGCTGCTCAAACTGCAAAGCAGGTTGTCACGCAACGTGTTCGTGAAGCGGAACGAGGCGTCATCTTTAATGAGTTTATTGACCGCGAAGAGGATATCATGACAGGCATTGTCCAGCGTAAGGACACTCGATTTGTCTATGTGAATCTTGGAAAGGTCGAGGCCCTACTCGCACCTAGCGAGCAGATGCTAACCGAAAACTACCAGCCTCACGATCGTGTGAAGGTGTTCATAACGAAGGTAGAAAAAACGACAAAGGGCCCGCAAATCTTTGTCTCTCGTACACATCCTGGGTTGCTTAAGCGTTTGTTTGAGCTTGAAGTTCCTGAAATCTATGATGGCACGGTTGAAATTAAGTCGGTATCACGAGAAGCAGGAGATCGCTCGAAAATTTCTGTCCACGCTGAGGACAAAGATATTGATCCAGTAGGCTCTTGTGTTGGACAAAAGGGACAACGTGTTCAAGCGGTCGTGAATGAGTTGAAAGGGGAAAAGATTGACATTGTCTGTTGGTCAGATGACCCTGTCATTTATGTCGCTAATGCGTTAAGCCCCTCCAATGTGCTCAAAGTGATTGTCAATGAGGAAGACAAGGCAACAACAGTGATCGTTCCGGACTATCAGTTGTCGTTAGCGATCGGTAAAAGAGGGCAAAATGCCAGACTTGCAGCGAAACTTACTGGCTGGAAAATTGATATTAAAAGTGAAACTGATGCTCGTGAGGCAGGGCTTCTTACGGATGATGAGCCTTTGCTAACAGAGACATTAGGAGATCAGCAGTCGTCAAGCTTTGGCGGCCAAATTTTGGAGTAGCTTTTAGGAGGTAACGGGCATGAAAAAGGCAAAAATACCGATGAGAAAATGCATCGCTACACAAACGCTCGTTCCTAAGAAGGAACTCGTACGGATTGTTAGAACTCCTGAAGGCGATATCTTCATTGATGACACAGGAAAAAAATCTGGACGTGGTGCCTATCTTAAGCTCGACGAAGAAGCAATCCTAAAAGCGAAAAAAAAGCATATGCTCTCCAATCACTTAAAAGCAGACGTGCCTGATTCAATTTACGATGCACTTCTAGAAAGAGTGCGACTATGAATCAAAAGATCTTGAATCTACTTGGCCTTTCTTATCGAGCGCGGAAATGCACCATTGGAGAGGAAGCAGTGCTGCAAGAAATAAAAAACCGCAAAGCGAAGCTCGTTTTGCTTTCTCTTGATACATCTGAAGGAACTCGGAAAAGAATTGAAGACAAGTGCACGCATTATAGCGTTCCGATTCGTTATGCTGAAGACCGTTATCAACTTGGCCACGCATTTGGCAAGCATGAGCGAGTCGTTGCAGCAATCATCGAAACAGGATTCGCAAACAAGATCATCCGTATGTTCGATGAAAACTAGCGGAGGTGAATCGATGAGTAAAACCCGTGTTTACGAATATGCCAAAAAACACAATATGTCAAGCAAGCAAGTCATCGAGAAGTTAAAGTCATTAAATGTGGAGGTGGCCAACCATATGTCCACACTAGATGAGTCAGTGGTTTCCCAATTGGAAAAGCAAAACGAACCGAAAAAAGAAGCAGCAAAGAAAGTAGAGAAATCTACATCGGCTCGCCCGGCAAAAGACAACAACAAGAACCAGTCTACAACGAAAAAACCGGGTCAACGTCCGAATCAAAACAGCAGCAATACCAACAACAGCAATAATAAAAACAACGCAAATAAGCGCCCTGCTGGTCAAGGAACAAACTTCCAGCCGAAAAAAAACCATAACCCTAATCAAAACCGTAATCGCACGAACCAAGGCAATAAAAATCGCCCGAACAACCAGCAGCAACGTAATCAGCAGCCAGCACAACAACCTGCTAAGCCTAAAGAGCCAGAAAATAAGGTCATCAAGTACTCCGGTTCCTTAACCGTCGGGCAATTGGCTGAAAAAATGAAAAAAGAACCTGCTGAGCTTATTAAACAACTGATGCAATTGGGCGTTATGGCGACGATTAATCAGGATGTAGACAAAGAGTCAATTGAACTCATTGCTGAGGAAAATGGGTTTGAGGTGGAAGAAATCATTGTGATTGACACGACGGCTCTCTCCACATACGACACGGAAGATGAAGAAAAAGATCTTTCCATTCGTCCACCAGTTGTGACGATTATGGGACACGTTGACCATGGGAAAACGACTTTGTTAGATGCAATTCGAAAATCAAAAGTGACAGCGTCTGAAGCTGGAGGCATTACGCAGCATATTGGTGCTTACCAGATTGAAGAGAATGGCAAGAAAATTACCTTCCTTGACACTCCTGGACACGCAGCCTTTACAACAATGCGTGCTCGTGGTGCAAAAGTAACCGACATTACGATCCTTGTTGTTGCGGCAGACGATGGTGTTATGCCACAAACGGTTGAGGCGATTAACCATGCGAAAGCCGCAGAGGTGCCTATTATTGTCGCCGTGAACAAAATGGATAAGCCTGGTGCAAACCCAGACCGTGTGATGCAGGAGCTTACAGAGCACGGCCTTGTTTCTGAAGCATGGGGCGGCGAAACGATCTTCGCTCAACTGTCAGCAGTACAAGGAGAAGGCATTGATGAGCTTCTTGAAATGATTCTCCTCGTTGCTGAGGTCGAAGAATTCAAGGCGAATCCAGATCGGATGGCTCAAGGTTCTGTCATTGAAGCCGAGCTTGACAAAGGGAAAGGCTCTGTTGCTACGTTACTCGTTCAAAAGGGTACACTTAACGTCGGGGATGCGATTGTTGTTGGCAATACTTTTGGTCGTGTACGTGCGATGGTTAACGACCTCGGACGTCGAATCAAATCGGCGGGGCCATCGACGCCAGTTGAGATCACTGGGTTAAATGATGTGCCGCTTGCAGGAGATCCATTTATTGTCTTTAAAGATGAAAAAACGGCGCGTCAGGTCGGAGAAGCGCGTGCGCAAAAACAAATTGATAAAGCGCGTAATGAAAAAACACGCGTCAGTCTTGACGATTTGTTTGAACAAATCAAGCAAGGTGAAATGAAAGAAATTAATTTGATTGTTAAAGCGGATGTACAAGGTTCAGTTGAAGCATTGGCAGCCTCTTTGCAAAAAATTGATGTGGAAGGCGTCAACATCAAGATCATCCACACAGGTGCGGGTGCCATTACAGAATCGGATATTATTTTGGCTTCTGCTTCCAATGCGATCGTCATTGGCTTTAACGTTCGTCCTGATTCGAATGCACGTAAAACAGCAGAGCAGGAAAAGGTTGATATTCGTCTACACAATGTCATTTATCGAGCGATTGAAGAAATAGAAGCTGCAATGAAAGGCATGCTTGATCCAGAGTATCAGGAAAAAGTGATCGGTCAAGCAGAGGTGCGTACAACGTTTAAAGTATCTAAAGTGGGAACCATCGCTGGAAGTTATGTGACAGAAGGCAAAGTGACTCGTGATGCAGGCTTGCGCGTCGTACGTGACGGAGTTGTTGTCTTCGAAGGAAAAATTGACACCCTTAAACGTTTTAAGGATGATGTCAAAGAAGTCGCGACAGGTTACGAGTGTGGTATCACAATTGAAAAATTCAACGATCTTAAAGAAGGCGATATCTTTGAACTGTATATCATGGAAGAGATCGCTAGATAAATTTTTTTCTTGATCGCAAAAGGCTCACAACTGGTCTGAATTCTCGCTTCGCTGGCCTGTCCTTGTCGCAGGGATAACTGCGACAAGGGATGGGTATCTTTTAAGTATATGGCGCGGGCGAGCAAAGAGGAGCAGGGTCAATGTTTCGAAAAGTGAGGTGGATAATACGTGGGAAATCTCCGCGCAAACCGAGTGGCTGAGCAAATGAAAAAAGAACTTGGTGATATTCTGGGACGAAAAATCAAGGATCCCCGAGTCGGATTCGTTACTGTGACGGATGTAGAAGTTTCAGGTGATTTACAGCTTGCAACGGTCTATATTTCGGTTCTTGGCGATGACGACAAGAAAAAGGATACGCTTCAAGGCTTACTAAAGGCAAGAGGTTTTATCCGCTCAGAAATTGGGCAGCGTATCCGCTTGCGAAAAACACCTGAGCTCACCTTTGAGTTTGATGATTCTGTAGCTTATGGAAATCGAATTGAACACTTACTCGCTGATTTAAATCAGCGTGATCATTAAGAATGTAGGTCTTATAGCTTTAAAAAGCCAAGACAAAGACAGGCGTAGGCAAAGGGCGCCTGTTTTTTTGATGATAATTAAAGGGGGCCATTGCTATGGATGGCGTTTTGCCACTGTTAAAGCCAGCAGGAATGACCTCAAGACAATGCGTCTCGAAGGTGCAGCGTCTGCTTGGCGTTAAAAAAGCAGGGCATACCGGGACATTGGATCCCGAGGTGACTGGAGTGCTTCCCATCTGTCTAGGGAAAGGCACAAAGCTCGTTGAATATTTGACAGGTCATAATAAGACGTATGAGGCTGAAATTACGTTAGGATTTTCAACATCTACTGAGGACGCTGAAGGCGATATCATCGAAGAAGTCGCAATACATCCAGAAGAAGTTAACGAAAAAAATATTATGTTAACTTTGGAGTCGTTTCAGGGAACCATCATTCAAACTCCACCGATGTATTCTGCAGTTAAGGTCAATGGGAAACGTTTGTATGAATACGCACGAGAAGGCATTACTGTGGAACGTCCTTCTAGAGAGGTTTCCATTTATGACATCGCTTTGCTTTCTGCGCCAGTCACAAACGATGGAAGGTGTACGTTCTCGGTCCGTGTCGAATGTTCTAAGGGGACGTACATACGTACACTAGCTGTAGACATTGGAAAAAAGTTAGCGTATCCAGCGCATATGTCAACACTCGTTCGCTCTTCTTCAGGGCCTTTTACATTGCAAGATTGCACGACGTTTGACAGTATAGAGGCTGGGACGTATACCATTATGTCTATAAAAGATGCTTTAGCCGATTTGCCTTTTTGGCAAGCGACGGAAGCTGTGACGCCGAGCATTAAAAATGGGGCTGTGCTGCTTGCTGAGCAATTGCCTTCATTTACAGACAAGCTTTGTATAGAAACACCTGATTCATCAGTGATTGCCGTCTATATTCATCATCCTGAAAAACCGGGTATGGTCAAACCAGACAAAATGATTGTATTAACGAATGATTGAGTAAAACGAGCTAATTTAAACGCAAGCAAAGGTGGCGCAATCCCATGAAGACATACAACATAACGTATCCATCCGCATGGACTGCGGAGCAGAGGCAGGCAAAAACGCTAGCGCTTGGTTTTTTTGATGGCGTTCATCTCGGTCATCAAAAGGTGATTGCAACAGCTGTTGAAGAGGCTAAAAGAAACGACATAAAAAGTGCTGTATTGACATTTTCACCTCATCCTTCAGTTGTGCTTCGTGACCAACAGCACGTAAGTTATTTAACCCTTTCTGATGAGAAGAGAAAATTAATTGCTGCCTGTGGCGTTGACGAATTGTATATCATTGAGTTTAATGAAGAGCTGGCCAAGCTCTCGCCAGAAGCGTTTATCTCTCATTTTATTGATGATTTGAATGTTTCGCATGTTGTGGCAGGTTTTGATTTTTCTTTTGGACATCGAGGCGTAGGGACAATGGACATGCTTCAAAATGATACATCGCGCTCTTTTGCTGTCACTACTGTAGCCTCTGAAAATGATGACCAAGAAAAAATCAGCTCCACCCGTATTCGTGAGTGCATCCGTCAAGGCGATATGAAAAAGGCAACAGAGCTGCTTGGTCGACCTTATCAATTGACTGGCACAGTGACAACTGGTGAAGGTCGAGGAAGAACGATTGGTATACCAACGGCAAACATTGTCGCCTCTGAGAATTCATTGATCCCAGGGAGAGGCGTGTATGCGGTTTTGGTTTCATCTGAAGCGTTTGAAGGGAAAAAAGGTGGCATGTGCAATATTGGCTACAAGCCGACGTTCCATGGTGACAAGAAAACAGACATGCCGTCAATTGAAGTGCATT
Organism: Aureibacillus halotolerans; assembly: GCF_004363045.1. NCBI lineage: Bacteria > Bacillati > Bacillota > Bacilli > Caryophanales > Bacillaceae > Aureibacillus > Aureibacillus halotolerans. Next base: position 58,873 of record NZ_SNYJ01000007.1, read on the forward strand.
TGTTTGATTTTGCAGACGACCTATACGACAAAGAAATCACGGTTGAATGGCTCGCATACTTGCGCTCTGAGCAGAAATTTTCTTCTGTTGATGACCTGATCGCTCAGCTTGACAAAGATCGGCAAGACGCTAGAGAGATCACGAGTGGAACGCATAACTATTAGTAGAAAAATGAATACCTCTTGCTTTTTTGTAGAAATATCGGTATCCTTATCCGTGAACCTTTTCTTGGCATCTGAATCACCAGCTCATGCTAGGAGGATGGGGATATTGTTATAAAGGAGGTGGATAGGATGGCATTGACACAAGAACGTAAAAATGAACTTATTGCGGAGTACAAAACGCATGATCAGGACACAGGATCTCCTGAAGTTCAAGTGGCTGTCCTTACGGAGCAAATCAATTCATTAAATGAACATTTGCGCGAGCACAAAAAGGATCATCACTCACGCCGCGGTCTTTTGAAGATGGTAGGGAAACGACGTAACTTGTTGAACTATCTTCGTAAAAACGACGTAACGCGTTACCGTGAATTGATTCAAAAACTTGGCTTACGCCGATAATGTACGAGAAGCGGGTGGCGACACCCGCTTTTTTCCATACGTACAGATGAAAAGCAATAAAGACTGTTTTATTTGGATACATATCCTCTTTTTGTTAGGTTTTGTACGAATGGGCAACACTATACACAAAACCGTCCATGAATGGCATGTATGATATTGTATTGAGAGGAGCACTGGATCGAATGAGTAATGAGAAACAAACATTTACGACGGAATGGGCAGGTCGCACGTTAGTCCTTGAAGTTGGCGAGCTCGCTAAGCAAGCAAGCGGAGCTGTGCTCGTACGGTATGGCGATACGGCGGTTTTGTCCGCAGCCACGGGGTCTCGTGAGCCGAAGGACTTGCCGTTTTTTCCACTAACCGTCAATTATGAAGAGCGACAGTATGCTGTTGGTAAAATTCCTGGAGGCTTCATCAAGCGTGAAGGTCGTCCAAGTGAAAAGGCGATTCTTGCCAGCCGATTAATTGATCGCCCGATCCGCCCTCTGTTTCCAGATGGCTTTCGTTATGAGGTGCAGGTGATTAGTACAGTGATGAGTGTCGATCAGGATTGTTCGTCAGAAATGGCAGCGATGCTAGGGTCTTCACTTGCTTTGATGCTCTCAGATATTCCATTTGATGGACCGATTGCTGGCGCAAACGTTGGACGTGTGGATGGGCATTTTATTATTAATCCAACACTAGCACAAGCCGAAAAAAGCGATATTCAATTAACAGTAGCCGGAACGAAAGATGCCGTTAATATGGTTGAAGCAGGCGCAAACGAAGTGCCTGAAGAAATAATGCTTGAAGCGATTCTTTTCGGACATGAGGAAATTAAAAAGCTCATTGCTTTCCAAGAGGAAATCGTCAAAGCTTGTGGCAAGGAAAAACGCGACGTTGAGCTATTCTCCATTGATGAGGACGTCCAGGAAACAGTGAAAGAACTCGCTGGTCAAACGATCGAGGAAGCGGTTCAAGTGCATGAGAAAAAAGCACGTGAACAAGCGATTGCGGATGCCAAAGCCAACGTTATTGTGGCGCTTGAAGAGAAAGAAGCTGAAGATGCCTTCGTGAAACAGGCGAAAGCCTATATGGATAAAATGGTGAAGGACGAGGTGCGCCGACTCATCACTGTTGAGAAAATTCGCCCAGATGGTCGAAAAGTGGATGAAATTCGTCCGCTCACGTCTGAAACAGGTAAACTACCTCGTACACATGGCTCTGGTTTATTTACACGTGGACAAACACAGGCGCTTAGCATTTGTACGTTAGGACCACTTGGGGATATGCAAATCATTGATGGATTGGGCCTTGAAGACTCAAAGCGCTTCATGCATCATTACAACTTTCCGCAATATAGTGTTGGAGAAACAGGACCGCTTCGCGCACCAGGTCGTCGTGAAATTGGTCATGGCGCTTTAGGAGAGCGAGCATTAGAACCGGTTCTTCCTTCTCAAGAAGACTTTCCATACACCATTCGTCTCGTAGCTGAAGTGTTGGAATCTAACGGGTCAACGTCACAGGCAAGTATCTGCGCAAGCACTTTGGCAATGATGGATGCGGGTGTGCCAATTACCTCTCCAGTTGCTGGAATTGCGATGGGATTGGTCAAACAAGGTGAGCATTACACGATCTTATCGGATATTCAAGGTATGGAAGATGCACTTGGGGATATGGACTTTAAAGTGGCAGGTACAGCAAAAGGGGTTACCGCTCTTCAAATGGACATCAAAATTGATGGGTTGTCGAGAGAGATTCTTGAGGAAGCCTTACAGCAAGCGAAAAAAGGCCGTATGCATATTCTTTCTCATATGACAGAAACCATTGACACACCTCGTTCAGAGCTTTCTCCATATGCACCAAAAATCTTGATTATGAACATCAATAAAGACAAGATTCGTGATGTCATTGGGCCAAACGGGAAACAAATCAACAAGATTATTGAAGAAACAGACGTGAAAATTGACATCGAACAGGATGGTACGATTTACATTTCCTCCTTGGTTCATGAGCAAAATGAACGCGCGAAACAAATTATTGAAGATCTTGTACGCGAGGTTGAAGTTGGTCAAATGTACCTCGGCAAGGTAAAGCGAATTGAGAAATTCGGCTGCTTTGTTGAACTATTTAGCGGCAAGGATGGACTTGTTCATATTTCAGAACTGGCAGAAGAACGAGTTGGCAAAGTAGAGGACGTCGTCTCTATCGGCGATGAAATTCTTGTCAAAGTCACTGAAATTGACCGTCAAGGAAGAGTCAACCTGTCACGAAAAGTCGTTCTGAAGGAACAAAAAAACAAAGAAAAAGAAGCCAATAAAGACTAACTCCCAGGAAGCTAGAACGCTAGCTTCTTTTTCATTTGCCTATAGATGGGTAAGTCTGCAAATCAAAGTTGGGGTTGCTTTTCATACAAGCTGTCATACGCTCGCTTTCACCCTAAAGGGCATAAGCGCATCATCGATTCAGAAGTACGATTCGTCGTGATTTCTTTTCTACAAGTGCAACATCGATTCGAGAGGACCTCATCGTGTTTTCTTTGCCGCTGGTGTCTCACTAGCGGCTGCCTTTGATTTATCCTCTTTTTTATTGCTCAGGCACGGCTTAAAAAAATTTTGTTATGAAATTTACTCATTCCAGCTGTTTTCATGTGTTGAAGGATTCTTAGCTTCAAAAATGAAGTTTCATTTCTTGAGGTGGTGTAAGATAGTAAATGTTGGCATCATCACTTTACTAAATAAGGCTGATATTTTTCTCTATTAGCTCTATCATGCGTTTGGTGTTTTATTTCAAACGCAGTTAAGTATTCATAATGCGAAAATGCCCAATGTTCTTCGTTGTATGCATTACGTGGAATCGTTTCATCTCTGCGTTTTTGTGTTCCATAATTGGGCTCAAGTCGTTTTCCCATTTTCTCCGTTATATGAGACAAAGACAAATAAAAACAATGTACGCAGAAACAACCATCAGCGTAGTCAAAATACGCAGACTCCAGCGGGAACAGCGCGAGCTGAAGATCCCGCAGGAAAGCAAAATTCCGAGGAAGCTGAAGCCGTGCCCGCGGAAAGCGAAGTATTTTGACGAAGCGGCCGTAATTCCTTTACACCCTAAAGGGCACAAGTCCATCATCGACTCAGAAGTACCTCTCGCCGTGATTTCTTTGCCGCTGGTGTCTCACTGAGTGGCTGTTTTGATTCTTTTTTCTTGCTCAGACATTTCTCCACAAAGGCAAATCAGTGTTTAAGGTGATTTTAACGTTGCGAAAGTAAAATAATTAAGAGGTCCAACGACGTGTCGTTGAAAAGCTAGCCTGAAAGCAATGTGTCCAGTTCTGCCTCGTCCTCTGTCTTCATACGATGGGATAAGAGGAGGAAAGGACTCATGAAACAAAACGCATTGTCTATGGTCATTTATTTTGTGTTGATTATCGGGATGCTCCCGACCTTGTTTTTGCTTCCACATGTAGAACAATATGTGGAAGCTGTTAAAGACAAAGAGGCGATAATGGTGTCTGGTGAACCGTCAGAGGACAAGCTTTATGAAGCGGTTCGCAAAAGTGCTGAGAAACGCAATATCCCTCCTGTGAATGCAAGAATTGATCGTGTATGGAAGGCTGTTCCTGGGCTAGCTGGCCTGGAAGTTGATATCGAGGCATCAGTAGATCGGATGAGGAAAAGGGGCGTGTTTGAAGAGCATTTGCTAGTCTTTAAGGAAGTGCAACCAGAAGTCACGTTATCGGATCTTCCACCATCGCCTGTTTACAAAGGGAATGAAGGCAAAAATAAAGTGGCCTTTTTAATTAATGTTGCTTGGGGAAATGAGTACATTCCTGATATTCTCAGCACATTAAAAGAGCATGGCGTTCATGCAAGTTTTTCTTTAGAAGGGCGTTGGGCGCGGGAAAACATTGAACTGGCAAGGATGATTGCTCAGAATGGGCATGATATCGGCAATCACTCGTATTCTCACCCTGATATGACTTCGCTCTCAAAAGCCGAAGCCAAAAAGGAAATCAATCGTACAAATGAGGTCGTTGAGGCTGTGATTGGACAAAGGCCAGTATGGTTTGGACCTCCGAGTGGGGCGTATAACGAAGTGACCATTCAAGCCGCCGCAGAGGAAGGGATGCGAACTGTTCTATGGACGGTGGATACAATTGACTGGAAAAAACCAAAACCGGATGAAATGGTTCAGCGAGTCGATCGCCTCATTCATCCAGCAGCCATCGTTTTAATGCACCCAACGGAGTCGACACGAGACGGACTCGATGCAATGATAGAGAAGATAGAAGCCAAACAGCTTGGGATTACCTCCGTATCAGCTTTACTTAGCGAAAGCCGGCGTCCGCAAGTCGCCGAATCATTCATTAGGGATGACTTTTATGTGGATCGTTGATACAATATACGTTGATTTTCGATAGTGTGATGAGGAGGAAACGGATTGCTTAGAACACATACATGCAGCAACGGCGTTCGAATTGTTGCAGAACCCCTACCAAATGTTCAATCAGTCGCATTGGGCCTTTGGATTAAAACCGGATCAAGACATGAGACTGCGTCGCAAAATGGCATGTCTCATTTTTTAGAACACATGATGTTTAAAGGGACACCTACACGATCTGCAAAGGAAATTGCAGCGTTTTTTGATCGGATTGGCGGAGAAGTCAATGCTTATACGTCCAAGGAGTATACGTGCTTTCATGCCCGAGTGCTAGGAACACATGCCAAAGCAACGATAGACGTGTTGGCTGATATGTTTCTGAATTCGTCCTTTGACGAAGGCGAGATCGAGAAAGAGAAAAAGGTCGTAACAGAGGAAATAAAGATGTACGAGGATACACCTGACGATCTTGTGCACGATGTTCTTATGGAAGCCAGCTATCGTGATCACCCGTTAGGTAGGCCAATTTTAGGCACAGTGAATACGGTGAAACAGTTTTCAAAATCAACATTGACCGCCTTTCAAAAAAAGCATTACACTCCGAGCAATGTCGTCATCTCCATCGCAGGCAATTACGACGATGCCGTACTTGCTCAATTGGAAGAAGGCTTTGGTTCGTTTACTGTGTCGGGGAATGAAGCTTTTGAAGCACAAACACCAGCTTTTGAAGGATTGACACTTGAGCGCACAAAAGATACCGAGCAGGCACACCTATGCCTCGGGTACGAGGGCGTGCCCATTAATGACAAGCGCATCTTTCCAATGTCAATCGTAAACAACCACCTAGGAGGCAGCATGAGCAGTCGACTGTTCCAAAAAATACGTGAGGATTTAGGACTCGCCTACTCCGTCTTTTCCTACCATTCCTCCTTTGCAGACGTTGGCTTGCTTACCATTTACGCAGGTACGGGTAGTGAACAGCTAGAGCAATTGCGAGACGTGATAGACCACTGCCTAACAACCCTAACCAATGGATTAACAGAAGATGAACTGCTCATGCAAAAAGAACAGCTTAAAGGTCATCTGCTTTTGTCTATGGAAGGCACAGGAAGCCATATGCAGCGCAACGGGAAAAATGAGCTCCTGCTAGGCAAACACCGCACAAACGAAGAATTGATCCAACTCATCAACAACGTCACCCTCGACGACTGCCATACCCTCATAGAGCAAGTATTTAAAGGGAAAAAAGCCACAGCCATTGTGACGTAGCCAAGAAAAGCGAAGGCGAGTACGTTATGAAACGGAGGGCAGAACATCCTCAAACAGGGAAATGGTTCTTTCATTTCTCTCGTTTGGGGATTTCTGTCCCGCAGTTTCAGCGAGCCGTAGCTAGCCAAGAAAAGCGAAGGCGAGTACGCTATGAAACGGAGGGCAGAACATCCTCAAACAGGGAAATGGTTCTTTCATTTCTCTCGTTTGGAGATTTCTGTCCCGCAGTTTCAGCGAGCCGCAGCTGGACAAAGAAAAGCGGAGCGCCGTTGTACAGAAGCGCAGGTCAGAACATCATCGGGCAGGGAAATGGTTCTTCACATTTCACTAGCCCGAGGATTTCTGCGCCGCAGCTTCTACGGCGCGCAGCTAGCCAAGAAAAGCGGAGCGCCGTGCGCAAGTATTCGAATCATCCCCAAACCTAGAAATGGGTCTCCTATTTCAAGGTTTGGGGATGTCTTTTGTATTAAAGAGCCTTGCCACATCCCATGCTCCCTTGATAATGCATCACCACAACCCTATCTTCACCTCATCCTCAATCACTTTCGCACGTTTGAATGGAGCTCTGCAACACAGGAGAGCCAAGCTTTAATGACGTTGTATTCGAAGGTCGAACCTGAAAGACGACCCTTTTAAGCTCTGCCGAAATATAGTCAAATCGCCCTGCCCACGTAGGGCTTTCATTTTCAGCTGTCGGGTAAAGCGCGAAACGCCAGCTTATTTCACTAGGGATGGTCGCAAAGCCCTCATAACGATCAAATGCGCCGTAGGTCGATGGCGGGGGGAGGTGCACGGCATGAATACTTGCACTTGTGCGGGCAAAGCTTGGGGGATTTAACTGTGGCTTATAAACAAGAGAGACACCATTTGCATTCATCGCCTGTTGATCATTCGGGGTTAAAAGAATGAGGCATGGCATGGTTGATGCATGACTATAGAGCGGGGCTGCCTACGGCCATAAACAGAGTAGCATGATAAAAAGAACGCGGCGCATAAGACACAACCTTCCTCATTTTCCCCTAGCATCCCCAAACCTTCGATTAGTACACATTGGTCCCTATGCGGATCTTTCTAAAATCAGAAGACGAGCATGTTGCTGCTGATGAAATCATAAAATGAACGAAATGACTTAGTGAAAGAAGGCGTTGAGGTTGCGACTAAGTGAACTGAATTCAAAAGAAATCATTGATTTGAACAATGGAGAGCGGCATGGCACGGTCGGGCAATGCGACCTTGAGATTGATGTGCGTTCAGGGAACATTCATAGAATTATTGTTCCTGACTTGAAGTGGCTTGGGCTCAAAAAAGCAAGTGATCGCCTGACCATTGAGTGGAGTGATATTGAAACGATTGGCAAGGACATGGTTCTTATAAACAGTAGAGTGGAATTGTCTGATGTGGACTAATCACCTTCATCGCTTTTCGTCATACACTATGGTGAAACATCACATAAACGGGTGGCTGGGAAAGCAAAAAAGAAGGTGATTTTTTGACAGAGGGAAAACATATCGCAATGTTTGGCGGAGATGCAAGGCAGTTAGAGGTTGTTCGTTTTTTACAGGAGGCTGGCGCTCAGCTTAGCTTGTACGGCTTTGATCAATTGGACACGGTAGACACAAGTGCTGTGAAAAAGAGTTGGCAGACCGCGGATCTTTCTAATACCGATGCGGTGCTTTTGCCAGTGTCTGGCATTCAGTTAAATGGGACCATTGAATCCATGTTTTCAAACGAGCGTGTTGAGCTCTCTTTAGAAGCTCTGAAGCAGACACCTGCGCACTGCAAAGTGTTCACGGGAATTGCAAACGATACGCTTGTCAAGCTGTGTCACGCAGCGAATCGAACGCTAATACCAATACTTGACCGGGATGATGTGGCGATATTTAACTCGATTCCTACCGCAGAGGGCGCTGTGATGATGGTCATTCAAAATACAGATTACACCATTCATTCATCTAAAGTCGCCGTTCTTGGCTGGGGACGTACTGGCATTACGGTGGCTCGAACGTTTCATGCTCTTGGTGCCAATGTCTTTGTTGGCGCACGAAGCTCAAGTCATCTGGCGCGTATTGAGGAAACCGGCTATACATCCTTTCACACCTCTGATATGCAAGCGCATCTAAATGATGTCAATATTTGCATCAATACCATTCCGGATCAAATGCTTACAAAGGACATCTTGCAAACCATGTCTACGAACACGCTCATTATTGACCTTGCTTCAAAGCCGGGAGGAACAGACTTCAAATATGCAGAAGAACTTGGGCTTAAAGCCATTCTTGCGCCTGGATTGCCTGGGATCGTGGCACCGAAAACAGCAGGTCAAATCTTGGCGAAAATCCTCTCCCAGTTACTCCAGCAAAACGATGAGGAAGCGAAAGGAGAGGTGAGCTAACGTGAAATTAAAAGGCAAGCGAATTGGCTTCGGGATGACGGGCTCTCATTGCACGTATGAAGAAGTCATGCCACAAATGCAGGTGCTTATGGATGAAGGCGCAAAAGTCGTTCCAATTGTAAGCTCCACACTTGTTCATACGAGTACTCGCTTTGGGCAGGCAGGCGAATGGGTCGAGAAAATCGAGAAGGCTACCGGCGAAAAAGTCATTGATAGCATCGTAAAAGCAGAGCCGCTCGGACCAAAAACTCCATTGGATTGTATGGTGATTGCCCCACTAACTGGAAACTCATTAAGCAAGTTCGCAAACGCCATGACAGATACTCCGGTTTTAATGGCCGCGAAAGCAACACTTCGAAACCGTTCGCCCGTTGTATTGGCCATCTCCACAAATGATGCCCTTGGTCTTAATGGCGTTAATTTAATGCGGCTGATGGCAACGAAGCACATTTATTTTGTGCCGTTTGGTCAAGATGATCCAGTGAAGAAGCCAACCTCTCTGGTGGCTCGGATGTCTGACCTGCTTCCAACGGTACAGGCAGCAATCGAAAATGTACAATATCAGCCCGTCATCGTCGAAACGAACAAATCCTAACTAAAGTGTGCGGCTAGTTCAAAATGCCGCGCCTTTTTCAATTGTCTTCCACGAAAACACAGGGAACATTTGCTTGTCTACGGAGCTATGATAAAATACGACTAGAACCTTTCGCAGTTTGCGATGTTCAATCGAGAGGAGAAACCTATGAATACACAACAAACCTATCATGTTGCAGTCGTTGGTGCTACTGGCGCTGTAGGCGAGAAAATGCTAGAAACGTTATCGAAACGTTCATTTCCAATCGGGAAACTAACGCTATTATCATCAAAGCGCTCAGCAGGCAAAACGCTTGTCTATAATAACGAAACGTATGAGGTGCAGGAAGCGACACCTGAATCTTTTGCAGGTGTCGACATTGCCCTTTTTAGTGCGGGTGGATCTGTGTCTAAAAAACTAGCTCCAGAAGCTGTCAAGCACGGTGCAATCGTCATTGACAATACGAGCGCGTTTCGAATGGACACAGAAGTTCCTTTGGTCGTACCAGAGGTCAATCCGGAAGATTTAACAGCACACAAAGGCATTATTGCCAATCCAAATTGCTCCACCATCCAAATGGTGGCTGCATTGAAACCGATCAAAGAACGCTACGGGCTTTCCCGAGTGATTGTTTCTACGTACCAGGCTGTATCCGGTGCTGGGACAGAAGCCATTGAGGAGATGAAACAGCAATCACGTGACCTCCTAGACGGCAAAGCAGCAGAGCCAAAGATATTGCCCGTTGGCGGAGACAAAAAGCATTATCAAATTGCTTTTAATGCCATACCGCAAATTGATGTGTTTCAGGACAATGGGTATACGTTTGAAGAAATGAAAATGATAAACGAGACGAAAAAGATTCTTCATGATGAAGACCTTTCTGTGTCTGCAACATGTGTTCGCTTGCCGGTCGCATCTGGTCATGCAGAGTCCGTTTATATCGAAACTGAAGCAACAGATGTAACAGCAGAGGAGATAAAAGCATTGCTTCAGACGGCAGAAGGGGTCACGCTCCAAGACGATCCATCAACGCAAACGTATCCGATGCCCGCACTAGCAGAAGGCAAAGATGATGTGTTCGTCGGCAGAGTGAGAAAAGACCCAGACGTAGCAAATGGCATTCATCTTTGGGTCGTTTCTGACAATCTTTTAAAAGGGGCCGCCTTAAACTCTGTCCAAATTGCCGAACGAATGATTGAAATGAAGCTTTTGAACTCGTAAAGTAGGGTGTGTAATTTATGGCAAAACGTATTGTCCAAAAGTTTGGTGGAACGTCCGTAAAGGATGAAGCTTCCCGAGAGCAGGCAGCGTCTCATGTGAAGCGAGCGATTAAGGAAGGCTACAAGGTCGTGGTGGTCGTCTCTGCGATTGGAAGGCAGGGAGCACCATATGCCACAGACACGTTGCTCGGTCTCGTGTCAGAATCGACCGCGGATGCTCGCTCGCTTGATTTGTTGGCTTCCTGTGGAGAAGTCATTTCTGCCGTTTTATTTACGGATCTCCTTAAACAGAAAAATATGACGGCTACGGCGATGACTGGGGCGCAGGCAGGTTTTGTCACAAGCAGTGATTTTGGTGATGCCAAAATTACCGAGATGAAATGCGATTCACTAAAAAAAACGTTAGAGTCCTATGATGTCGTCGTTGTAGCTGGTTTTCAAGGGATGGATGATCAAGGTGAGGTGACAACGTTAGGCCGCGGTGGAAGTGATACATCAGCTTCTGCCCTTGGCGCGGCATTACAGGCCGAATGGATCGACATTTTTACAGATGTGGATGGTGTAATGACCGCAGATCCGCGCATTGTCAAATCCGCCCGTCAAATCCCTGTCGTCACGTACACAGAAATTTGCAATTTGGCGTATCAGGGAGCCAAGGTCATTCACCCAAGAGCTGTTGAAATTGCCATGCAGGCAAAAATTCCGATTCGAATTCGTTCGACGCATTCCGATTCTCCTGGAACGCTCGTGACGGCGCTTGTGAAGTCAGAGGCAAAAATCGCGGATATTGATGAACGTCTTGTCACAGGCATTGCTCACGTCGCAAACGTCTCACAAATTACGGTCAAGGCAACGGGCGATCAGCCTATTCAACAAGCTGCGATTTTTAATGCAATGGCATCCGAGGGCATTTCGGTCGATTTTATTTCCATTACGCCGACGTATGTGTCGTATACTGTAAGCGCGTCATCAACAAATCGCGCCGAAATGGTGTTGAAAACACAAGGGCACACGCCTTTCATCAAAAAAGGCTGTGCCAAAGTGTCAGCCGTCGGAGCGGGCATGACTGGCGTGCCAGGTGTAGCGGCAAAAATTGTCGCTGCGCTTGCTGCGAAAAAAATTAACATTCTCCAGTCCGCCGATTCACATACCACTATCTGGGTGCTCGTTGATGGCGAACATATGGAAGCAGCAGTTAATGCATTGCATGATGTGTTTTTACTGCCTTCAGAAATGACAACAACCTCTGTCGTTCATGAAGAGTAAAGCACGCAAGATATTTTATATGAAGGGGCGAATTAAATGGATGCTGGTCATTTGCTTACGGCGATGGTGACCCCATTTAACAACAAAGGCAATGTCGATTTCCAAAAAACGACTCAGCTGATTGAATGGCTCATACGCAAAAAAACAACGGCCCTTGTTGTCACGGGTACTACTGGTGAAGCACCGACGTTAACTAAGGAAGAGATGCAAGCCTTATGGGCATACACGGTGAAGGAAGTGGATGGTCGAATCCCTGTGATCGCTGGTGTCGGAACGAATGATACAAAGGAATCCATCTTCCTTGCGAAAAAAGCGAAGCTTGCTGGTGTTGATGGGATCATGGCCGTTGTTCCATACTACAATAAGCCGTCTGAGGAAGGAATCTTCCAACATTTCAAAGCCATTCTCGATGAGGTAGACCTGCCATTGATGGTGTACCATATTCCGAGTCGTACGGGCGTGAAGATGTCAGTGGATGGGCTTGTCGCCATTGCCGAACTGCCTGGAATCTTTGCGGTAAAGGAATCTAGTGGAGATTTTGCTACGGTGTCTGAATTGATTACCCGTGTACCTTCTCTTGCCGTTTACACCGGCGATGATTATTTAGCTTTACCGATGAGTGCGGTCGGGGCGAAAGGTGTCGTGTCGGTAGCTGCACATATTGTTGGAGAGGAAATGGACCATATGCTTACCGCTTTGGCACGGGGGAATACCGTAGAAGCAGCAAGGATTCATCGCTTGTTAATGCCCGTGTTTACCGGTATGTTTTTGGCACCAAGTCCTGTTCCTGTTAAAACGGCACTGCAGCTCTCTGGACTTGATGTAGGTGGCGTTCGCTTGCCGCTTGCTCAAATTACACAAGACGAACGAACGCAGCTTCAGCAGCTATTAGGAAAATTAAAAGCTTTGTAACAAAAACAGACAGAGACCTTTTCACACAGGTCTCTGTCTGTTTTTTGCTTGAATCTGATCAACTGAGGTATCCAAGACTTCTCAAAATTGACCGCTTATCGAAAACCAATGATAACTAAGTTGCCTCGTAAGTACGATCAGTTCACAGAAAATTTCAATGACCGAACATAGAACCTTGTATGATTTTTAACAGCTTGATCATACTACAGGTAACTAATGCAAGAAAGGTGGTTGTTTTGTGTCATGAATCCGTTCACCAATGAAGAGGAAACACCAAAAGAAGATAACGAAGACAACGAAAAACAAGACTCCTCAGATGGCATCCTTTCAAAAATCCAACAACTTGGACAAACAGAGGTCGCCAAAGCGCCAGAATCCAACATTCATTGTTTAAATATCATTGGACAAATTGAGGGGCATCTTCAATTGCCACCGCAAAATAAAACGACAAAATACGAGCATATCATTCCGCAAATTGTCGCGATTGAACAAAACCCTAAAATCGAAGGACTGCTCGTTTTGCTTAACACAGTAGGTGGAGATGTAGAAGCAGGATTGGCCATTTCTGAAATGATTGCTTCCATGACAAAGCCGAGTGTATCCATTGTTCTTGGTGGAGGACATAGTATAGGCGTGCCAATAGCCGTTAGTACAAGGCATTCTTTTATCGCTGAAACGGCAACGATGACGATCCATCCGATTCGTCTGACAGGGATGGTCATTGGTGTCCCACAAACGTTTGAATATCTCGATAAAATGCAAGAACGCGTCATTAATTTTGTGACCTCACATTCAAATATTGAGGAAGAAAAATTTAAAGAGTTGATGCTCTCAAAAGGCAATTTAACACGAGATATCGGCACAAACGTCGTAGGTACAGATGCGGTTTCTTATGGTTTGATTGATGAGGTGGGTGGAGTTGGCTTAGCCATTAAAAAACTGCAAGAACTTATTCAAGAAAGCAGACCGGAGAAGGATAAAGGAAGTGTCGATAAATGATCTTATATACTTCAATGCCTGAGGAACTTATTTTTCAGCCTGATGAGAAGGTGTTCCAAAATCGTATGACACTTCAAGTGGGAGGTTGCTCTTTGCTCGTCGAAAAAACGACAGAGGCACAGTTCCGAGTTGTTCAAGTGCTGAGCTCCGATCCATCACACTATTTAATGGAGGCCTATACGCCCGGGCAAATCCTTTCGAATCTGTCTTAACATTAGAGTGCCTGACCTTTCTTATGATATACTTTGGTAATGATTCTAAAGCAGCCCTCCAGAGGCTGCTTTTACCATCGTGAATGAAGGACAAAGGTGGGAGCTTTATGGCAAGTACTCGAAAAAAAAAGCAAACGAAAAAAAAACGTGTGTTACTCAACCAATTCTATTTTGAAATCTCTGGACTGTTATTGCTCGTACTGACGGTCATTACAGTTGCGCAGCTTGGTGCGGTTGGTCTTGCACTCTATGAACTTGTGCGATTTTTGGCTGGAAGCTGGTATTCATTGCCTTTATTTGCGTGTCTTTTACTTTCACTGTATTTTATTTTCAAACGCAAATGGCCAGCCTTTTTTACGCGTCGTTTGTCCGGCGCATACCTCATTGTGCTTTCTGTTTTATTGTTTTCTCACGTGAGTTTGTTTGAGACACTATCAAGACATGGTGTGTTTGAGGATCCATCGGTCATTCGCAATACATACCAGCTGTTTATGCAAGAAGCATCCAATCCTGCGATGACGGTTCAGCTTGGCGGAGGTATGATTGGTGCGGTTTTTTATGCCCTATTTCATTTTCTTTTTGCTGCGACCGGAACACGTATTTTTGCCCTCTTTATCGCAGCCATTGGGGTTCTTCTTCTCTCAGGAAAATCATTGCATGACTTGTTTGGCAGAGTGTCGGAGTGGCTTGCCGCAGCGTTTCATTCAGTTAAAAAGAACGTTCAGGAAAGCTTGACGCAATGGAAGCAGAACAAGAGCAACCAGGCCTCAAAACCTTCCAAACGCAGGGAGTCTAGAGAAGTCCTTGAAAATGATGATGAGGCTGCTGAGATAGAAGATGAATCTGTAGATCAGCAGGCGGCGCCAATCATTGCAGATTTTACTGAAACAGCTTACGGACAAGATGAGCCAATGGCACAGGCATCACCTCAAGCCGATCATCCTAACGAACTAGTGCAAGACGAAAAGGGTAGTGACGACCAACAAGAGCAGCAAGATCAACAAAAAGCGGACGGTTCTGTCACTCTTGTCATGAGAGAGATGGAAAACAAACAATACAAACTACCAACATTTAGTCTTTTGTCGCCTCCGAAAAGCAGCAATCAATCGACGGAGAAGCGCCAACTCGCTGCGAACGCAAAAAAATTAGAAAAAACGTTTCAAAGCTTCGGCGTCAATGCAAAGGTCACAAAGGTCCATCTAGGACCAGCGGTGACAAAATACGAAGTGTATCCTGATGTTGGCGTGAAGGTGAGTAAAATTGTGAATTTAAACGATGATCTTGCACTTGCCTTGGCAGCAAAGGACATTCGAATTGAAGCTCCGATCCCTGGGAAATCTGCTGTTGGTATTGAAGTGCCAAACAAAGAGGTGGCAATGGTCAATTTGCGTGAAGTGCTTGATACAAAAAACGCGCATAGCTCAAAAAGTCATTTGCTCATGGCACTAGGGAGAGATATTTCGGGAGAAGCCATTTTAGCTGAATTAAATAAAATGCCTCATTTGCTCGTGGCTGGTGCAACAGGAAGCGGAAAAAGTGTTTGTGTTAATGGCATCATTGTCAGCATATTGATGAGAGCAAAACCACATGAAGTCAAAATGATGATGATTGATCCTAAAATGGTTGAGCTGAATGTATACAATGGCATTCCCCATTTATTGGCTCCTGTTGTGACAGATCCAAAAAAAGCATCTCAAGCCCTTAAAAAAGTCGTGTCCGAAATGGAAAGAAGGTATGATTTGTTTTCCCATTCTGGCACACGAAACATTGAAGGGTACAATGACTATGTGAACAAACAAAATGCGCAACGGGAAGAACAGCAGCCGCAGTTGCCATTCATTGTTGTTATCGTAGATGAATTGGCAGACTTAATGATGGTGGCTTCTGGGGATGTTGAGGATGCGATTACACGGTTGGCTCAGATGGCAAGAGCGGCAGGCATTCATCTCATTATCGCCACACAACGCCCTTCTGTTGACGTTATAACAGGCGTCATTAAAGCCAATATTCCTTCCAGAATTGCTTTTAGTGTGTCGTCTCAAATCGATTCAAGGACCATTCTTGATTCTGGTGGCGCTGAGAAATTGCTCGGTCGCGGAGATATGCTCTTTATGCCTGTAGGTGCCTCACGTCCTGTTCGTGTGCAAGGCGCTTTCTTGTCTGACGATGAGGTCGAGCGCGTTGTCGAGCATGTCATTACCCAGCAAAAGGCACAATACCAAGATGAAATGATCCCAGACGATACTCAAGAGGTCACCTCAGATGTCGAGGATGACCTGTACCATGAAGCTGTAGCGCTTATCGCTGACATGCAAACGGCTTCTGTTTCAATGCTGCAACGTCGGTTCCGAATCGGTTATACAAGAGCAGCGAGACTTATTGACGCGATGGAAGAGCGGAATATCGTCGGTCCATATGAAGGGAGCAAGCCTAGGGAAGTACTTGTTTCAAAGCCGTCTGACGAGCCGTCAAGCCAAAGTTCGTAAACAAGGAGGACCAAACCATGACAAATCAATTTACAGAAACAACAACGTCGATCGACGCACTACAGGTGCACGTCTTGTCTTGCACCCAATTTAAAACAAATACGCTTTATTTAAAGCTTCATGCGCCACTTGATTCAGACACCGTGACAAAACGCGCCTTGCTTGCGCATGTACTAGAAAGTGGTACTGAGAGATTTCCATCAACTAAGGCGCTTCGTTCTGAGCTAAATCGCCTGTATGGTGCCTCTTTTAATGTGGATGTATCTAAGAAAGGCGATCAGCATGTAATTACGTATCGGATTGACATTGCGAATGAAAAATTTCTTGGCGCCAATGAAAATCTGCTTGAAGCTGCTGTGACGATGTTATCGGATGCACTGCTTCGTCCTGCGAAGGATGGCGAGCTCTTTAAGGAAGCCAATGTCACGAAAGAAAAGCGTGCGTTAAAGCAACGTCTCGATGCAATCGTCGATGATAAAATGCGCTACGCAGGTGTTAGACTCATTGAGGAAATGTGTGAGCAAGAGGTCTTTCGTCTGCATCCTTATGGAGATCGGGCATCCATTGACAACGTTAGTAATGACGAGTTGTTTGCCTACTATAAGCAGTTCTTGCAAACGGAGCAAATGGATCTTTATATTGTTGGGGACGTCCAAGCAGACACCGTCGTTCCAATCATTAAGAACGCCTTTGCCTTCAGTGGAACACGTCAGTCCCTGCCTGAGGTGAAAGAAGAGCAGGTCGTATCTAAATCAGACGTCAAGGAAGTACAAGAAGCGCAGGACATACAACAAGGAAAGCTGAACATCGGCTACCGGGTGCCTGTTGCGTATGATTCAGAGGATTATTATGCTTTGCAGGTGATGAACGGCATTTTTGGTGGATTCTCACACTCAAAGCTTTTCACGAATGTCCGCGAGAAGGAAAGCTTAGCTTATTACGCGGCCTCACGTCTTGAGAGTCACAAAGGGCTTTTGCTCGTCATGAGTGGGATTGAATTTGAGCAGTTTGATAAAACGAAGGCGATCATCATTCAACAAATGGATGATATGAAAAACGGCGTTTTTACCGACACGGAAGTGGAACAGACGAAAGCAATGATTGCGAATCAATTGCTAGAAATGATCGACACGCCGAGAGGCATTGTTGAGATGCTTTACAATAATGTTATTGCTGGCACAAAACGATCTGTAGAAGATTTTCTACAAGGCATCAACAATGTGACGAATGAAGCGATTGTGAATGTCGCCCAAAAAGCACAGCTTGACACTGTGTACTTTCTCAAAGGCTTAGAGGAGGAACAACATGGCTCAGAAAAAAGTATTTGATCAATTAGACGAAACGCTTTTTCACGAAACATTGACAAATGGCTTAGACGTTTATGTGCTTCCAAAGAAGGGATTTAATAAAACCTTCGCCACATTCACAACAAAATATGGCTCCATTGACGATCACTTTACCCCATTAGGGCAAAAGGAATCGCTTCAAGTACCAGATGGAATTGCTCATTTTTTAGAGCATAAGCTTTTCGAAAAAGAGCACGGCGATGTGTTTCATGATTTCTCGAAACAAGGAGCCAGCGCTAACGCCTTTACATCTTTCACACGAACAGCTTATTTATTTTCAACAACAACCAATGTAGAAAAAAACCTTGAAACATTGCTCGACTTTGTTCAAGAACCGTATTTTACAGAAGCGACGGTCAACAAAGAGAAGGGCATCATCGCACAAGAAATTAATATGTACAACGACAATGCTGATTGGCGGTTGTTTTTTGGGCTCATTGAAGCCATGTACCATAAACACCCCGTGCAGGTCGACATTGCTGGGACAGTAAAATCAATTGACCGTATTACAGCTGATCTACTTTATACATGCTATAAAACGTTTTATCATCCGAGCAATATGCTTTTGTTTGTAACAGGCAATGTGCAGCCTGAAGAAGTTTTCAAACAAGTTCGTGACAACCAGGAGAAAAAACCATTTACGGACCAAGCCCCTGTCGAACGTTTTTTTGAGGAAGAAGATAAAAGCGTTTCTGAGGCAAAAAAGGTCATTCACATGACCGTACAAACGCCAAAGTGTTTAATTGGCTTTAAAGATCCCTCACCAACAAGGCAAGGGAAGGAAATGTTGCAGCACGAGGTGGCAGTCAATGTAGCGCTTGACTATTTGCTCGGCAAAAGCTCGTCTGCCTATGAACGTCTGCTGGATGAAGAAATCATTGATGAGAGTTTTTCATTTGATTATACCCAAGAGGACGGATTTGGCTTTTTGTCCGCTGGCGGTGACACTACAAAGCCGGACCTATTGGCTGAAGAAATTTCCGCGTTGCTTCTTGACGCGATTTCATCAGAGTCGCAGTGGGACGCTCAGCATGTCGAAGAGATCAAAAAGAAAAAAATTGGCGGCTTTCTTCGCTCTTTGAATTCACCGGAGTACATTGCGAACCAATTTACACGCTATCAGTTTAATGAGATGAATTTATTTGATGTTGTTCCTGTGCTGGAACAATTGTCATTACGTGATATTCAAGCAGCTCTGAAGGCTGTCGTGACAAAGGATGGGCAAGCGGTTTGTCAAATCCTTCCGAAATCGTAGAGCGTAAGAAAAAATGAAACACATCTTTGTAACCGGTGCGAGTGGAGCCATTGGGCGAGCCATATGTGAAGCCTTGCTTCAGCAAGAGGTCACTGTTTACGCGCACTATCATACAAACCGTGCAGCTATAGACAACTTACAGCAGCAAGCGCAAGAGTTAAACAAGAAGGTTGTCGCCGTGCAAGCCGACATGACCTCTGCGACCGGAGCACAAGAATGTCTTGATCAATTGCCATCAGAACTCGATGTGTTGATTCATGCGGCAGGACACACCGTCGAAGGGCTGTTTCAGGAAAGTACGGATACGCAGCTGGCGGGCTTGCTCCAAGTCCATGTGCAGCAGCCTCTCGCGCTCACTCGTCATTTTCTTCCATCGATGTTAAGGAAGCCGTATGCTCGTGTTGTTTTTATATCCTCTGTTTTTGGTCAAACTGGTGGGGCGTATGAAAGCATGTACTCGACTGCGAAGGGTGGACAAATTGCGTTCGTTAAAGCACTGGCTAAAGAAACCGCACGTACAAAGCTGACCGTGAATGCTGTAGCACCTGGGGCTATTGAAACTCCAATGACGACTAAGTTGTCGCAGGAAGACCTTGAAGCCTTGACCATGGACATTCCTGCAGGTCGACTTGGGCATGTAAAAGAAGTGGTTCATGCGGTACGTTATTTTCTTGATCCAGCTTCACAATACGTGACGGGACATATTCTCTCTGTAAATGGCGGTTGGTACACGTAACCGTGCATAGAGTAACCTGAAGATGCGCAAGCTAGGATATGAAGTCAACTATAGGAGGTTGAAGGCATGTCCATCCTGGATAATTTTGATTCATGGAAAGGCTTTTTAGGAGACCGTCTCGAACATGCAGAAGGGCAAGGGTATGACCAAAAAGCCATTTCGGAAATCGCATTCCAAATTGGCGGGTATCTTGCAGAAGAAGTCGAAGGCAAAAACGAAGAAGAGCGTATTTTAGCTGAGCTTTGGAAAGTCGCTGACGAAAAAGAACAGCATGCCATCGCAAATATGATGGTCAAGCTTGTGAAACAAGGCGGAAACGACCACAAATAACAGGGCCAAGTTTGGCCCTGTTTTTTCAAGTTCTAACGGGTGAATTTAGATGTGTGAATGGCCACTAATGAAGCCGATTCCGTAATCAATTTTGACGATGTCCTCTTGGAATGATAGCTTTGCATAAGAATGATACATTGATGTGTCACATGGCCTATATCTTTATGTTAAAATGGAGAAGATTGACTGTATAGAGATAAAAGGGGGAAGATATGGAAGGAAAAGAATGGTATCTTGAATACGAGATTCAGCGTGATCGTCCAGGGTTGCTCGGTGATGTCGCGTCCCTTTTAGGCATGTTAGGCATAAATATTATAACCATTAATGGTGTCGATAATTTACGACGTGGCATGCTTCTAAGAAGTGATGAAAGCCAGCAGATAGAAAATTTAGAAGCGATACTTTCAAATATGGAAAACATTACGATCACAAAGCTCCGGTCGCCAAAACTCCGTGACAGACTGGCTGTTCGTCATGGTCGGTACATTCAGCGAGATGCGGACGACAAAAAGACATTTCGGTTTGAGCGTGATGAGCTTGGTTTGCTTGTTGATTTTATGGCAGAGCTTTTTAAACAGGATGGTCACCGTCTTATTGGCGTGCGCGGGATGCCTAGAGTTGGCAAAACCGAATCGGTCGTTGCCTCAAGTGTTTGTGCGAACAAACGCTGGTTGTTCATATCATCGACAATGTTAAAGCAAACCATTCGTGACCAACTTATCGACGGCGAGTATGCCGAAGACCAAATTTACATCATTGATGGCATTGTTTCTGCACGAAGGCACTCAGAGAAACATTGGCAGCTTGTGCGAGAAATGATGCGTATGCCGGTAACGAAAGTTGTTGAACACCCTGATATTTTCGTGGAAGCAACCGAATATGATATGAACGACTTTGATTATATTATTGAGCTTCGATCGACTCCGGACGAAGAGATTACATACAAAAATGTGGATTGGCGACCGCATGACGATTTTAGCGGTCCACACCAGTTTGATTTTTAGTCTAAGTGTGGCAGGTGTTTCCTATGACGGAACTAGGACAGTATTTAAAAGAGCATCGTCTGACGCAGCAGTTAACACTCAATGAGCTGCAAACACGCACAAAAATACAAGCGCGTTATCTTCAGGCGATTGAAGAAGGAAATTATGATGCATTGCCAGGGCATTTTTATGCACGTGCATTCGTGAAGCAATATGCAGAGGCGGTAGGACTATCACCAGATGAAGTGTTTGAAGCCTACGAAAAAGACCTTCCGCAGCATAAAGTGCCTGATGAGCTCCCGAGTCGTTTGGCACGGTCTAAAAGCACGATGCATGTATCAGCAGGACGGTCAAAATTCGCACGCGTATTCCCGAAGATTCTTATTGTGCTCGTCTTCTTAATTGCTGTTATCCTCGTGTATACGTTCATACAAAGAGCGACACCAAATGAATCGGCAGACGCTAATCAGGATAATTCGCCAACTGTCGTATTAGATGAAGGCAATCCGTCTACAACAGAAGAGGATCCAGACGTTCCTGACAGCGCTGCGGATAGTGAAGGCATGGGCACTTCTTCTGGTGAGGATGAGAAAACGGATGAGTCTACGACAAATGAGGAAACCACAGAACCAGTATTAACAGTAACTCCTACGACAGACCAAGGCGTCACAACAACTTACGAGCTCACAAATGCACCAGATTCGTTTGAATTGACCTTTGAGGTGACGGGTAGAGCCTACATTGGTGTTCGCACAGCTGACAGAAGCATAATAGAACAAAATACACTGTCTCCGGAATCAGGCGAATGGACAGTGGATATGAGCCAACACGACACGATCAACCTTCGCTTGCCTAGAGCTTATGATACAAAAGTGACTGTGAATGGAATTCCTCTTCAATATGAGGTGTCACCAACTGAGCAAAAGGATCAAACGATTGTGATTACAAAGGCAGGGAATGAAACGGTCGAAGGCGAATAAAAGGAATGGTCAAAAACCTGGCTGTCGCGTCAGGTTTTTTGATGTACACGAATTATCAAAGGTACATATAGTGCAAGATTAACTTTTTAAGAAGGAGGACGACGTTATGAATTTGCCGAATAAAATTACAGTTGGAAGAATATTTCTCATTCCCGTTTTTATGGTGTTTATGCTTGTTCCTCTACCTTTTGGAGCCGTTGAGATTGGCGAAATTACGTTTCCAATTGCCCATATGATTGGCGCATTTATTTTTGTTTTCGCATCGTTAACCGACTGGGTGGATGGCTATTTGGCGAGAAAACACAACTTGGTCACTAATTTCGGAAAATTTATGGACCCTCTAGCAGATAAATTACTTGTGTCTGCTGCGCTGCTTATTTTGATTGAAATGGGGGATGTTCCAGCTTGGATCGCCATTGTCATTATAAGTCGTGAGTTTGCTGTTACGGGTCTTCGCTTAATCGCTGCTGCAGATGGCACGGTGTTAGCTGCAAGCCAGTTGGCGAAGTTTAAAACGTGGACACAGATGATCGCGATTGTGGCGTTTTTACTTTACAATCTTCCATTCGCACTTTTTAATTTTCCATTTGCCACTATTGCACTATGGGTTTGTTTATTTTTCACTGTCATTTCTGGTTGGGATTACTTTGTGAAAAACAAGGAAGTCGTTCTTTCATCAAAATAACAAAGGGGTTTTCATATGAATGCTGAAATCATCGCTGTTGGATCAGAGCTACTGCTCGGTCAGATCGCCAATACGAACGCGCAGTTTATTTCAAAAGAACTCGCAGAGGTCGGCATTAATGTGTATTTCCATACGGTTGTTGGAGACAATCCTCAGCGACTAAAGCATGTGATTGAAACAGCGGAGCAACGTGCCGACGTCTTGCTTTTTACTGGGGGACTTGGTCCAACAAAGGATGACTTAACAAAAGAAACTGTTGCGCGTCATCTTGGCGTCCAGCTTGTTCATGATCCAGAAGCTTTGCACTATATTGAAGACTACTTTGCTTCTGTAAACCGTCAAATGACCCCAAACAACCGCAAGCAGGCGCTCGTTCTGGAGGGCTGTGAGGTGTTGAAAAACACGACCGGTATGGCACCGGGTATGGCACTGACTAAGCAAGGCAAAGTGTACCTTATGTTTCCTGGACCCCCACACGAGCTTCAGCCAATGTTTCTAAAAAGTGCTCTGCCTTATTTGACCAATACCTTTCCTGAGCTGGATCGCATTGAGTCACGAGTGCTCCGTTTTACAGGTATCGGTGAGTCGCAGCTTGAGCATGAGTTGGAGGATCTCCTTAGTGCCCAAACGAACCCGACGATTGCGCCACTCGCAAAGCCCGGAGAAGTCACCTTGCGTTTAACGGTAAAGCACCGAGATCCGCAGGAGGCCAAGCGACTTCTTGATGCGTGTGAAGAGAAAATCAAAGCGCGCGTGGGTGAATATCTTTACGGCTATGGAGAGACAATGCTTCCTGAAGCACTCGTTCACACGCTCAAAGAAAAACAACAGACGGTTGCTGCGGCAGAGAGTTTAACAGGAGGCATGTTTGCCGATGCACTGATTGCCGTCCCAGGTGCGTCAAGCGTTGTTAAGGGAGGCGTCGTGTGTTACCATCCCGATCTAAAAGTTTCATTGCTCTCAATCCAACCAGACGTAATAAAGACGTATGGAACGGTCAGCGAAGAGTGCGCGAAGGCGATGGCGGAAAACATTCGGCGAATCGCTGGAGCTTCAATTGGAATTGGCTTCACTGGCGTAGCAGGACCAGATGATTTGGAAGGGAAAGCACCAGGTACCGTCTACATAGCCGTAGCCACTGAAAATGGCACTACCGTGGATTCTTTTCGATTTGCAGGGTCGCGTGCGTCTGTCCGAAACCGTGCCGTCCGTCAAGGCATGGCGTTGCTCCTACGCGGGGAATAGTCAAAACAGTGCTCCTTGTTCGTTTGAACAAAGATGCACTGTTTTCATTTTTTGTGTTTTTGCTTCCCTTCAAAAACAACGACAGAATGGTCGTCTTTGCTGACTCGCCGATAAGGCGAACTGAAAGAGAAACATTCGGGCAATCGTTCTTACAAAACTTGAGATTGATATCGTTTGAATTTTATTTTTCCGAATAAATGTTCGCTTTTTTGTTGGCAAAAGGAATAAAAAAATGTATGATAGATATAGAAAGAGTTTATGAGGAGGAATTCAAATGAGTGATCGTAAAGCAGCGTTAGATATGGCGCTTCGACAGATAGAGAAGCAATTCGGTAAAGGATCCATTATGAAGCTTGGCGAACAAAGTGATCGGAAAATCTCAACAACTTCAAGTGGGTCGCTAGCGTTGGATATTGCTCTTGGTGTTGGTGGGTACCCAAGAGGACGTATTATAGAGGTCTACGGTCCAGAATCCTCTGGGAAAACGACGGTCGCTTTGCATGCCATTGCCGAGACACAGCAAAATGGAGGAACAGCAGCCTTTATTGATGCCGAGCATGCCCTTGATCCGGAATATGCTCAGAAGCTTGGCGTTAATATTGATGAACTGTTGCTCTCGCAGCCGGATACTGGTGAACAGGCATTAGAGATCGCAGAAGCTCTTGTTCGGAGCGGTGCTGTTGACATCCTTGTTATTGATTCTGTTGCCGCTCTTGTTCCTAAAGCAGAAATTGAAGGAGAGATGGGGGATTCGCACGTTGGTTTGCAAGCTCGTCTCATGTCTCAAGCTCTACGTAAGCTTTCTGGGGCGATTAGCAAGTCGAAAACAACTGCGATCTTCATAAACCAAATCCGTGAAAAAATAGGCGTCATGTTCGGAAATCCAGAAACTACGCCAGGGGGTCGTGCATTAAAATTCTATTCCTCTGTTCGTCTTGAAGTACGCCGTGCAGAAACGTTGAAGCAGGGCAATGATATGGTCGGGAATAAAACGCGTATTAAAGTCGTCAAAAATAAGGTAGCTCCGCCTTTCAAACAAGCGGAAGTGGATATTATGTATGGCGAAGGAATTTCAAAAGAAGGGGAAATTCTTGATATTGGTTCTGATATTGACATTGTCCAAAAGAGTGGCGCTTGGTATGCCTTTAATGATGAACGCTTAGGTCAGGGGCGTGAAAATGCAAAGCAATTCCTCAAAGAAAATGTAGAAATTCGTAAAGTTATTCTGGAAAGCGTTCGGAGCCATTATAACCTTGACGCGCCGAAAGTTACTCCAGAGGAAGAAGATGCGGATGATCAAGATAAGCTTGATCTAGCTTAACAACGTTACCCCCGTTACGCATAGCAATAATAAATGAAACGAGCCACCTTGATAACGTCTGTCTTCAAGGCGGCTCGTTTTTTGCGTAAAGAGAAGTTCCTTACTCAACTTTCGTACCTAGAATTTACTTGATATAAACGGGGAAAACCGGCACATTGGTTCAACTCGCTTTTCTATTTATTTCGTTTTACGAGACCGAGCCAAAGTAAAAACAATTTACGCAGAAACAAACATGAGCGTAGTCAAAATACGTAGACTCCTGCGGGAACAGCGCGAGCTGAAGATCCCGGAGGAAAGCCGCTTTTGCTTTCCGAGGAAGCTGAAGCCGTGCCCGCGGAAAGCGAAGTATTTTGACGAAGCGGTCGTGTTTTCTTTGCCGTTGGAGTCCCGTTAGTGGCTGCTTTTGATGATGCACTCATTTTATATGATGTGACATGAAATAAAAAGGGACTCAACTTGTTAATTATAGTGTAGAAATCCGCTGTTACTATAAGGCGATCTTTTAGTAAATACAGGATTGTGAGCATTGGCACCTTTAGATACTGAGTACAGCAGGTGTTGTTCTCAAAATGTCAATCGATCTACCCCACCTTGCTTCCACTCAGGTACAGCAAGCGTTGAGGTGATTTTTGCTCTGCGAAAGTTGTTTTACGTAGCACCAGACAAAACAAGCAGCGAAGAAAGTGCACGATTCTAGATCAACCCATTCATGCAGAATGAAATCGTTTGCCATATCTAAAATGAAAAATTTTAGGAGGGTCGGAGTTGCCATATAGGCAATGAGCACCGGACAAAACAAACCAACAAAGGATCCGAACGATTCGCATCCGCCTGAACCAAAGGGGATTGCTTGACATTCCGTGCTTGCAGCCGTAAAATTACGATGTATAATTCTTTACTATACACAAAAGTAAATAATGGTATTGTGCTGTATGTTGACTTCTGCTGAGTAGCAATATACATGCCGACATGAATGGAACAACTAAGATGTTTAAGGCAAGGAGGTGAACTCGTGTGCCATCAATGAATGATTGGACAGTGTTTCTCATCTCTAATGTTGTTATCTTAATCGTCGGCGCAATCGTCGGTTATTTTGTTCGCAAATCCATTGCAGAAGCGAAAATTTCCAGTGCGGAGAACGCAGCGCAGCAAATCGTGGATGAAGGTAAAAGAGAAGCTGATGCCTTGAAAAAGGAGGCTCTCCTGGAAGCAAAGGATGAGATTCATAAGCTTCGAACTACCACTGAAGAAGAAGTACGCGACCGAAGAAATGAATTGCAGAAACAAGAAAATCGGATATTGCACAAAGAAGAGAACCTTGACAGGAAAAGTGAAAATGTAGACAAACGTGAACTTTCACTTGAGAAAAAAGAGGATTCTCTGGCGGTGAAGCAACAACAAATTGAAGAGATGAAAAACAAAGTCGATCACCTAATTCAAATGCAGCATACAGAATTGGAACGAATTTCGGGATTGACTAGTGAAGAAGCACGACAAATGATTTCTCAAGAAGCAGAAAAAGAGCTGTCCCATGAAATGGCAATTATGATTAAAGATCATGAGAACCGTGCGAAAGAAGAGGCAGACAAACGTGCGAAAAACATTCTCTCTCTTGCTCTTCAACGATGTGCTGCCGACCATGTAGCAGAGACCACGGTGTCTGTCGTCAATCTTCCAAATGATGAAATGAAAGGCCGCATTATTGGGAGAGAGGGCAGAAACATTCGTACTCTGGAAACCTTGACAGGCATTGATCTCATTATTGACGACACGCCAGAAGCAGTCATTCTTTCAGGCTTCGATCCGGTTCGTCGAGAAACGGCTCGAATCGCCTTAGAAAAACTCGTTCAAGACGGACGAATTCATCCTGCACGCATTGAGGAAATGGTGGAAAAATCTCGTCGTGAGGTCGATGAACACATTCGTGAGGTCGGTGAACAAACAACGTTTGAAGTTGGTGTTCATGGACTGCATCCTGATCTCATCAAGATTCTTGGCCGTCTTAAGTACCGGACAAGCTATGGACAGAATGTGTTAAAGCATTCTACAGAAGTGGCGTACCTGACCGGATTGATGGCAGCTGAGCTTGGTGAAGATGAAAAGCTCGCTCGACGTGCTGGTTTGCTTCATGATATTGGCAAGGCTGTAGATCATGAAGTTGAAGGCAGTCACGTGGAAATTGGCGTTGAATTAACGACCAAGTATAAGGAGCACCCTGTAGTCATTAACAGTGTAGCTTCCCACCACGGAGACGCTGAAGCAACATCCATTATTTCAGTGCTTGTTGCAGCAGCAGATGCATTGTCAGCTGCTCGCCCAGGCGCACGAAGCGAAACACTTGAGAATTATATTCGCAGGCTTGAAAAGCTTGAGGATATCTGTGAATCGTTTGATGGGGTTGAAAAATCATTTGCGATTCAAGCGGGAAGAGAAATTCGTATTATGGTGCGTCCAGATGAAGTCAACGATGTTGAAGCACCTAGACTTGCACGAGACATACGAAAGCAGGTTGAGTCAGAGTTAGACTACCCTGGACATATTAAAATTACAGTGATTCGTGAAACACGATCTGTAGAGTATGCTAAATAAAGCGGCGATTCGCCGCTTTATTTATTTTTGGAAAAGAACGGCAGGAGGGACGCGTTCATTGGGACCTCCTGTCTTATCTATAAAGGAGCTTACAAATGAATCTATTGTTTATTGGTGATGTTGTAGGGAAGCCAGGCCGGCACATGATTGATGTGTATTTGCCGAAATTGAAGGAAAAGTATAAACCTCAACTGACGATAGTGAATGGTGAAAACGCCGCGAATGGTCGCGGAATCACTGAAAAGATCTATCGAGCATTTATGACTGCTGGTGCGCAGGTGGTTACGATGGGAAATCATACGTGGGACAATAAGGAAATCTTTGAATTTATTGATGGAGCGAAAAACCTAGTAAGGCCAGCAAACTTTCCTGAAGGCACCCCAGGAAAAGGCATCGTGTTTGTTAATATAAACGGTGTCGAAATTGCCGTCATTAATTTACAAGGAAGAGCATTCCTACCTCCTCTAGACTGTCCTTTTCTGAAAGCAGAAGAACTGATAAAAGAAGCGAAAAAACGGACACCATTCATTTTTGTTGATTTTCATGCGGAAGCGACTTCTGAGAAGATTGCCATGGGGTACTTTTTAGACGGCAAAGCCACTGCGGTTGTTGGCACGCACACTCATGTACAAACAGCTGACCAACGTATTTTGCCTCAAGGCACTGCCTATATGTCTGATGTAGGCATGACTGGACCATACGATGGCGTGTTAGGCATGGACAGTGAGACGGTGTTGAAGAAATTTACAACTGCACTGCCAGCAAGGTTTGAGGTAGCAGAAGGTAGGGAACAGTTAAGTGGCGTCTTTATAAAGGCAGACAGCCGCACAGGAAAAGCAATGTCGATCGAGCGGATTTTAATTAATGACGATCACATGTTTATTGAAGGCTGATCATTTTTTGGGACTGTCATCATGAAGTGCCGCCAAAAGGAATAAGAACGGACGTCTTGAATATATTTGGTAGAGCATCGACCTAATGAGACGAGGAGGAAACGAAGAATGGAAATATTAAAAGTTTCAGCAAAATCCAATCCGAATTCCGTTGCGGGCGCACTTGCAGGAGTATTAAGAGAACGAGGAGTAGCAGAGATCCAGGCTATTGGGGCAGGTGCACTTAATCAGGCTGTAAAGGCCGTTGCGATTGCTAGAGGGTTTGTCGCACCAAGTGGTGTGGATCTTGTTTGTGTTCCGGCGTTTACTGACATCCAAATTGATGGCGAAGAACGAACTGCGATCAAATTGATAGTAGGACCTCGATAACGATCAACTACGTCCATGCGAGCTGACAAAAGCAGCACGCTGGCTCAATCAGATGAAATCATTTTTTATTCACACACCAGTAAAAGAACCTGCCAATGGGACAGGTTTTTTTTACTGGCAATAAAAGCGAGAGGTTCTCTACTTGCGCATTGAAAACGCTTGTTTCATCAAAGCGCGAAGCTGAGAGAGGAGCAGAGTTGCGATAAGGGCAATGAGCACCGAACGAGGCAAAGCAACGAAGAAAGCGAGCGTTTATCAAAAGCCTGAATCGACAACCATCCGTTGATACTGTACGATATTGTTCAGGAGGTGTACGCATGGGTTTTTATGATTTTCATTGTGACGTACTTTACAAACTTTGGATGAATCCAACGCTTTCGTTTGCCAATAGTGAAGCACTTGATATTCATCTCGGGCGTTTAACGCGCCAAGGGGCAGAGGTGCAAACCTTTGCGCTCTTCGTGGCAGAAGAAGTAGCAGACATACAGCAATTTGACGTCGTGCTTGAAATGATCAATCTATACAACGAGCAAGTCCTTGCTCAGCCGCAGATAAAGCCAATTTTGACGAAGGCGGATGTAGAGAATTTAACGCCTCCAAACATTGGTGCCTTTCTTACGTTAGAAGGATGCGATGCAATAGGGAAAAGCCTTGATCGTCTGAAAATTTTACTTCATCTCGGCGTTCGCTCCGTTGGTTTGACTTGGAACGATGCCAATGCTGTGGCGGATGGTGTAGGCGAACCACGCGGGGCTGGGCTGTCTTTGTTTGGTAAGGACGTTGTCCGGACGTTGAATGAACACAACTGCTGGACGGATGTAAGTCATCTCTCGATAGCAGGGTTTTGGGACGTCATAGACCTGGCGGACGTCGTATGGGCGTCGCATTCCAACGCAAGGGCGATTGCCGACCATCCTCGCAATTTAAATGACGATCAAATCAAAGCGTTATTTGCTCGAAAAGGTTTGATGGGTGTTACATTTGTGCCTGACTTCATCCGCGTGGACCAACCCGCACGAGCAGAAGATCTTCTCACTCATATTGATCATTTGCTTGCTTTAGGTGGAGAGGATTTTGTTATTATTGGCTCAGATTTTGATGGCATAGATGAAAAGACGATTGGACTCGAAACCTATGATTCAATGCAATCGTTTAAAGACTTGCTTGCGTCAAGGTACGACAAGGAAATTGTCGACAAACTTACGAGAGAAAACGCTAGACGGTTTATGCTTGAGCATCTCCCGTCATAATAGGCTTACTCATTTGCAGAGCATGGTCTACAAAACAGTCATCCGCAGCCATGTTTTATACCCATCCAGGTTCGACAGCGAGCGTTTCCTTCTCCTGCTGTTTCAGTGGATGTACTTCATTAAAGAAGCAGGAGCGCTCATTCCAGTCGAGTCGCAATGAATGTTATCAAGCAGTTCATTACAAAGGCTACTATATAAGTAAAATGGATTTTAGTGACGGTGAATTCTCGCTTTTTTTGTAGACACGGAATGTTCAGAATGTTATGCTGTGGATTGGTAGTGGAGTTGTCAATATCCACTGCACTAACAACAAATGAATTGGCCAGTGAAGAAGTTGTAATGGCTTTTAATGAAATGCTCCCCAAAAGGTAAACAGATGAATGCAAAGATCTGTTTATTTTTTTTGGGGAGTATCTTTGACGAAAAGAAAATGTTTAAGGAGAAGTAAGATAGTTCCATAATAGGAATTCACTCGTTGCTATAAACGATTTACAGAAGAAGAATAGGAGCAATGAAATGAGCAAAAGGAAAGAAAAGACTTCGCATGGGTTTCTTAATAATATGAATTTTATGTTTCGTGAACAATGGAATTTTGAAAAGACAGCATTTTTATTCGCGCTCGTTTTTATTCTTTTTGATTTGACCGTTTCATTCATTGTCATATGGCTCCCAAAGGTTGTGCTGGATTCAATAAATCAATCGATTTCACCAGCTGCCTTTATAACGACGATTGGCACAATAACGATTGGGCTGATGTTTTTAAAATATTGGAGCCATTATTCGGAGCAGGGGGTTTTAAAAAGCGCAGTCAACATATTGAACATGCATTTTTATATTAAAAAGGATTGGAAAATTCTCGATATGGATTACTCCCTGTCCTCGTCTGCACAAGGCAAAATAAAAATTGAGAGAGGGCATAATGCAACAAGCAGAAATATATATGTGAATATGGCCTCTTTTTACCCTAACAGTGCATATTTATTGAAAGCTATCATCGGTTTCATTTCTTTTAGTGCGATTATCCTCGTTTTGAATCCAATCATCATCTTGATTTTAATCATCAGTTATCTGGCGAGTGCCTATGTTTCTTTTCTAGTCCAGCGAATGGAACATAGCTTCAAGGATGTGCGTGCTGAAATCGATAGTAAATTGTATTACCTACTTGAAGAGATTAATCACCATGCATTTGCAAAAGATATCCGTGCTTACAATATGAAAAGTTGGATTAACGATACGACTCATCTATTTATGGACGAGAAGTATAGATTGGAAAATCATATTCAAACAAAGCACTTCATGCAAGGACTGTTTGACGTGTTTCTGTTTATGATTCGAAATGGCGGAGGCTATGTCTTTTTGATCTGGCAAATGCTCACCAGTGATATGACTATTGGTGATTTTATTTTCTATTTTGGTGCAATTACGGGGTTCAGTGAGTGGTTGAAGCAAATTGTTATGAGGTTTAAGAATCTGACCAACGCGAATTTTTCAGTTGATGATTATCGTTATTTGATGGACACAAAAGATGCATCTAAAAGAACGAAAGGGGCAACCTTACCTGCCTATGATCAACCTGCAGAACTTGTGCTCGAGAATGTTTGTTTTAGTTATGAGGAAAGCGATCGAGTTTTTATTAACCAGCTTAATCTTAAGGTTTACGCAGGTGAAAAACTTGCCATCGTTGGAGCTAACGGGGCAGGTAAGACAACATTGATTAAACTAATTTGTGGTCTTCTGCATCCAGTAAGTGGGCGTATTTTATTAAATGGAACGGATAGTAAAGAATTTAACAGAGACGACTATTATTCTCTTATTGCTGCTGTGTTTCAAAATGTAAGCTTGCTGCCAATGAGCATTGCAGAAAACATAACATTCTGCAAGGAATCAGAATTTGATACGGAGAGGTTATTGGATGTCATTCAAAAGGCTGAGCTAAGCGAAAATATCAACGAGCTCAAAGACGGCTATCATACAAATCTTCTCCCATCGATTACTGGAAATGGCGTTAATTTGTCTGGTGGCGAAATACAAAAACTCATGCTGGCGCGAGCTCTTTATAAAGATGCACCATTGCTTATTTTGGATGAGCCAACCGCTGCCCTTGATCCCATTGCCGAAGATTTGATGTACCGACGATACGATAAATTAACAAAAAATAAAACATCACTTTTCATCTCCCATCGGCTTTCATCTACTCGTTTCTGTGACCGAATTATCTTTCTAGAAGATGGCCAAATCTGTGAAACGGGATCACACGATGAACTTATGGCGCTTGGAGGAAAATATAAGGAGGTTTTTGATATTCAAAGCCATTACTATAAAGAGAACAGTGGAGTGAAGTTACGGTGACCATAATACCCCGTATAAAAGCGTTCGTTGCTGAATTCCACATTATGAAACGTGCATGTGCGTTAGTAAGGGAATTATCGCCAGGGTACTTGGAGTTCAATTTGATTAAATCATTACTGGATGCTACGGTTCCTTTCATAGCTATATACGTAGCTGCACTGATTATTGATGAACTGGTCGGAGATAAAAATCTAAATGTATTGCTTGTATATGTCACCCTTTCTGTTGGAGGGACTGCTTTTTTTACAATTATTACGTTATTTCTAACGAAAAAAATAGATGTGCTAAATGCAATGTTTATCATCAGAATTAAGAAGTATCTTAATGACAAAAAATATTCAATGGATTACGCGATGCACGAGAACCCTAAATACACGGAATTGCATGCTAAAATCGTAGAAGTTATGTTCTTAACAAATGGTGGGATGTCTTCAGTGACAAAATTATTAAGTGATATTTGTCATCATTTAATTTCACTCACCATTGCCACTGGCATATTAATAGTCTCTTCACTTGATACAAGTACAGTAGACGGCAGTTTTAGTTGGGTTTCAATCTTATTTTTTATTTTGACATTGGCCGTTATCGTGATAAGTGTGTTTTTTTCAGCCAGAAATTCAAAGATTGTAGGCGAGAAAGAATACAACTTAACTCAAAACAGTTCAACAAACAAATATCTAGATTACTATCATTATCATTACATGGAGGATGATCAAGCTGGAAAAGATATACATTTATTTAATCAGAGAAAATTAATAATTGGTGAGGTGCTTTCAAAGGGGCGTTTACCTTGGATGAAAGTGTTGAACGGAAGGTACAGCCTTCATCAAAAATACTTTGGGATGAATGTATTAATCTCAACCTTTGTCGGTGGATATGCGTATATTTATGTCGGACTCAGAGCTCTTGCAGGACATATTACCTTAGGCAGTGTCATCAAAAGTTATGCGTCAATAACCATCCTCATTTTTAATATCAATGAATTATTCATTGCATTATCCCAAGTCAAAAGCAACAACAGATATTTACGTTCGTTTTTTGAATTTATAGATGCAACTTCTGAGCAACAATCAGACAAACAACTTCGTATAAAAAACTGTGAGACTTGGGAAGTCGTATTTCACAATGTCAGTTTTCGATACCCAAACAGTGATGATTACGTAATTAAAAATGTGTCTATGAAAATAACCTCCAATAGACGTGTTGCTATTGTTGGGATGAACGGCTCCGGAAAAACGACAGTGATTAAGTTGCTTTGCGGGTTGTATCAACCAGATGAAGGGTGCATCACTTTAAATGGGAAGGATATTAGAGATTATGACAACGAAGAGTATTTAAAATTGTTTAATGTGGTGTTTCAAGATTTTCAGCTGCTCTCATTGCCGATTGGAGAAAACATTGCAGCTTCCCGGGACTACGACGATGACAAAGTATGGAAATCATTGGAGGTCGCGGGCATTGATGACTATGTCCGGGGATTGCCCCATAAACTCAAGCAACCCATCTATAAATATGTTCATGCGTATGGTATCAATCTCTCGGGAGGCGAAGAACAAAAAATGGCGATAGCACGTGCACATTATAAAAATGCGCCATTCGTCATTCTTGATGAGCCAACAGCAGCGCTGGACCCGGTTGCTGAATTTGATATTTATAATCGGTTTAACGAAATGATTGATAATAAGGCAGCAGTGTTCATTTCCCACAGACTTTCTTCATGCAAATTTTGCGATACAATTTATGTGTTCGACCATGGGGTACTCATTCAAAAGGGATGTCATGAAAAGTTATGTAAAGATACAGCAGGCAAATACTATGAATTATGGAATGCTCAAGCGCAATATTATAGTTGAAAATGAGATGATTTCATAAGGCAAATTTGTTGGGTGGCGAGACTTCTGGCGGCTTGCCGGAAACTTAAGGGAAGTCGATAAGGACTGATCTCGTGAGCTGGCTGAGCTTTCAAGCGTAAATCATCACAAATGGACAACGACTAACCTTGTTCATATGAGAAAAACTTTGTTATAATAGCACAGGCTGTACAAGCTATCCAACAAGGGTGTGCAGTGGAAGAGGAAAGGGTGTTACACAATCGCATGACTAAGAACTTAACGTCTACAGATGAAAAGCCTTTAAAGGAGAAAACCTCTGAAGACTTTGCGAAATATTTTCAAACGACCTATCAACCGCCGTCGCTAAAAGATGCGCGTCGCCGGAGAAGAAAAGATATTGATATTCATTATGATTTTGACATACGTACTGACATGCAACAGGTCGGTGTTGGGAAGCGCTTTTATATTCGCACGTACGGTTGTCAAATGAATGAGCACGATACCGAGGTTATGGCAGGAATCTTTGAGGGAATGGGCTATGAAGCGACAACGGATGTGAACGATGCTGATGTGATTCTTTTGAATACGTGCGCCATTCGTGAGAACGCTGAAAATAAAGTGTTTGGTGAGATTGGGCATTTGAAGCCACTGAAGCTTGAAAAGCCTGATCTACTCATAGGTGTTTGTGGATGTATGTCGCAAGAGGAATCAGTTGTGAATCGGATTTTGCAAAAACATCCGTTCATTGATATGATTTTTGGCACACACAACATCCATCGTCTTCCAGACATCCTTCGCGAAGCCATTTTCGGTAAAGAAATGGTCATAGAAGTTTGGTCGAAGGAAGGCGATATTATTGAAAACCTTCCAAAGGTTCGAAAAGGCCAAATTAAAGCTTGGGTAAATATCATGTATGGCTGTGATAAGTTTTGCACGTATTGCATTGTTCCTTACACACGTGGGAAGGAACGAAGCAGGCGCCCAGAAGACATTATTGAAGAGGTTCGCCATTTAGCACGAAATGGCTACAAAGAGGTAACGCTCCTTGGGCAAAATGTAAATGCGTATGGGAAAGACTTTGAGGATTCCTCCTATGGGTTAGGCGATTTAATGGAGGAACTTTCAAAAATAGACATTCCGCGTTTTCGATTTATGACAAGTCATCCACGCGATTTTGATGACCGCTTGATTGATGTGCTTGCCAAAGGTGGAAATTTAATGGAACATATCCATTTGCCTGTGCAATCAGGAAGCAGTGAGATTCTTAAAATCATGGGAAGAAAATATTCGCGTGAGCATTATATGACCCTTGTTGCAAAAATGGAGGAGCGAATCCCGAACGTTACCTTTACAACCGATATTATTGTTGGTTTTCCGAATGAAACGGAGGAACAGTTTGAGGAAACGTTGTCGATCGTTCGTGAAGTTGAGTACGACGCGGCATACACCTACATTTATTCGCCAAGGGAAGGAACGCCCGCCGCAAAAATGGAAGACAATGTACCTATGGAGGTCAAGCGTGAGCGTTTGCAGCGATTGAATCAGCTCGTGAATGAGCTCTCATTAAAGAAAAACAAAGTGTTTGAAGGACAAGTCGTTGATGTACTAGTTGAAGGGGAAAGCAAAAAGAACCCGGATGTATTATCAGGCTACACACGCAAAAGCAAACTAGTTAATTTTAGAGGACCTAAATCACTTGTAGGCAAAATCGTCCCCGTTTACATTACCGGGGCAAAAACGTGGACGTTGGACGGGGATTTGGTTACAGAATCGAAGAGGTGATGGAAATGGCAGCATTTACGAGAAATGAAGTAATGGAACAGGCAAGAAAAATTGCTGAAATGATCGCAGAGACTCCTGAGGTAGATTACTTCAAGAAGGCTGAGCAACAAATCAATGAAAATACAAAAATACAAGAATTGATCAAACAAATCAAGGCTGTTCAAAAGCAAGCTGTTAACTTGCAGCACTATGGCAAGGGTGAAGCTTTGCAAAAGTGTGAAGAGCGCTTGGATCGACTGTTTGAGGAACTTGATGACATTCCTGTTGTGCAGGAATTCAAATCCTCCCAAAACGACGTCAATGACTTGCTTCAAATTGTGGCTACGACAATTTCATCGAAGGTGACTGCTCATGTGATTGAATCCACGGATGGCGATGTCATCAACGGATTGACAGGCTCGGCATTAAAAAATGAAAAGTCTTGTGAAACGGCTGAAAAATAATTTTTCGCGCACAACATGCATTCGGCATGTTGTGTTTTTTTCATTTAAGTGCACAAATCTTTTGCCCTGTACACACTCTTGGTCATGATCTCGAAGCCTTCTTCATACAATGAGAACAGAGCGTAAGGCTACGAAACAGCAGCCACGTCCGTAAAAAGTACTTTTGCTGTTCTATGTCAAAGGAAGCTTCATAAAATCTATGGAAGAAACGACTTTCGATCGTCCTACTAGGCATTTGTCACACTTGATGTGCACACTGCATACGATATGGGGACAGCTGAAGAAGGAGGTTTGGACTTTCATGGCGAAAAGAGGTCATTCAGTGAAGTACAGAGAAATTATTGTCAAGGCGGTTTGCGGAAAAGGCAAGAAATTTACGCAGTGCACCCACACCATCTCACCGAACTTTAAACCAACCAGTATTCTTGGGTGTTGGATTATTAATCATCGCTACGAAGCAAAAAGAAAAGGCGATTGTGTTGTTGTAGAAGGGCGTTACGATGTAAACGTCTGGTATTCGTGTGAGAACAACACGAAAACGCAAGTAGTTACGGAGACGATTAGCTATAAAGATGAAGTGCCCTTGAAGGTAAAGGATGAGCATTGCATTGGTGAAGAAGAGGAAGTGGTTGCACGTGTGTTGCAGCAGCCCAACTGTTTAGAAGCCAACATTTCCGAGAAGGGCAGCAAGGTTCTCGTGGAAGTGGAAAGAGAATTTATCGTGGAAATAATCGGTGAAACCAAAATACGCGTCAGTGTGCACCCAGATTCACGCTGCGATGACGACTGGCAGCGGGTGCTTGAAGAAGAGTCCTTTGAAGATCTTGAAACCGATTTTCTTTCTGCAGAAGAAGAGTAGGGCTAGGAAGCGGACACTTCCTAGTTTTTTTGTTGTTTAAGTTTTTAGCTGATTTCAAGCAGATTATTTATATCTAATTCAAGCGTTTATTCGTAATAACTTAACCGCTTCGTCAAAATACTTCGCTTTCCGCGGGCACGGCTTCAGCTTCCTCGGAAAGCAAAAGCGGCTTTCCTCCGGGATCTTCAGCTCGCGCTGTTCCACCCTAAAGGGTACAAGTGCAACATCGACTCAAAAAGATTTCGTCGTGTTTAATTTTCATCCTTAGCCTATCGTGTGCATCGTCAACCTTCGACATAAATGGTATACTAGTCTTCAAGATTGTTTACACGGAGAGATGCGAAAATGCCTCAATATACACCAATGATGCAGCAATATTTATCAATCAAATCGGCATACAAAGATGCCTTTTTATTTTTTCGTCTCGGAGACTTTTATGAGATGTTTTTTGACGATGCGACGAGAGCCGCACAAATTCTTGAGATTGCCTTAACTAGCCGCGATGGTGGTGGAAAGGAACGTGTCCCGATGTGTGGGGTGCCACACCATGCGGCCAAGGGGTATATTAAACGGTTTATCGATCAGGGCTATAAAGTAGCCATTTGTGAACAGGTGGAAGATCCAAAGCAGGCGAAGGGCGTTGTGAAACGCGAGGTGACCCATGTCATCTCCCCTGGAATGGTGATGGATGAAACGATTCTATCTGAGAAAGAACATAATTTTCTAGCTGCACTGGCCCATGACGACGAGCAGTATTCGCTTGCGTTATGTGATTTGACAACAGGCACGATACATACAACATGTGTTCAAGATTTTGAGCGTGCGTTAGAAGAATTGAAGGTCGCTCGTGTAAAGGAAGTGATCGTTTCTGCTCAAATGATGGACCTGATGCGCGAGCAATCGTGGACCGTCTCTGTTGCGCAAACGATTGACAATGCTGCAGAGCTCCCCTTTGCCTTTGAGAATAAGGCTTGTTTACCTGCGCTCTTATTGCTCACACAGTATTTGCAGATAACGCAGCAGCGTTCTCTCGATCATTTACAGCAGCCACGTTTCTATGAACCTGATGAGTATTTAACGATTGATAGCAATGGGAGACGCACATTGGAGCTTGTCGAGACAATGCGTGACAAAACCAAAAAAGGCTCGTTGCTTTGGCTCCTAGATGAAACAAAAACCGCTATGGGGGGGCGAAGGCTTAAGGAATGGTTGGACAAGCCTTTGCGGTCAAAACAAGGCATTCAGGATCGACTTGACGCAGTGTCCACCCTGATCGAAGGGTTTACATCCAGGCATGACATTCGCGAAAAAATGACGGCTGTGTACGATATTGAACGACTTGCAGGCAGGATTTCTTATGGCAATGCCAATGCGAGGGACCTTGTGCAAGTGAAAAAAACGGTGTCCACCTTGCCTGGTATTCAGAGGGCTGTTAGCGAGCTAGGGTTGCCTTTGGCGTCTTTACTGGCAGAGCAGGTAACGGCATTGGAAGAGCTGGAGAAACTGTTAGCCAATTCGCTGCTTGAGGAGCCGCCGTTGACCATTACCGAGGGCGACATGATTGCTGACGGGTATTCGGATGTCCTTGATCGGTACCGGGATGCTGGCAGAAACGGAAAGGAATGGATCGCTGCGCTTGAAAAACGGGAGCGTGATGAGACACAGATTCGCACGTTAAAAGTAGGCTTTAATCGCGTTTTTGGCTATTACATCGAGGTGAGTCGCTCCAATCTGAAAAATCTCCCTGAAGGTCGGTACGAACGCAAACAAACGCTTGCCAATGCCGAACGATTTATTACCGATGAGCTCAAAGAGAAAGAGCGTTTAATTCTGGAGGCACAGGAGAAAAGCGTTGACTTGGAGCATCAGCTGTTTTTAGAGTTAAGACAACGTGCACAGCAGTTTATCCCTGCCTTGCAAGAGCTCTCTCGCCTGATTAGTGAGCTTGATGTGTTGGCGAGCTTTGCTGAAGTGAGTGAAAGGTCTGGCTATGTCCGTCCGCAATTTTCTCCGACTGGCGAGCTTTCGATAGTGGATGGCCGTCACCCTGTAGTTGAAAAGATGACGATGCATCAGCATTATGTCGCCAATTCAGTCACACTTGACAATACGACGTCCATGCTATTGATTACAGGGCCAAACATGTCCGGTAAAAGCACATACATGCGACAGGTGGCGCTCATTGCAATCATGGCACAAATCGGCTGCTTCGTCCCCGCCAAAGAGGCCACGCTGCCATTGTTTGATCAGGTGTTTACACGAATTGGGGCAGCGGATGATTTAGCCGCTGGGCAAAGTACGTTTATGGTTGAAATGATGGAAACCAACGATGCCATTCAAAAAGCGACAGCAAGCAGCTTGCTATTGCTTGATGAGATTGGTCGTGGGACATCGACGTATGATGGGATGGCCTTAGCGCAGTCCATATTGGAGTACATTCACAATCACATTGGCGCAAAAACGCTGTTCTCCACCCATTATCATGAACTAACGCAGCTTGAATTAACGCTTGATGCCTTGCAGAATGTTCATGTCGCGGCTGTCGAGGATCAGGATACAATTGTCTTTTTGCATAAAGTGGAGCCCGGTCCGTCTGATCGTAGCTACGGCATACATGTTGCCAAGTTGGCAGGTCTTCCAGACGGGATTACAAAACAGGCGACAGCCCTATTGCAGCAGCTGGAGCAAACAAAAGGGCAAGCGGCACCAACAGCGGAAGTAGGAGCGACGCAGACTGTTGCTGAACAGCTGTCGTTGTTTGGCGAGGCAAACACAGCTTCAAAGGCGGCCAAGAAGACGCCGGCTCCATCTAAAGCGGAAGCCACTTTTGCAAGCGAGCTGGCCTCGCTTGATTTGATGGATATGACGCCGCTTGAGGCAATGAATTGGCTATATCGTATGAAAAAAAAGGTACAGTAGGAGGGAGCGCGTATGGGTCTCATTCGGCAAATGAATCATCAGCTATCCGATAAAATTGCCGCAGGAGAAGTCGTTGAGCGACCAGCCTCTGTTGTGAAGGAATTGCTTGAAAATGCAGTGGATGCCAAAGCGACGAAGGTAGATGTGCATGTGGAGGAAGCAGGCTTGGGCATGATCCGTGTTATTGACAATGGGGTCGGCATGGACGAGGAAGACGCATTGCTCGCTTTTAAGCGACATGCGACGAGCAAGCTGCAAGATGAGCACGACTTGTTTCGTATCCGTACCCTTGGGTTCAGGGGAGAAGCGCTTCCGAGCATTGCCTCTGTCAGTCATATGGTGCTGTCGACGTCTACGGGCGAAGGACCAGGAACTGAAGTGCATATGACAGGCGGCAGCATCGTCGAAGCAAAAAAATCACATAGCCGCCAAGGGACAGATGTCCGCGTTTCTTCGCTTTTCTTTAACACGCCAGCTCGACTAAAATACGTTCGTAGCTTGCACACAGAGCTTGGCCATATTACGGAGGCAGTGAATCGCGTGGCTGTCGCATGTCCACACATTCAGTTTTCTCTCGTTCATGAAGGAAAAGAACTGCTAAAGACGAGTGGCAATGGTCGATATGACCAAGTGCTTGGTCATCTATACGGAATGGATGTTGCTAAAGCCCTTGTACCTGTGGAAGCTGAGACTTCTAACTTTGTGCTTTCTGGGTTTGCGGCCAAGCCCACTATCACTCGGGCGTCGAGGCACTATTTCTCTCTCGTCCTCAATCAACGTTATGTCAAAAATATTCCGTTGTTTCAAGCGGTGATGCAAGGGTATAAAACGTTGTTACCAATAGGGCGCTACCCTGTTGGTGTTCTTTCTATTGAGATGGACCCGATGCTCATGGACGCCAATGTGCATCCGTCAAAACTCGAGGTACGACTAAGTATGGAAAAGGAGCTTTGTGCGTTGGTGACCGAAGCGCTTGAAAAAAGCCTTCGTAAAAGCCCGCTCACCCCCGAAGCAACTAGGCCAAAGGCTCACAAAACGACATCCATTCAAGAATCGATACGGCTTGATACTCCTCCAGCCAATTACCGAAAGCCCTCTCTGCCTCAGAGCCCTACGCAGCAGGAGGCATCGTCTCATAACGCAGAGAACAGCCCATCTGCGCCAGCTGTTGAAAGAGAGGAAGAGCAACGACACGCATCCGAGTCTTTTGAGCATACCGAGCTTGCGGAATCTATGTCTCCCTATGTGTCTGCGGAGCCTTATGAGATGCCTGAATTAGAAGTAGTAGGACAGCATCATGGCACGTATATCCTTGCCCAAAGCGTGGAGGGGCTGTTTATTATAGATCAACACGCAGCTCAGGAGCGTATAAAATATGAGTTTTACAAGCAAAAACTCGGCGAGCACACGCATGAGCTTCAAGATCTAGCTCTTCCACTGACGATGACGTTTCGGCAGCATGACTACCTTGCGCTCTTAGAACATAAAGATTTATTATTAAACCTAGGATTAGCCGTCGAGGATTTTGGTGAAGGCAGCCTTCTTCTCCGCAGTCATCCAGTATGGTTTCCGCACGGAA
The DNA here is from genome assembly GCF_004363045.1 of Aureibacillus halotolerans. Taxonomy (NCBI): domain Bacteria; kingdom Bacillati; phylum Bacillota; class Bacilli; order Caryophanales; family Bacillaceae; genus Aureibacillus; species Aureibacillus halotolerans. The sequence continues at coordinate 100,870 of NZ_SNYJ01000007.1, forward strand.
AAGAAGAAGAGGCTGCGCAAGACGTCATTCAAAAAGTACTTGATACACCGAGCGTAACGTTAGAAGAGATTCGCGAAGAAGCAGCGATTCTTATGTCTTGCAAGAAGTCTATAAAGGCGAACATGTACTTGCGGAAAGAGGACATGCAAACATTGGTGAACGACCTCCGTAAGGCGAAGGATCCGTATACATGCCCGCATGGACGACCTGTGATTGTTAAATTTAGTGAGTACGAACTCAAAAAAATGTTCAAACGTGTGATGTGAACCTAGTAAAAGAAGGGAGATCACTATGGAAGACAAACCACTGCTTGTCATTGTAGGGCCAACCGCTGCAGGAAAAACAGAACTTGGTATTCAGTTGGCGAATCGGTTGTCGGGGGAAATCATCTCTGGCGATTCGATTCAAGTGTATCAAGGCTTAAACATAGGCACAGCAAAAGCCTCTCCAGCTGAGCGAGAGGATACGCCACATCATTTGATTGACATATTACCACCTGATGCGTCTTATTCCGTTGCTGATTTTAAAGATCAGGCTTTGGCATGCATTGACGGAATTCATCAACAATCAAAACTTCCAATGATCGTAGGAGGAACGGGCCTTTACATACAATCGATCGTATATCCATATGAATTCACAGAAAAAAGTGGCTCCGCCGAGGTAAGGCTACGTCTCGAAAAAGAGGGTGAAATGATCGGCAAAGAGGCTCTTCATAAACGGTTGGCAGATGTGGATCCAAAAGCTGCGAAAAGCATTCATCCGAACAATGTTCGTCGTGTCATTAGAGCACTCGAGGTGTATGAAACGACGAGCGAAAGGCCTTCTGATCGTATTTCCCGACAAGCGGACGCCTATCGGTACAATACCTTTATCCTGGGGCTTACAATGGATCGGCAGGAGCTCTATGAACGCATTAATCAGAGGGTTGACCACATGGTAGAAGAGGGTCTGTTTCAAGAGGTGGAGGCCCTGTTTAAAAGCGGCTATGAGAATTGTCAATCCATGCAAGCCATTGGCTATAAAGAAATTGTAAGCTATTTTAGAGGCGACTGCACACAAGAAGAAAGCATTGCACAACTTAAAAAAAATACACGGCGTTTTGCAAAACGTCAGCTCACTTGGTTTCGAAATAAAATGGATGTGGAATGGATAGATGTGACCACTTCTAGGTCAATGTCTAAAATCGCTGACGAAATTTTGCCTTCGATAGCAGGAAAGCTGCGTTTTTAAGCGAAATAGTATTACGAGATAAAGAGAAAAGGAGGATTCCGCCCTTGAAGCAGAGCATTAATATCCAAGACCAGTTTTTAAACCAGCTTAGAAAAGACAATATGTTCGTTACTGTTTTTCTGCTAAACGGATTCCAGCTACGTGGAACCATTAAAGGCTTCGATAATTTCACGGTGCTAATTGAAACAGATGGGAAACAACAACTGATTTTCAAGCACGCTATTTCTACGTTTGCGCCTCAAAAGCCAGTGCAAATGGATACAAGCAAGACTTCAGACGAAGCATAAGAAGGACGGAGAGGAAAGGATCTGTCTTTAGGTCTGACCTTTCACCGCATTCGTTTTTCGTATACATATTCATTTTGCGCCTCCCCTGCCATTCGCAGGGGAGTTTGTTTCGCTTTTTGGCAATCTTAAAAGTGCGCGCCAAGGCTATCCTCAAAAGCGCTGTAAAAACGAAGGTAACGCCTAGCAGAAGCTGTGGTACGCAAACCAAAGTTCTCCATAAGTTTCTCTTCTGTGTCGGAGGAGTTACTGGCGATAGAAGAAAGAATGGCAGTATTCCTCATATGCTGAGCTGTTCTGCCTGGCAAGCCCGCACGCGTGGATTCTTGGCGAATCATTTTTTGAACTGCAAAATCACTTAGAGCCTTTGGTTGATCCAACTCGTACACCCAACGGAACGTCAATCGTTGATAATCAAAAGCAATAAAAAACGGATCGTTCGTATAATACCGTGGTCGTACCGGCTCAGGGACATCAGTTAAATAAGAAAACAGCTCGACACGGTCTTCTTTCAAAAGTGAAACGGTTCTTGAAGCTGACCCGTGCGTTGGATAAAGGACGAGTTCGTTTTTTTCAAAGTGAATATCTTTTATCGTAAGACGTGTCAGCTCCCCGATGGTTAAGCCATAATGAAGGAACAACCTTACAATCATGTAATTTCTTGTCCGTAGATAAGGGCGCCCCTTTAATTGATGATCGCTTAACTGCTTGTCAGAGAGAAGCGTTTCATACAATTGCTGGCGATCCTTTTTAGAAAGGATGTCCTCTAGTCCAAGCTGTCTGTGCTTTACAGTTGTTAAATCAAGTGTATGAATGGGATTAATTAACGCTGGGTCATGGTACACTTGAAGAAAGCGATACAATTGATTGAGCACAGTGATCAAGCGCTTTACAGTGGCGTTAGAATACTGGCGTTCCTCCTGCATATTGTATAGCCAGCGCTCTGCTTGAATAGAGTCAAAGAGAACGAGGTCTTGCAACGCTTCGATTTGACATCTCTTCGCCAACCATTCATGCAAATCTTCAAGGTCATACGCATACCTTTGTATAGTGGAGGGCAGACGACCTTTCGCTTCGAGCTGCTGCAAAAAATCTTGCATATACTCGGGGAGACGCTGGGTGAGAAGCATATCCATAGATACTTCCTCCTTTTTAGAGAATCATGAAAGTATGTCTCTTTCACAATGATGGCGCGCTTTCTTCTTATAGTAGCATAGGCGAATGTCACATTCATGCTTCGCTGTACGTATACTGTTCGGAATAAGGGGTGAAGAGCGATGGAGCAATCCTATACATTGAAAACCAATGGACAAATGAACTTTGTCCTAAATCGACACCATGCAGGAGAAGGCACAGTGCAACTGGAGGCAACATCAAGTGCAGTAGATGAAGGAGTTCATCAGCCTTTAAAAAACATTGAACAACGCTTAGAACAAATGGTTGGCATGCAGGAGATTAAAAAGCATGTCAAAGAGCTTTACGCCTGGCTGTTTTTAAATAAATTTAGAGAACGATTTGCTTTGAAAACAGAGCCCCAAGTCCTTCACATGCTATTTAAAGGCAACCCGGGCACTGGGAAAACGACGGTGGCAAGACTGCTAGGCGAATTTCTTAGAGATATGGGAATGCTTCCTAAAGGTCACCTTATCGAAGCGGAGCGAGCGGACCTCGTTGGCGAATACATCGGGCAAACCGCACAAAAAACGAGGGACCTCGTTAAGAAAGCACAAGGCGGCATTTTATTCATTGATGAAGCGTACTCCTTGTCAAGAGGTGGAGAGAAAGATTTTGGCAAAGAAGCGGTAGATACGCTCGTGAAGCATATGGAAGACGCATCTGGTGAGTTTGTCTTAATTCTCGCAGGGTATCCTTTAGAGATGGAGCGGTTTTTACGTTTAAACCCTGGGCTGCCCTCAAGATTCCCTTTGATTATTGATTTTCCAGATTATACTCCCAATCAGCTCGTGCAAATTGCCAGACAAATGGCGAGACAACGTGATTACTCATGGACGCAGGAAGCGGAGCATATGCTTCAAGCTCACTTTGATGAGCAAATGAATCAATCTCGCCAAGGATTTTCGAATGGTCGCTACGTACGAAACATTATGGAGAAGTCCGTTCGAAAACAAGCCGTGCGACTGCTGCATCATCCATCCGCGTATACAAAACAGGATTTGATGTGGCTGACGGCTGCAGACATCATTTTTCAATCTGATGGCACGACCGGTGAAGACAAATACAAGTAGGTGACAAGAATGAGTGAACAAGTTGAAGCGTTACAAGAAGTAGCCGTATTGTTTTCTATATTGCGTTCTGACAAGGAAGACGAGGAAGGCTCGCTGTCAGAGCTTGCCTCGCTTGTTGAAACGGCCAATGGAACAGTTGCAGCCACAGTGCTACAGAAACGAGATCGCCCAGAACCTGGGACGTATTTTGGAATTGGTAAGCTAGAAGAAGTAAAACAGCTCATGCTGGAGAAAGATGCGAATGTGGCGATTTGTAACGATGAACTAACGCCTTCTCAACTGAGACGTCTACAAGACATACTAGAAACAAAGGTCATTGACCGCACACAGTTAATACTTGATATTTTTGCCCAGCGCGCTAGGTCTAAGGAAGGAAAGCTCCAAGTTGAACTTGCACAGCTAAACTATATGCTTCCAAGGTTGAGCGGAATGGGAGCGGCCATGTCAAGGCTTGGGGCTGGAATTGGGACGAGAGGTCCAGGGGAAACCAAGCTGGAATCAGACCGTCGCCATATCCGTCGTCGTATTCGGGATATTGGGCGTAAGCTAGAGGAGGTTGTCGCCCACCGTGAGCGTTACAGACAGCGAAGAAAGCAACAGCAAACGTTCCAGCTTGCACTGGTCGGGTATACGAACGCTGGAAAATCAACGTTGTTTACGCAACTGACGTCCCAGGAAACGCTCGCAGAGGATAAGTTGTTTGCCACGCTCGACCCTTTAACGAAAAAAAGCACCTTCCCAAGCGGTTTTCAGACGGTCGTCACCGATACTGTTGGGTTCATACGTGACCTCCCGACGACAGTCGTTGCTTCTTTCCGCTCCACACTTGAGGAAGCAGGGGAAGCCGATGCACTACTTTTTGTCGTAGATGCGTCAGATCCAGAGCGACTTGAGCAGGAGAAAACAGTGCTGTCTTTGCTTGAAAAGCTCGGCCTCGATCAAATCCCATGTTTTACGGTCTACAATAAAATAGACCGTGTTCAAAAAGAAGACGTGTATCCTTTGATCAAGCCTTGTGCGTTTGTTAGTGCACTAGATAAGGACGGTGTTCAAACGTTAAAAACCGATATTGAAGCTTGGCTGACATCATGGTTTACCCCATTTTCAGCAGACGTGGAAGCAGGAGACGGAAAACGTCTTGAACAGCTGAGGTTGCAGTCCATTACAGAAAAACCCGTATTTAATGATGAAACAAACATCTACGAAGTGGCAGGCGTTAAACCGCCACAGCAGGAGTAAAGGAGAGCATGTCATGAACGCTGATTTAAATGCTTTAGCTAGGGATGCTGAAGTGGAGATTGCCTCTGCTTGGCAACGCATCCAGCAGGTCGCAGAGAGAAACCAAGAAAGAGTGCTCCATGCCTTTCGCCGCCATCAAGTGAGTGACGCTCATTTGCAGGACTCAACAGGGTATGGCTACGATGATATCGGACGTGAAACGCTTGAGGCGTTGTATGCCGATGTTTTAGGTACAGAGGATGCCCTCGTTCGCCCGCAAATCATTTCAGGCACCCATGCGATCGTTCTCGCACTCTCTGCCTTGCTGCGTCCTGGAGATGAGCTGTTGTATGCTTCTGGTACGCCGTATGACACGCTGCATGATTTTATTGGCATCGGCAAAGACAGCCAAAGCTCTTTAAAAGCATACGGCATTTCGTATAAGGACGTCCCATTAAACGAAGATGGTCTGAATGAAGAGGCGATTCTTGCATCGATCACACCACAAACAAAAGTGGTCGCCATCCAACGTTCGTGTGGATATGCTAAACGACCCGCATTGTCCGTGGCTGCTATCGGACGTATCGTCGAGGCAGTAAAGGCCGTGAAGAAGGACGTGTACGTGTTCGTCGACAATTGCTATGGGGAGTTTACCGAAACGATTGAACCCGGGCATGTCGGTGCTGACGTCATCGCCGGCTCCCTAATAAAAAACCCAGGTGGTGGGCTAGCGCGGACAGGGGGCTATATTGCCGGAACAAAAGCTGCGATTTATTTAAGTGCAGAACGGTTAACATCCCCAGGCCTAGCAAAAGAAGTCGGTCCTTCTTTAGGGCAATGGCCACTCATGTACCAAGGTCTTTTTCTTGCTCCCCACACGGTTGGACAAGCATTAAAAGGGGCCGTGTTTACGGCATGTTTTTTGAATAAACTAGGTTTCTCAACGTGGCCGAAGTGGAATAGTACTAGGTATGACTTAATTCAAACGGTTGAATTTCCAGATGCGAGCACGATGATCGCGTTTTGTCAGGCGATTCAAGCAGCGTCGCCAATAAACAGCTACGCCAAGCCAGTTCCAGGGGCGATGCCAGGCTATGACGCTGAGGTCATCATGGCTGCTGGGACATTCGTGCAAGGGGCAAGCCTTGAATTCAGCGCCGACGGACCGGTAAAACCTCCATATCGTGTCTATGTCCAAGGTGGGCTTACATATGAGCATATTAAAATCGCCGTCAAAGAAGCAGCAGCAAAGGCAATTAATGAAAATACCAACGCGATGATTAAAAAGCCTTAATGTCCCTTGTTATGTTTCCTCACACGTATTGACAATATTATTCACGTTCGTTACACTTAAGCTGTGTAAGCATTTTAATAGAAATGAGGGGACGAACATGAATGATACAGTACGCAGGTCGATGGCGTTGTTCCCAATTAGCATTGTAAAAAAACTAACAGAACTGACCGCAAGACAAATTCGGTATTATGAGGAACATGATCTTGTTCATCCAGAACGGACTGAAGGGAATCGCCGGCTTTTTTCATTTAATGATGTCGATCGGTTGCTTGAAATTAAAGCGTTGATCGAGCAAGGCATTAACATGGCAGGGGTTCGCAGAGTGTTTGACATGCGTGAACAACAAGAGAAGCTTGACAAAATACAGGCAACAGAAACAAAAGCGACAGCAAAGGATGACATTAGCGATGCGAAGCTTCGTTCAATGTTGAAAAAGGAGCTTGTCCAGCAGGCAGGTCGTCACAACCGTGCTTCCTTGATTCAAGGTGAGCTTTCACGTTTTTTTCATTAATTTGATTGGTCGATAGCCAGGTAGTCCTTAGGCTTGAGATAGATGAGTTCATACTATAAGAGGAGGAACATGTGATTATGGGTTCTAAGTACACGAGAAAAGACATCGTAAAGCTTGTTGAGGAAGAGAACGTACGTTTTATACGTTTGCAGTTTACAGATTTGCTAGGAATTATAAAAAACGTTGAGATCCCTGTTGATCAATTGGGTAAAGCCTTAGACAACAAAATGATGTTTGACGGCTCATCCATTGAAGGGTTTGTTCGTATCGAGGAATCAGACATGTATCTCTATCCAGATCTAGATACCTTTGTTGTATTCCCATGGACGAGCGAAAAAGGTCGCGTAGCTCGTTTAATTTGTGATATTTACAATCCGGATGGCACACCGTTCGCAGGTGATCCAAGAAGCGTACTTAAAAAAGTCATTCAAGAAATGAAAGATCTCGGCTTTACTGCCTTTAATATCGGACCAGAGCCTGAGTTTTTCCTTTTCAAAAATGATGAAAAAGGTGAGCCTACGCTTGAGTTGAATGACAAAGGCGGCTATTTTGACTTAGCACCAACGGATCTAGGTGAAAATTGTCGACGTGATATCGTGCTTGAGCTTGAAGACATGGGCTTTGAAATTGAAGCATCACACCATGAAGTCGCTCCTGGTCAACACGAAATCGACTTTAAATATGCAGACGCTGTAAAAGCGTGTGACGACATTCAAACGTTTAAGCTTGTTGTTAAAACAATTGCACGTAAGCACGGCTTGCATGCGACGTTTATGCCAAAACCATTGTTTGGTGTGAATGGTTCTGGTATGCACGCAAACATGAGCTTGTTTAAAGGTGAGCAAAACGCGTTTTTTGACGAAAAATCAGACCTTCAATTAAGCGAAACAGCAAAGCAATTTATTGCTGGCATTCTGAAGCATGCTGAAGCATTTACAGCCATTACGAACCCAACAGTAAACTCATACAAGCGTTTAGTGCCTGGCTACGAAGCCCCATGTTACGTTGCATGGTCTTCTCGTAACCGTTCACCACTCGTACGTATCCCAGCTTCTCGTGGCTTGAGCACACGTATCGAAGTGCGTTCGGTTGACCCAGCTGCGAACCCTTACTTGGCCATGGCTGTAATGCTTGCTGCTGGACTTGACGGTGTGAAAAACAACTTAACACCACCAGCACCAGTAGATCGCAACATCTACGTGATGGACAAGGAAGAGCGTATTGAAAACGGCATTGCTGATCTTCCAGCAACGCTTGCCCAAGCGCTTGACACTCTTAAGCGTGACGATATCATCATGGCAGCACTTGGTGAGCACGCTGCAGAACACTTTATCGAAGCAAAAGAAATCGAATGGGACATGTTCCGCACACAAGTTCACCCTTGGGAGCGCGAGCAGTACCTTACCCTTTACTAAAAGATCAAACCCCTTGCCGCTGTAGCGGTTGGGGGTTTTTCTTTATTTTAATTCTTCTTAAAAACAACCACCGCACATACGAACACCCAAGAAAATCCGCAAAAAAAATTTTTAGTCCAATATTTCGCCCACCTGATGAATTGTATTGCAGCAAATCCAATGGAAAAATACTTAGTAATGGAACATCAAAACTACAAAAAGGGATTCGTGAACACTTCTATGGGATTAAGATGTGGTGATTGCCCCAAATCTTATAAGAATAAGTATTTTTGGTCGCACTACCACCGAAAAAGCTACCCAATATAATTCTGTAAAAAAGGGGGTAAAGCCCATGAAGATTATAGACAAAAATGAACCGGACAATTACTTAATATATATCGCGCTGATCGTATTGTCCATGGTAACTTTTAAAGGCGTGAAGAAAATTGAAACAAAACGATTAAAGCTAAAGCAAGATATGAAAGACAAATCGTATCGTATTTAAAACATTCCTTCATTCCTACTAAAACATATGTGTCGAGTTGGCTAAATTAAGGGGTGGAGGGAAGGTCAATTCGTTATTATGATTCGTGAGAAAGAATTGCAGATAAGATTTGTGCATATACTCATCGTCCGAATATTACAATCCAAACCGTTCCTTTATCATTTTCGCAACGTCTTCAGCTTCCAGATCCTCATTGTTAATTCGTAGATAATGTTTTTGAGTGATTTCTCCTCTTTTAGAATTCAATCGAAGGCTATCCATGCTTCTTAATAATTCTTGTTCAGAGTACTGCACGTTCTTTTTCGTTGGCTTTTGTTCAAGTCTATAGGGTGTTTTATTCCGTTTCAGTCTTTTTTCGACGCCAGCTTCCAACTCAACAAAATAGATTTTTGCTCCTTTAGAACTGAAGATTCTGCATATTTTCTCAACACTGTCCCAATCTTCTTTTTGATTAAATGCCCAGACAAACGTAAAAATCATCCCATAGTTATTGCTTGTTGCAAAGGTTCTAAAAACTTCCTCTCTAAAAAGGGTAGATAGTCTCCACATGTCAGGACTAAATCCGAAAAAGGGTTCAAGTAAATCAATGGTCATATGATTATGGAATAACTTTAAAGCAGTTATTTTTGAGAGCTCATTTCCGACTGTCATTTTCCCGACGGCTTGTGGGCCAAAGAGTAGAACAAGCTTCATCATTGCGCCTCCTGATATTTTCGGATTTTTCTAGACAACTGCTATTTCAAAGGATTATTCCACAATCCTTGCTTAAATTCAATAATAATCAATAATGTAGGCGAAGAGGGGTCTACATCACGAATACTTGGCAAAGTCTTTACCCCTTTGGTAAGAAATTCTTTAAGGATCAAAGGGTATATTCCAATCGCTTTAGCCGAACATGCAGGAGCAATGTCGAGAAACCACACCAATACTTGAAATAACTTGAAACCTTTGTCAAAGTAGATTCGTAGACACATGTAGACGACAAGACAATGGAGGCGTTCAAATGAGTTTCTTTAAAAAATCGCTAGAAAGAGTCGGCATCGGTGGTGTGAAAATTGATGCGCAACTACAGAACAATCAGTACACAAAAGGGGATACTGTCCATGGCGAGTTCCATATAAAAGGGGCAGGCACGGACACAGACATTAACCAGCTTGTGATTGATTTATGTACAGTGGCTTGGTACGAGCATGAGGACAAAATGCATCAGAAGAAAGTGGTTGTTGACTCCTATTCATTTGAGGGCAGCCATGTAAAAAGTGGAGAGCGCTTAACGATCCCCTTTGCATTCGAGCTCCCTTATACCGTCCCACATTCCACGTCAAGAAGTCCTGTTTGGATTACGACTAGAGCGGACATTGAGCTCGCCATTGATCCAAGAGATGAAGATTATCTTGTGATTAAGGAGCCGGAAACATCTCGTCTTTTCCTCAATGCTGTCAGAAACCTTGGATTCCGTCTACGAGAAGTGGAGGTTGAAGCAGGCAACTATTTGACAGAGCGCTTTTATCAGAAAGTCTTGCCGATGGATCAAATTCCAAAGTATGTCCAAGAATTTGAATGGGCGGTCCCATCAGAATTTAGAGGTCATATTGATGAGATTGAAGCAGTCCTATATGCAACTGAATATTCCTTGCATGTACTGCTTACAAAGGACCAAAGATTAAGAGGGTTGGATAAGTTCTTTAAGTCCGAGGATGCGTATTATGAATTGGAATTTACGTTGGATGAGTTGAATCAACCTGATGTCGTTGAACGTGAGTTATGGTCCATCCTTCAAAAATAAACTTCAGGCTGATGAGAAACGCTCGCTTTCGTCGTTGCTTTGCCTTGTCCGGTGCTCATTGCCCTTTTGGCAACTCCGCACCAGTCGAGGTTTTACGTTACATAGAGCAAGCACGTCCGATGGCCTAAAGAAGCATGTAGTGAATGCAATTCTATAACAAAGAGCCTCTCCAATTTGGAGAAGGCTCTTTGTTTATCTATATCCAATGCGAAAGACAACCTCTTAATGAATCGCTCTGTAAAGCCCTACGACTTTACCGAGAATGGTGACATCATGAAGAATAATTGGCTCCATCGCTGCGTTTTCAGGCTGAAGACGGATAAAGTCTTTTTCCTTGTAGAAGCGCTTGACCGTTGCTTCATGGTCTTCTGTCATTGCCACAACGATATCCCCGTTATTGGCTGTTTGCTGTTGTTTAACGACAACAAAATCCCCGTCATAAATGCCAGCTTCAATCATACTTTCACCTTCGATGACGAGCACAAACACTTGCTCATCTGCTGGAAGTAGACTTTCAGGCAGGGCCATGTAATCTTCGATATTTTCAATGGCTGTAATCGGTTGTCCAGCTGTAACCTTCCCGATGACAGGAACATTCAATACTTTTGCAATAGGAGATGCATGTTCATCACTGTACAAGACTTCGATGGCTCTTGGTTTTGTTGGATCACGGCGGATTAATCCCTTGTCCTCTAGTCGTGCTAGATGACCATGAACGGTTGAACTAGAGGCAAGTCCAACAGCTTCCCCAATCTCTCTTACAGAGGGTGGATATCCTTTGCTTTGTACATTGTCCTTAATAAAATCTAAAATATCTTGTTGTCTTTTTGATAGTTTTTTCATAGTTATCCTCGCTTTCTATTACGCGTAGTGGATCCATACTTACAAAGTAAATGTAGGCATACAATTTCAAAAGGTTCATAGACTGGAAGTAATTTATATAAATTATAACAAACAGTCCTTTGGAATACAAACATAAGTTCGAATTTTATAGTTGACAAAACAAACGTTCGCATGTAATCTAAAGGCGAACGAACATTCGTATCAGGGAGGAATGAAGATGGTGGTTTCTGGGCGTTCTTATTATATTTGTCTTGCATTTGTTATTGTTGGCTTGATTCTCTTTCATGGTGTAAGTGATGAGGAGTATGCAACTGTTCATATAGAGAAGGGAGATAGCATTTGGGCACTTGCTGAAGAATACACGGCGCTGCATACAATGTCAAAACCGGATTTCATTCAATGGGTGAAAGAGAACAACCAGCTTCCTACAAGCACGCTTGAGCCAGGACAGCAGCTCATCATTCCAGTAACGATGAAGCAGCTAAGCACTGAGAGATCCTCACAATTTGCATACACGGGTGCGGAGTAATGAATGTGATTGGGTATTGTCGAGTAAGCACGGACAAGCAGTCGCAGGAGACGTCGTTAGGACGACAAGAAAAAGAGCTTACACAAGCCTGCCACACGGAAGGCTGGACATTAAAAGGCATCATTTCAGAAAAAGCCAGTGGCTATGACATTGATCGCGAGGGCATGCTTGAATTGATGGAAAGAGCGGTGTCCGAACAGATAGATGCCATCATTGTAAGTGATGCGACAAGAATCGGTCGTGGCAATGCAAAAATGGCGATTGTCCATTATTTTCGTAAGCATGGTCTGTCCTTGTACTGTGTCGAAGAAAATGGAGAGTTGACTCTGTCAGATGCTGATCACCTCGTGCTTGACATCGTTTCCATTGTCGAAGAATATCAACGCAAGGTACATAATGCTAAAATTTCTCGTGGGATGAGACTTGCAGTGAAGGATGGCTACAAGCCGTTTCGCAATTTAAGCAATCATACGTCAAGTTCGCCTGGTCGGAAAAGAAAAGAAATCCCTATATCCGAGATTGTAAGGCTCAAGAAGAACGGCCTGACGTATAGAGATATTGCGGCAACCTTAAGAGGTCTTGGGTACGACGTTTCTAAAGCGACTGTGAATCGACGTTTTAAACAATACGAAAATGAGCAAGTACAAAAAGAAGCGGTTCATTTGCATCCTTAATCCGTATTTTGTATGATGGGTGGCAAGAGGTGATAACGTTGCTATCCAAAGAGAAAATTAATCGCATTAACGAGCTTTCTAATAAAGCGAAACAGAGCACACTGACCAATGAAGAAAAGGAAGAACAACAACAGCTACGTAAAGAATACTTGGCCACTTTCCGATCGTCTATGCGTGACCACTTACACAATGTGAAAGTCGTTGACCCTGAGGGAAATGATGTCACACCAGATAAATTAAAGGAATCCAAAAAAAATCGTTTGCATTAACAGCTATAACGGAATAAACGAACATGACACCCGACGTCATGTTCGTTTTCATATAGTAGCAGTCGAATTGCTGTCAGCTAAGTTCACATGAAATGATTTCAGATGGCATTAAAGCCTTGCTACTTCACCGTGGTAGGGTATATGATAGAAGCAATAAGTTCTTTAATGAAGAAAGGAATGTACATATGACTGCAAACTTAGATACGCTAGCGATTAATACGATTCGAACGCTTTCAATTGATGCAATCGAGAAAGCTAATTCAGGTCACCCTGGGTTGCCAATGGGGGCTGCTCCAATGGCCTACAAGCTTTGGAAAGATTATCTTAACATTTCGCCTAAACAACCAAAGTGGTTTAATCGAGATCGCTTTGTTTTATCAGCAGGTCATGGCTCGATGCTACTTTATAGCATGCTGCATTTGTCTGGGTTTGATGTAACCATTGATGACTTAAAGCAATTCCGTCAATGGGGCAGCCGCACGCCAGGACATCCTGAAGTTGGTTATACAGATGGTGTAGAAGCGACGACAGGTCCACTAGGACAAGGGATTTCAAACGCCGTTGGTATGGCGATGGCTGAGCGCCACCTTGCGTCAACATACAACCGCGACGGCTATCCTGTTGTTGATCATTTTACTTATACGATCTGCAGTGATGGCGACATTATGGAAGGTGTTAGTGCAGAGGCAGCTTCCCTAGCAGGTCATTTGAAGCTTGGCCGTTTGATAGCTTTATATGATTCCAATGACATTTCACTTGATGGTGACCTAAATAGATCATTTTCTGAAAGTGTTGAAGATCGCTATAAAGCCTATGGCTGGCAAGTCATTCGCGTTGAAGATGGCAATGACCTTGATGCAATTGGTAAAGCGATTGAAGCCGCACAAAACGAAACGAATAAGCCAACGCTTATCGAAATCAAAACAGTGATTGGTTATGGATCTCCGAATAAATCCGGAAGCAGTGCATCGCATGGTTCAGCGCTTGGCGTGGACGAAGTAAAGCTCACAAAAGAGGCGTACAAGTGGACATATGAAGAAGATTTTCATGTGCCTGATGAAGTGTATACGAATGTCCGTGATGCGATCGTTTCAGCTGGTGAAAAGAAAGTGGCAGAATGGGATTCGTTGTTCGCTTCTTATAAAAACGACTTTCCAGAGCTTGCGGCACAGCTTGAGCTAGCGATCGATGGAAAGCTCCCTGAAGGTTGGGAAAAAGCGTTGCCTACGTATAGTGTTGATGATAAGGCAGCCGCTACTCGGGCGACTTCTGGTGAAGCCATTAATGCCATTGCAAATGCTGTTCCACAATTTTGGGGCGGTTCCGCTGACCTAGCTGGATCGAATAAAACTGAGGTTAATGGTCAAGAAGACTTTACAGCTGAAAACTACGCGGGCAAGAACATTTGGTTTGGTGTACGTGAGCATGCCATGGGTTCTGCGATGAATGGAATGGCGTTGCACGGTGGATTAAAGCCTTATGGCGGTACGTTCTTCGTCTTCTCGGATTATTTACGTCCGGCCATCCGTTTAGCTGCCATTTCACACTTGCCTGTCACCTATGTGTTTACACACGATTCGATTGCTGTCGGTGAGGATGGACCAACGCATGAGCCAGTTGAACAGCTTCCAGCGTTACGCGCAATGCCGAATTTAACCGTTTTGCGTCCAGCAGACGGAAATGAAGTACAAGCGGCATGGAAAATCGCAATGGAGTCAACTGACCGACCAACAGCTCTAGTATTGACTAGACAAAACCTTCCAGTGCTTAAAGGGACTGTTGAAAATCGTTATGAAAAGGTTTCTAAAGGGGCCTATACGGTTTCGCCAGCATCCAAAGACATAGCAGATGCATTACTGCTTGCGTCAGGATCTGAAGTAAGCCTTGCCGTTGACGCACAAGAAGCGCTTGCAAAAGACGGCATTGATGTCGCAGTTGTTAGTATGCCTTCTTGGGATTTATTTGAGCAACAATCGGCTGAGTACAAAGAAAGTGTCTTGCCAGCAGCAGTGACAAAGCGTTTTGCAGTTGAGATGGCTCAGCCACTTGGCTGGGAACGTTATACAGGATTAGATAGTGATATTCTCGGGATCACAACGTATGGTGCTTCTGGAGAAGGTGGACGAGTGGTCGCTGAGTATGGCTTTACGACTGAAAATGTCGTTACTCGTGTGAAGGCGCTACTAAAGAAATAAAGTAAAAACGGTTGTCTTTTCGAGGGGCGTCGTTGCCTTCTTAGGCAACGAGCTTCTAAAAAGGTATAGCCAAAAAAGCAGATGAACAGTCTAAAACAGCCCACGGGCGTTTTAGGCTGTTTTTTTAATCGACAAAACTTGTGGTTCTTTGCTGCACAAAAAGACAGGTCTCTTGCCCATCTTCCCGTATACTTTGGACAACCTGTTAGAAACTTATCGTTGCTACTCTATAGCGTAAGCCATTGTTTACAATTTTTCCTGTTAAAAAGGAGGCCTTGGGCGATGTCTGTATATGAAATTTATCTCGTCAAAGAAAGTGTGGCGTACGACTTTTTTGGAAAAGAGCACAAACTGTTCAATCTTTTTCTTGAAAATCAGTATGAAGATTCTACTCTAGCGGCCATTCTTCAAAAACAAGTCACCTATATTACATGTTCTCTTTCCGAACAATTGCTTATTACGTATATCCTTTCGCGAACGTCAGGTGCACGACAACATACGTCTGAACCAAATGTAATCACTTATTATGATACTGCTTCAAAAGGCGCGACACGATTAACCGTTTGTCCAGATCGTGTACTATTGGAATCTGAAGGGTGTTTTTCAGGCGAGATGTCGTTTTTCGAATCGCTCCGTTCGTTTCATGGCTATTTTTTTGCATCTGATTATGAGTCAAGCCGTTTTGGTTGGTTAAAGCCACTCCGACTTAAAAATACACTCCATCCGACGGAACCTGTTGCGACTTCACAACTGATCTAGTACACTTATGGGTAGATGATGTGAAGGAGGATTAGCAACATGTGGTGGATTTACGTTCTTGTGGGCCTAGGTTGCCTGATTGCAGGTGCCGCATTAGGGTTTTTTATTGCCCGCAGATACATGATGAGTTACCTGAAGAAAAACCCGCCGATTAACGAGCAAATGCTTCGAGTGCTCTTAATGCAGATGGGACAAAAACCTTCTCAGAAAAAGATCAATCAGATGATGAAAGCGATGAACAATCAAGCAAAATAAACGGCGTACACCCATCATGAGCTTGTAACAGATGAAAGGGGCTTCCATGAAAGGCATTGACGATTTAATTCTGCAGTCGACGGTAAAAATCATTGCATTTGTCATTTTGGCCTTCTCATTATATTCCTTATTTGCAGGCCATAATGCGACAGGCGGTGGATTTATTGGCGGATTGATGACCTCAGCGGCACTGGTGCTTATCTTTATCAGCTATGGCTATGAGGTGGCAAGACATGTCATCCCCGTCGATTTTAAACGTTTAATTCCAGCAGGATTAGGCATTGCGCTTTTAACGGGAATAGGGTCCTTCGTGTTTCAACAACCTTTTCTAAGTCATACTTATGGCTATTGGGATCTCCCTTTCTTCGGCAAATTTGAATGGGCAACGGCTATGTTGTTTGATTTAGGCGTTTATATAACTGTCGTCGGAGTTACTATGACCATCATTTTATCGATAGCTGAAGATCAATAAAGAGAATGAAGGGGCTTGTTCCAGACGTCATAGCGATGACTCATGGGACAGGCTCTTTTTAATGTGGAGTCTCTTTGAACAAGCCTTTAGGGGTATGGTATACTGGCAAAAGACCTTTTATTGAAGGAAGGGATTTTTATGGAAGTGGTCATTGCAACCATTGTTGCAGTATGTATGGCACTTATTGCAATTATGATTCGACTAAAGGCTGCAGCAAAGCCAGCGAGTTTAAAGAAAATCCTCTTGCCTCCGCTTTTTATGAGTACGGGCTTTTTAATGTTTACCCAACCGATGTTCCATATTTCTTTAAGTAATGCATTGGAAGCCTTTATCGTTGGGGCTTTGTTTTCAATTGTCTTGATAAAAACATCCCGGTTTGAAGTGCGTGATGAAAAAATTTATCTAAAACGTTCTCGTGCGTTTCCTTTTATATTACTAGGGTTGCTTGTATTCCGGATTATACTGAAGCTCGTTTTGGGTCAATACATTGAATGGGAAGCCCTCAGTGGCATGTTCTTTATTCTAGCCTTCGGTATGCTTCTCCCATGGCGTCTTTCCATGTTCATCAAGTTCAAACGTGTTGAAAAAACGGTAATACCTCCGCCAACGCCAGTATCATAATCTACCCTGAAACAAACAAAAAGGATGCTTCTTAAGTAAGGAGGCATCCTTTTTGTGATTGTAGAAAAAGCTGTATAATGGACAGGCAACAAATTCAAACGACATGATGGCGCTTAAAAATACTGCTCGTATGGAGCGACATCTATATTTTGCTTAGCAAGCGTTTTTCGTAAATATTTATGATCTCGCTTTGGTGTGGCAAGTATATACCCTTCAATGATGAGACCTTCTGTCATCTGTGAAGAGTGGCGCTCAAGGGCAATTTGCCCAATTTTCCCTGCGATTTTCTCACGTGCAATATCACGAAACAATTCAGGAACTGGCTTAACAAGCTCTTCTAGTAGATGTTTTTGTTTGTCAGACCAGAGATTTTTTGTTTGCTGTATATAATAGTCCTGCCAATCTAGTATTGATTTTCCATCATCCTTAGGAAGGCGCTTTAAAAATTTCCGAAACATGAAAAAGCCACCGATAAACATAAAAACGATCATAAACAATCCCCAACTAAGAATGAACCACCCGAACCATCCATCGAACTCCATGTCTTACCCTCCCATCCCCACGGTATTGTCGCTAAAAATAGCTTACCAAATAGAAGACAGGACAGGCAATCCTTTTATGACTGTTTTACGAACGATGCCATAGAAAGATAAAAAAAGATGGCTCTTCTAAACTCAATGGAATGGCTGTTTGAAGTAGAGGTTCTGTGGGAAGACAAACCATATCGGTCCGTAATGTTGTCGTGATAAACAAGAAAGGCTCCTGCCAATCGAATGAAATGAATTGTTCATTTTCCCATTTTTCGATTTCAAGCTGAAGGAACTCGTCTGATAAATAAAGATGAGAGGAGGGAGACCAAGGATCCACAATAATGCATCTCCTTTTTCCCTATCCTATGCAAGCGCGGCGAGAAGTGCCGAATATGAAAAAAATTCCGATGAAGCAGGGCATCGCACAAAGCCATGCTTTTAAATAACGCAATCCGAACTCGATCTTTCGCTGCCTGTGAAGCAGATGATTTTCGGGAACCTGATGACTCAATTTTCGAACCTTAATTTCGGGGACACTCATAGAAATAGATGGATAAACCTACAATTTATTGTTGCATTTTATACAAGCTGCTATACGCTCGCTTTCATTCTAAAGGGCACAAGCGCAACATCGACTCCAAATGCTCTCGTCGTGTTTTCTTTGCACCCTAAATAGGTGGGACCGGGAAATAAAAAAATTTACTCAGGAAACATCAGCGTAGTCAAAATACGCAGACTCCTGCGGCAAAGAAAACACGACGAAGTCTTTTTGAGTCGATGTTGCACTTGTACCCTTTAGGGTGGAACAGCGCGAGCTGAAGATCCCCTTGGAAAGCTTTTGCTTTCCGAGGAAGCTGAAGCCGTGCCCGCGGAAGCGAAGTATTTTGACGAAGCGGTCGAATACTTATTAGCTTATCGTTCAATAGACAACTTAAATCAAAAAGCGGTTTGTACACAAAACTGAGTTACTTAAGAACCTTCCCCTTGATTAGCTTTCGTATGATTAGCTTGTTTCACTTTTTTTGAACCGCTAAGAGGCTTTTGTGAGTTTGCTTCCTTTTTGTTAGACGCTTTCAATTGCTTCACCTCCATTCAGGTATTCATGAAACTTATCGCTCTTCATAAAAGAGTTGAAATTTACTTATGATAGAGAATCATGTAAGATAGTAAAGGGTTTATAATAATTATAAACACGATCACTGTAAGCGAAATTGCTGGAAAAGGAGGGATTCCCATGGGTATAGATTCGTATCAAGCAAAAAAGACTTTCGAATCAAGTGGGAAAACGTATACGTACTATGATTTGCACGCTTTGGAGCGTGAAGGGTTCGGTAACATCTCTAACTTGCCTTTTTCTATCCGCGTATTGCTCGAATCCGTACTCCGTCAGGAAGACGGCAGAGTCATCACTAAAGAACATGTGGAAAATCTGGCGCATTGGGGCACAGCAAAACAACAAGAAATCGATGTCCCATTTAAGCCATCTCGCGTCATCTTGCAGGACTTTACTGGTGTCCCAGCTGTTGTTGATTTGGCTGCACTACGTAAAGCGATGGCAGATCTCGGGGGAGACCCAAATCAAATCAATCCAGAGAAACCGGTTGATCTTGTTATTGACCACTCTGTACAGGTTGATCGATTCGGCACTCCGGAAGCGCTTAAATACAATATGGAAATGGAATTCCAACGTAATGCAGAGCGTTATCAATTTCTAAGCTGGGCACAAAAAGCGTTTGACAACTACAGAGCAGTTCCACCAGCAACAGGGATTGTCCACCAGGTCAATCTGGAATATCTAGCAGATGTTGTCCACGCTGAAGAAAGCGCAGATGGAATTGAAGCGTATCCAGACACACTTGTTGGAACAGATTCCCACACTACGATGATCAATGGCATCGGCGTTCTTGGTTGGGGCGTGGGTGGCATTGAGGCCGAAGCAGGCATGCTTGGGCAGCCATCGTATTTTCCTGTACCTGAAGTAGTAGGTGTGAAATTCGTAGGTGCGATGCCTCCAGGAACGACAGCAACAGACCTCGCACTTAAGGTCACACAAATTTTGCGTGAGAAAAAAGTGGTTGGCAAATTTGTCGAGTTCTTTGGACCAGGTCTAGCCGAAATGCCTTTGGCTGACCGTGCGACAATTTCCAACATGGCACCTGAGTATGGCGCAACATGTGGATTTTTCCCTGTTGACGACGAGGCATTGGCTTACATGCGCCTCACTGGTCGTGATGAAAACCAGGTGAAACTCGTTGAAGATTATTGTAAGCAAAACGGCTTATTTTATACATCAGATCAAGCAGATCCAAAGTTTACAGAACTTGTTGAAATTGATCTTACGACGCTTGAACCTAGCCTTTCAGGACCTAAACGTCCACAAGACTTGATTGAGCTGAAGCATATGCAGGAAGAGTTCAAAAAAGCGCTCACTGCACCTGCCGGCAACCAAGGTTTTGGTCTTTCGCCTGAGGAGATTAAACGTACGGCTACGGTCGAACATCCAGACGGAACGAAGGCTGAGATGCAGACAGGCGCGGTAGCAATCGCGGCAATTACAAGCTGTACAAACACATCAAACCCATACGTAATGCTTGGTGCTGGTTTGTTGGCGAAAAAAGCTGTTGAAAAAGGGCTTAAAGTGCCTTCTTATGTCAAAACTTCCCTTGCTCCAGGATCAAAAGTAGTTACAGGGTATCTCGAGGATAGCGGCCTTATGCCATACCTCAACGACCTTGGTTTTAACCTTGTTGGGTACGGGTGTACGACATGTATCGGAAACTCAGGGCCTCTTGCCGAAGAGGTTGAAAAGGCGATCAGTGAAACTGACTTGACCGTTTCTTCTGTTCTCTCAGGAAACCGTAACTTTGAAGGACGAATTCACCCACTCGTTAGGGCCAACTATTTAGCGTCACCACCACTTGTTGTTGCGTATGCATTGGCAGGTTCCGTAGATGTTGACCTGCAAAACGACCCAATCGGTACAACAGAAGCTGGTGAAAAAGTTTACTTTAAAGACATTTGGCCAGACAGCAATGAAATTAAGGCTGAAGTTGAAAAAGTAGTCACACCAGAGCTCTTTAAGAAGGAATATGAGCGTGTATTTGATGACAACGAACGTTGGAATGCGATCGAAACAACGGATCAGCCTTTGTACAAATGGGATGAAAGCTCAACGTACATTCAAAATCCGCCGTTCTTCGTCAATCTTTCAAAAGACCCAGAGCCTGTAAAGCCTTTGACAGGTCTTCGTGCGGTTGGCAAGTTCGGTGATTCTGTGACAACAGACCACATTTCACCGGCCGGCGCGATTGCAAAAGACTCTCCAGCAGGGAAGTACTTGCAGGAAAATGGCGTACGTCCAATTGACTTTAACTCATACGGTTCCCGTCGAGGCAACCATGAAGTTATGATGCGCGGAACGTTTGCGAACATCCGTATTAAAAACCAGCTTGCCCCAGGCACTGAAGGCGGTTATACAACGTATTGGCCTACAGGCGACGTGATGCCTATCTTTGACGCGTGCATGAAGTATCAGGAGAGCAATACAGGACTCCTAGTTATGGCTGGAAAAGATTACGGCATGGGCAGCTCACGTGACTGGGCAGCAAAAGGCACAAACCTACTCGGCATTAAAACCGTTATTGCTGAAAGCTTTGAACGGATTCACCGCAGCAACCTTGTGCTCATGGGTGTGCTTCCGTTACAGTTTAAAGACGGTGATAGCGCAGAATCTCTTGGTCTTAATGGCACAGAAACATTTGAAGTGACTGTTGGTGAAGACGTTAAGCCACGCGACTTTGTCTCTGTAAAAGCGACGGATGAGCAAGGCAATGTGAAGCAGTTTGACGTACTCGTACGCTTTGATAGTGAAGTGGAGATTGATTACTATCGCCACGGAGGCATCCTTCAGATGGTTCTACGTGACAGACTAGCATCGATCTAATACGAGGAACAATGAAAACGTCGGCGCTTGAAGCCGGCGTTTTTCATATATACATCAAAAATTTCAATGACCGTATTTTTATGACATTTTTGTGACGACCGTCTATAAAAACAAAATTAAGGGAATACTATAATGAACAGCACAGAAAGGGGAGTAAACCGTTATGAGAAGAATAAAACGTTCATTAAATGATTTGATTTCTGAAAACAGAGAATCCTTATTGAAGGACCGGCTCGCAATGGAAAAAATAGAATCAAAAATAGATCAAAAACATACCAATCGCGTACGAACATCTTAAACTTGAGTGCATTGATGGGTAAACCGAACATTCGTTCTTTTGGAGGCGAATGTTTTTCTATTTAAATACAACAAAGTAAAGGGAACGAACTTCACACCATAAAATTCGGACATATCGAGCTTATCAAAGTGCTCGATGCTTAGTGTCACTATTCAGGATTAAACAGAACAGGAACATTCGTTCGTGGAAGCTGTTTAGCGCACCACATACGAACAACGAGACAGACGATTGTCTGTCTTTTTTGTGTTCACAAAAGGTTTAGCTTAGAGGATGGAAGAAATCTGTCTGAACTAATAAAATTTCGGGTAGGAGCCCTAAATTAGCCTTTATTCATTATAGTGATTGACTTCTGCGAATTTACACGCATATAATTAACATAATCAATATATGAATGATTGATCATATGTGTATTTATAGTTCGTTTAGAGAGGTGAATCATGAGTACAACTCAAGAAACAGTTCAGCGAGAATGGATACTTGAAGGGCTTGATTGTGCCAACTGTGCTAGAAAGATAGAGAACGGCGTACAAAAGGTGAATGGAGTAACCTCCTGTAATGTAAATTTTATAACAAAGAAATTGACGTTAGAAACTGAGGGAAAGATGCTCGAATTTGTAACCGAGAGCGTACGCAAAAAAGTCAAAAGCCTTGAGCCGCATATTCAGATAATTGATGCAGCCGCAGGAAAACGGGCAAATGCACGTGTCAAAAGCGCAGGACAAATGGAGTCCGGTCAAGCCGGGCATTTGCATAGCAGCCATGATCACAGCCAAAGGGATGACGATCATGTCCATGGGCAAGGGACAACACGTAAAACGATCTATCGTCTAATCGCCGCAGCTGTAATGGCAGTAATTGCGTATTTGTTTACTGACCAATACTGGCTGTCGTTCGCGTTCTATGTGGTTGCTTACGTGGTCATCGGTGGGGACATTCTCTTGCAGGCTGGACGCAATCTGGTCAGAGGCCAGTTGTTTGATGAGTACTTCTTAATGTCGGTAGCGACTTTAGCCGCCTTTTCAATTGGTGAATACCCTGAGGGCGTGGCTGTTATGTTATTTTATCAGATTGGTGAGATGTTCCAGGGAATTGCAGTCAATCGCTCGCGTAATTCAATTACATCTCTCTTAGATATCCGGCCGGATGCTGCCAACTTGCTTAAGAACGGCGAAGTACAACGTGTCTCTCCAGAAGATGTCCAGGTTGGTGACCATATCCAGGTTAGACCAGGCGAAAAAATTCCGCTTGATGGCGAAGTGATAACAGGACGCTCCATGGTAGACACCTCGGCACTAACCGGAGAATCTGTTCCACGCAGTGTCGATGAGGGCGAACAAGTATTAAGCGGTATGGTGAACAAAAATGGTGTGCTTGTCGTTGAAGTCAAAAAAGAGTTTGGCGAATCGACAGTATCCAAAATTTTGGAGTTGGTGCAGAACGCGAGCAGCAAGAAAGCGCCAACAGAAAAATTTATTACGAAATTCTCAAGATATTATACGCCTGCCGTCGTCATCATCGCGGCGTTGATGGCAGTAATTCCACCATTAGTACTTGGTGGCGCAACATTTACTGAATGGATTTATCGTGCAACGATTTTCCTTGTGATCTCCTGTCCTTGTGCACTTGTCGTTTCAATCCCCCTCGGATTTTTTGGTGGGATCGGCTCGGCATCTAAAATTGGAGTGCTGATTAAAGGCGGCAATTATCTCGAGGCATTAAATTCAGTGAAATACACTGTGTTTGACAAAACGGGGACGTTGACGAAAGGGTCTTTTAAAGTCACTGGTGTTTTTCCAACCGGCCATCTGAATGAAACCGACCTTTTGGAGACGACCGCTCTAGCTGAACTCCACTCCACTCACCCGATTGCAGAATCAGTCAAAGAGGCTTTTGGTGGGCATCTGGATGCGAGCCGTGTGGACCAATATGAGGAAATCTCTGGCCACGGGATTCAAGCCATTATCGATGGACAGAAGGTGCTTGCGGGAAATGCAAAATTGATGCAACTAGGCGACATCGCCTTTACACAATCTGATAACATCGGTACAGTGGTCCACTTGGCTGTGGACGGAGCTTATGTCGGCCATTTGATTATCGCAGATGAAGTGAAAGGTAATTCTGCAAGTGCCTTGGCTGAGCTGAAGAAACTTGGTGTCAAGAAAAGAATTATGCTTACTGGAGACGCAAAGGCTGTCGCAGAAGCTGTTGGCAAACAGCTTGGATTGGATGAAGTACATGCAGAACTTTTGCCACAGGACAAAGTGAAGAAAGTGGAAGAACTTGTGGCTAGTAAAACAGCGAAAGAGAAGATTCTTTTTGTTGGAGATGGCATTAATGATACGCCTGTACTCGCAAGAGCGGACGTTGGCGTCGCTATGGGTGGGCTTGGCTCGGACGCTGCGATTGAAGCGGCGGATATTGTTATTATGAACGATGACCTTTCCAAGCTGCCTGAAGCGATGATGATTGCTAGGCGCACACGACAGATCGTATGGCAGAATATTATCTTCGCTCTTGGGGTGAAAGCCATGTTTCTAACACTTGGGGCATTTGGAATAGCCACGATGTGGGAAGCTGTTATTGCCGATGTCGGTGTCACGTTGCTCGCTGTGCTTAATGTGATGAGGGTCTTGAAAACAGATAAAATACCGAATCGAGCCGGTGCAGCTTCAGCACAAATGAAGTAAACAGCTCGGTAATCGTTTTTAAAGAGAGTGACGCTGAATAACGCACGGATTCAATTCGTGTTCCGAAAAAAGCAGTCCATTCCTCCTCCGAGGGTGGACTGCTTTACTATTCGTAACAAATGCAGTCAATCTTTTCACCCATTGACTTTCAATTGTTCGAAAATTCTGGTGGGTTGAAGGGTAAGCTGACTAAGATTCCTCCTTGCAGATCGTGAACACGTCTATGTCAATGAAAGTGGTATTTACGAGAGTAGATGTCTCGATCGCTACAACGAAAATGAGCTTGTCACTCCTTAAGTCAAGAGCATTGAACGACATGCTTGGGAAAGACTAAAACCGAAAGGAGGAGAAGTTCATGAGCAATCCAAAAAAACATGCCTCTCAGTTTCAGCCGTCTCATTTAGGAACACAACCGCGTAAAGCCGGCGGAAACAAAGGGGCACAGATGCAGGATAAAACCGATCAGCAACCTGATGTCATTCAAACAAAGGGACATTAAACGACGCATGCGCAAAAACACGTCCGGGTTTCGGACGTGTTTTATAGTGAACTCAATGCCGTCCCCTAAAAGGGCAGATTCGATGAAGAACCCATGGTCTGTATGATAAAATAGTATCGAGTTCTTAAAGGAAGTGACGTTATGATACAAGAAAACAGCACAGATGAGCACTGTACACAGACGATAGATGAGCTCATTCAAGCACTATCTGAAAATAAGCATGATCATAAACAGCAAGCTCATGTGCTTGTCAGGTTGGCTAATAGAATTGCATTAGAAGGTCAATATACAGCGTTACAATCGTATTTAAACACACAAGCTCTAGCCTTAGATGAGTCCAATGAACACGCCTCTCTTTGGCAAGAACGCAAAGCCCTTGAACAAATCCGTGAAGCTCTGGATGAAATGGATTGGCCAGAAATTCGTCAAACCGATCATCCATCAACAAAACGTAGAAAGATTGTGGCAGCTGGCGAACGTGCACTTAAGGTAGAAGAGCATTTAACGAAGGCAACACCACGTGTTCTTTCAGAGCAAACGAAAGAGCAAATGAACCGCTTGCTTGCCAACGTTCAGCAAATACAGCGTTTGGCTCAAGAGTACGCAGAGAATTTCACCCGCACGATGGAGGGAAAAACAGCGTTAACGGAGTTCATGTCATTTCTTAACGAGGCAATGGCAGGAAGTACGGCGCTTGAACATGTATTGCCGTCATATACAGAGGAGCCTGTCTCAACAGATCTCATCGGTCTTGAACAAATTAAAACGAGAATGGCGCAGCTACAGCATTACGCATCGTTTATGCAGCGACGCCAGGAAAAGGGGCTTAAAACCACAGACCCTCTTGCTCTTGATGTGATATTAACGGGAAATCCAGGCACTGGGAAAACTACGCTCGCTCGTTTGCTTGCAAAGCAATATTATGAGGCAGGACTGATTGCGAAGCCAGATGTGATTGAGGTGCATCGTGGGCATCTTGTAGGCGAGTATGTTGGGCAATCGGAAGAGAAAACGATGCAAGCCGTTCGGAAGGCAGAGGGTGGCGTTCTGTTTATCGATGAAGCGTACAGTCTGAAAAGGGAAGGACAGTCGCAAAATGATTATGGGCAAGCCGTTGTTGATACACTTGTTTCAGCAATGACGAGCGATGAGCACCGTGGCACATTTGTTGTCGTACTTGCCGGATACCCGACAGAGATGCGTCAGCTCCTTTGGGCAAACCCTGGGCTTTCAAGTCGTTTCCCAGCTTCGAATCGGTTCCACGTCGACGACTATTCGACAGAAGAATTACTGAAAATAGGGTCCCATATGGCGATGCAAGAAGGGTTTTTGCTTGATGGGAGTGCGTATATCGAATTGAAGCAACGCATTCATGACGAACAGGTGGATGAAAGCTTTGGAAATGCAAGGAGTGTAAAGCAGATTGTATCCAACGCAATTTTTCATAAAAGTACTCGTACGAGCACGCATGAAAATGATGTGCTGCCGTTCATTTTGCTTGAAGGGGAAGATTTTAAGCGGGAGCAAATCGCCTCATCTGCACCTGAAGAAGATTTACGCGAACTCGTCGGACTTCATGAGGTGAAGCAAGAGGTTCTCAAAGTGATAAAGCTTGCTGAACTTCAACAAGTACGGCGTGAACGCGGCATTTCAATCCCACCAGTCCAATTTCATGCAGTGTTCACAGGACCACCCGGAACTGGAAAAACAACGGTGGCGAAAGTGTATGCACAACTTTTAAGATCGACGTCTATGCTGAAGCGAGGACATCTCGTCATAGCTTCTAGAGCTGATTTAATTGCACCGTATGTTGGGCAAACGGCCACGCAAACAAGGAAAAAGGTGCGAGAAGCTCTTGGTGGTGTGTTGTTCATTGACGAGGCCTATGCCTTAGTAAATGGAACGTCAGGCGATTATGGCAAGGAAGCAGTTGACACGCTTGTTGATGAAATGACTCGACACAACGAAAACCTCGTCATTATTATGGCTGGCTATTCGGCTGAAATGCAGCTGCTTCTGCAAGCAAACCCAGGTTTTTCAGGTCGTTTTAAACGCCATCTACATTTTTCGCCTTATACATCTTCAGAGCTATATGAAATCTTCACGAAGCAAGCCTCTAAGGCTGGTTATGAATTGGCGGAAGATGAGGGCGATGAGATAGTCAATCTCTTTCCGAATGAGCCAATAAAAGACAATGCTCGGTGGGCAGAAAACGTGTTAAATGAAGCCATTCTAGTCCAAGCAAGTCGGCTTGCGGAGGTACACACTGAGGTAGGTATGTTATCAGACAAAGAATTAGCTACGCTCACTGTTAGTGACATTGCAGCTGCTATTCAAAAACAATCCCTGTAGGAAGTGAAAACAATGCACAAAACAACCTCACGAATTCAAATTCGGTATGGAGAAACGGATCAAATGGGTGTTGTATATCACGCCAATTATGTTATTTACTTAGAGATTGGCCGCACTGATTTTTTAGCTTCATTAGGATTCAAATACAATGAAATGGAAGAGTCGGGATATGTATCTCCTGTATTGTCGATTGATGTGCACTACAAAAAAGCGCTTCGCTATGGAGATACCGCTACAGTGTACACCTGGTTGGAAGCCTATGATGGCCTAAAGATGACTTATGGGTACACTATAGTCAATGAAAATGGGGAAACGGCGGTTGCGGCAAAAAGCGTGCATCTATGTGTAACGAGGGAAGGGTTTCGACCTGTACGTGTGCGAACAGCGTTCCCTGAGCTCAATAAAGCCTACAAGCTCGTCTTAGAAGGGGATGCGTAATGGCCTTTGGAATTAAACGTCATGAGCTTATGCACTGGAAGCGAGCGGTTGCTCGAGGTGAAATCGCATTTTTGACACATTATTGGATTCACCCTGACAAGGATGATGTTCGAACAATTACAAAGGCAGGCTGTAGAGATGTTGACAAACTTGTAAAGTGGGGAGCCACGTACGGCTTAAAAAAAGAGTGGATACACTTCAGAGAAGCGTACCCACACTTTGATCTTTTTGGTCATATCCAATGGACGGTTTTGAAAAGGGAAGGCCTTGACAGTCACCTTGTTCGATTTCAAATTAAGAAGGAAATAGACACGCTGTAGTCATCATACATCAAACATATTTTTAAGCAGGTTCCGGAAATGTAAAGGCAAGCTCGTCTGTTGATTCGTCAAACTTGACCTCTAGGTCGTGTGAATCAAAAAACCATTCGTCCGTTTGTTCTACAAAAAACAAGATATTATCCCGCGTTGTTTCTGCGACTGGATCTTTTGGTATAGTCACATCAACACCAAGCGAGAAGTTGCTTTGTACAGAGCTACAGCCACCATAGCGGACGAAAAAACGGACTTGTGATTGGTCGCTAACACCCATTTCATCCTTAAACCATTCAAGCGCTTGATTGGAAACGTCTATTTTCATTGCACACACTCCCTGTGAAAATACATTCGATGTTCTTCTTCTAGTTTAGTGCAACAACGCCAAAAGCAAAAGTGTTTTGCTTTTGGCAGCTTTATTGCGTTGTCGAAACAGCTACCCTTGTCTCGTATTATTTGTCTCGGTAAAGATAGTTGAACCAGAAATTTCAATGACCGTATTGCGATAGAAAAGCTTAAAAAGTATACAAAGAAAGCTAATTAAAAGAAGCGCTACTCCTTCAAGCGATACTAAATACCATGGGTACGGACCTAGCACATCTAATAGTGATCCTTGCAACGGCTTATGTGAGACAAAAAAATAATTGCCTCCAGTGATGACATTAACGAGAAATGCACTCGCAGCTAATACGTTTAGAACGCCCCATGCTTGTAAAATAGCACGCCACTGCAATACAACACGCTTCGTCCAGAAAAGATGCAGGTTGGCAGCCAAAATCCCAATATGAGCAATAAAAAATTGATAAAAACGAAAATGATCATAGCCATAAAATAGTTCTGGCGTCAGAACGGCTTGAATAGCTCCTGAAATGGCCAATAAAAAAATGATTGGTGCCAGCCACTTGCTTGGACGCCAAAGCATCCATACGGTCCCATACAGCATCAGACTGCATAAATTATAGGGGAGTGTTGTGGCAGGATTCCATGCCCCTGTCGCTAAATACCAGACATACAGCGCGCCATCCATGACAAGCAGAATGCCAATCCAAATGTGTCTCCAAGTACGATCATTTTTCAAAAGCACCCGCCGACAATGAAATTGAAAGAAAAAGATCATACATGTGAGCACAAGAACAATGATATGTGCTAAGCTCCCGAACTCAAATCCAGTCGATTCGAGCGAAAAAAAACGATCTATCATGAGGGATCCACCTTTGATTTATTTGATACCAACGTAAACATAAGGAAAGCGGTCGAAATGATTTACTCATTTCGGCCGCTTTCCTTATTCAAAGAAAAACGCTGTATACATGTGGAGGACGTATTGTTCATTGTAAAACGTCGATCTTATTCTCCCAAAGCATCATTAAAATCAAGCAATTCATCAATACTACGTAGCGTTTTATGAGGCTTCCCAGAAGCAACGTCTTCTGCTGTATGGAATAGCTCTAATGAAAATTCCTCTGAATCACCGACGGTATGCGTCACAAACTTTACATTTGATTGCTCCCTATTCATTGTCATTGCTCCTTTAATGTGTATTTTTGATCGATGTTTGATGAACAAAATTTACTGCCGCCAAAGCGTTGGTTCAATGGAGTGCAACGCGCCTTTGTCTAACAAAAAGCAGTCATATTTAATATACGTAAATCAACATAGGTTTATGAATTCGCTTAATTGTGACAATTAAGCGAACTCGTATGTTACATTAAAAGCGGCTATTAAGCTCTAACCATTCGGAGAGAGCTTAATATTGCTATCACTTTCAAAAGACGTTAAGTTGTTAAGGAAAAAGTATAAGCGTACTAAGCTTCTAACGAAAGCTAAGTATTGCTAACATTTATACCTTAATTGGCAATAAAAATCAAGGGACAAATGAGCAGATTATTGCCCAAATTGGTTGAGCATATCATAGAATGAGATGAGGAAGCGATAAAACATCATGTCAGAAGGCGCAAGTTCTCGTTTCTTTGTCACGATAACGCCAACTGACCTTGATAAATCTGGCTCCGAAATGTTCATTCGTTTCGTTTCTCTCGGAACATTATCACTTAAAGACATTTCTGGAAGCAAGGTAATGCCAAGACCCGCAGCAACAAGCCCTTTAATCGTATCGGCATCATCTCCTTCAAAAGAGATATGTGGTTTAAAGCCGATATGCTTGCAGGCATCAAAAAATAAATCTCTCATTGAAAAGCCATTTGAAAAGGTGACAAAATGTTCACTTCGCAATTCATCAAGGCGCAATGAAGGCTTTCCTGCTAATGGATGATTTAATGGAAGGAGAGCGAGAATCTTTTCTGAGAAAAAAATATGCCCAGTTACATCAGGATGATGCTTTGGCACTGGAGATACAAGAGCGATATCGATCTCACCAGACACAACCTTTTCGAGCAACTGCTCATGAGTCCCTTGCTTCAAATGAAAGCCAATGTCTGGATGCTGCTCCTTAAAGGAAGCAATCGCAAACGTAAGCGTTTTTGGGGCCAATGTATTTGGAAAGCCTAAATGGATTTGTCCAGATTCTGGATTTAGAAATTCATCAACTTTTCTTTTCGCAAGTTCGATCTCATCAAGGGCTGCTTGTGCATGCTCCATAAATAAGGCGCCAGCTTTTGTTAGTTTTACATTCCTTCCTTCTCGGGTAAATAATTGTACGCCGAGTTCTTCTTCTAGGTTTGTA
This sequence comes from Aureibacillus halotolerans, assembly GCF_004363045.1. Lineage (NCBI taxonomy): Bacteria > Bacillati > Bacillota > Bacilli > Caryophanales > Bacillaceae > Aureibacillus > Aureibacillus halotolerans. Next base: position 131,699 of record NZ_SNYJ01000007.1, read on the forward strand.
ATTTGCCGACTGACTGCAGATTGGGCGACGTGCATATGAATTGCTGCTTCTGTGACATGCTCACGTTTGGCCACTTCTATAAAGTATTTTAGCTGTCTGAGTTCCATTTATATCACCCAATCATTAATTCATATCAAAAATAGATCAATTGCATCTAATTTATATATTGCTAGTATTATTCGCTAAATTTAGAATAGGGGTTAAAGGTTTCATGTGCAACTTCCTAACAAATGTATAGACATTTACCACAGGAGTTGATGAATGACATAGCCGCATTTTACCCGAGGGGGTTTTGAACAATGACACATCATGGATTTCCAATCAAACAAGGGCTATACGATCCGAAATTTGAGCACGACGCTTGTGGCGTTGGATTCATCGCTCATATTAAAAACAATGCAACACATGACATCGTAACACAGGGAGTCCAAATGCTTTGTCGTATGGATCACCGTGGGGGTCAAGGGAGTGATCCTCTATCAGGTGATGGAGCGGGCATTATGACTCAAATTCCTCACACCTTTTTTCAATCAAAAATGAAAGAACAGCAGGTACACCTGCCCAATTCAGGTCAATATGGTGTTGCCATGGTGTTCTTCCCCATGAATACCTCACTTCGCGAAACATGCGAAACCATCTTTGAAGAGACTATTCGAAATGAAGGTCAGACGTTTCTGGGCTGGCGTGATGTTCCAGTGGACGCATCCGTCATTGGTGAAACGGCAAGGAATGCTCAACCTTACGTGAAGCAAGCGTTTATTGAAGCTACTGGTGATTTGAAACAAAACCAGGAAGCATTTGAGCGCAAGCTTTATGTTATTCGTAAAAAGGTGGAGCATGCTGTAGCTCAAGAAAACGGATTGTCAGAAAGCATCTTTTATGTACCTAGTTTATCGACTCGTACGATTGTTTACAAGGGAATGCTTACACCAGATCAATTAGATCGTTTTTATGTTGACCTTAAAGATGCTGGATATACGTCTGCCTTTTCGCTAGTTCATTCACGTTTTAGCACAAACACTTTCCCAAGTTGGGAGCGTGCGCATCCAAACCGTTATCTAATTCACAACGGTGAAATTAACACACTTACTGGAAACGTCAATTGGATGAAAGCGCGTCAAAGTGTTGCATCCTCTTCATTATTCGAAAACGGCATTAAAGAGATCACACCTATTATAGATGAAACAGGTAGTGATTCTTCCATGCTGGACAATGCGCTTGAATTTTTAACGCTAGGTGGAAGACCTTTACCGAAAGCAGCTATGATGATGATTCCTGAGCCTTGGGATAAAGAAATTCATATGGACCCTAAAAAACAGGCTTTTTATGAGTACCATAGTAGCTTAATGGAGCCATGGGATGGGCCAACCGCAACGGCGTTTTCAGATGGAAAACAAATCGGCGCTATGCTCGACCGCAACGGATTACGTCCGGCACGTTACTATGTCACGAATGATGACCTTGTCGTGTTTGCTTCAGAGGTTGGTGTGCTTAATATCCCTGAAGAATCCATTGTGGAGAAAAAGCGACTCAGCCCAGGGCATTTGCTTTATATTGATCTTGAGGAAGGTCGGATTGTTTCTGATAAAGAGATCAAAGACCACTACTTTAACGAATACCCTTATGAGCAGTGGATTGATGACAATATGATTCAATCGGCAAACCTCCCATCAATTGAAGCGGACGCAAAGGTTGGAGCAAATGATCTTTTACGCTACCAAAAAGCGTTCGGCTATACGTATGAAGAGCTGCAAAAAAACCTAAAGCCAATGGTTACTGAAAAGAAAGACCCTATTGGCTCTATGGGGAATGACGCTCCATTAGCAGTGTTATCAAATAAGTCGCAGTTGCTTTATAACTATTTTAAGCAGCTTTTTGCACAGGTCACGAATCCGCCAATTGATGCGATCCGTGAAGAGTGCGTTACGTCTACGTTAAGCTTTTTAGGAGCTGAAGGTAATCTCCTTGACCCTCAGCCTGAGAGCTGTAGAAGAATTCGTTTAGAAACACCTATTTTAACAGCCAAACAACTTGCTGCATTGCGACAAATGCAAGCACCGGAATTTGTAGCTGAAACGTTAGATATGACCTTTACAGCAAATGAGAGCTCTATCGAGGAAGGTTTGCACGACTTGTTCGCACAGGCAGACAAGGCGATTGCAAATGGAGTGACGTTGCTCATTTTGTCAGATGTCAATATTAGCATTGAACGTTCTGCTTTGCCTGCGCTGCTTGCTGTGAGTGGCTTGCATCATCAGCTTGTTCAAAAAGGTACTCGTTCAAAGGTCAGCCTTCTTGTCGAAACAGCAGAAGCGAGAGATGTCCATCATTTCTCTATGCTTTTAGGTTATGGAGCAGACGCAATTCAACCGTACCTTGGTGTCGCGTCTCTACATCAGTTGATCCAAGATGGGGATATTGAAGGATTTACGCCTGAAGAAGCTGAAGCACAATATATTGATTCTGCAACGAGTGGCATTGTTAAAGTGCTTTCGAAAATGGGGATTTCAACGATTCAAAGCTATCGTGGTGCACAAATCTTTGAAGCAATTGGGATTCACCATGATGTTATTGAAAGCTACTTCAAGGGCACAGCATCCCAGTTAAGCGGGATTCAGTTAGATATGATCGCAAAGGAAACCCTTTTGCGTCACGAAAAAGCATTCCACTCATCAGCCTACGACGAGCTTACTTTAGATACAGGCGGCGACTTGCAGTATCGTCGCAACGAAGAGCACCATGCGTTTAATCCGTTAACGATTCATACGCTTCAGCAAGCTTCTCGTACGAACAATAAAGACCTCTATAAGAAATTCTCTGACATGGCAACAAACGATGAAGTGACGTTTTTGCGTGGTTTGTTGGATTTCAAAGACAGCGATCGTTCAATCCCTCTTGAAGAGGTTGAGCCTGTAGAAAGTTTATTCAAACGTTTTAAAACAGGTGCTATGAGCTACGGTGCTTTGAGCGAAGAAGCTCATGAAGCGCTCGCCATTGCGATGAACCGAATTGGTGGCCGCAGCAATAGTGGTGAGGGCGGTGAAAACCCTTCTCGTTTCACACCAGATGAAAATGGCGACAATCGGATTAGTGCGATTAAACAGGTGGCTTCAGGGCGTTTTGGTGTGAATAGCCATTACCTAGTTAACGCAGATGAGATTCAAATTAAAATGGCTCAAGGCGCGAAGCCGGGAGAAGGCGGACAGTTGCCAGATTTCAAGGTGTATCCTTGGATTGCTGAAGTGCGTGGCACGACGGCTGGCGTAGGTCTTATTTCACCACCACCGCACCATGACATTTATTCAATTGAGGATTTGGCACAGCTCATTCATGATTTGAAGAACGCCAATCCGAGAGCTCGAATTAGCGTAAAGCTCGTAAGTAAGACAGGTGTTGGAACAATTGCGGCTGGTGTTGCAAAAGGACTTGCTGATGTTATCCTAATCGCTGGATATGAAGGCGGTACTGGAGCATCTCCGCGTACAAGTATCCGCCATGCTGGTTTGCCTTGGGAAATCGGGCTTGCTGAAACACATCAAACACTGTTGTTAAACGATTTGCGAGATCGTATCGTGCTTGAAACAGACGGTAAAATGATGACTGGCCGGGATGTCGTATTGGCAACATTGCTTGGTGCAGAGGAATATGGATTTTCGACAGCACCACTTGTCGTGCTCGGGTGTATTCTCATGAGAGCATGTCATTTAGATACATGTCCGGTTGGGGTGGCGACACAAAACCCAGAGCTTCGTAAAAAAATGATTGGCTCACCAGACCACGTCGTGAACTACATGACGTTCATTGCTGAAGAAGTACGCGAAATCATGGCGCAGCTTGGCTTCCGTACGATTGATGAAATGATCGGACGGACCGATGTTTTAGAGATGAGTGCGAAAGCACAAAATCACTGGAAAGCAAAAGATTTAGATATTACAGCATTACTCTATCAACCGAATGTGCCTGACACTGTTGGGCGTTATCATACAAAATCACAGGATCATAAGCTTGATCAGTCACTAGACTCAACATCGATTGTAGCTGCTTGTGAACCAGCTTTAGAGAGACAAGAAGCTGTGGAGTTGACGTTGCCAATTAGCAACATCAATCGTGTCGTTGGTACGATCCTCGGGCACGAGGTAACAAAACGTTACGGTGCAAAAGGGTTAGCCGATCACACCATCCGAGTGAATCTTGAAGGATCTGCTGGTCAAAGTCTTGGTGCCTTCCTGCCTAAGGGCATTACGCTTTCGCTAACAGGCGATGCCAATGATTATGTCGGCAAAGGGCTTTCAGGCGGTAAGGTCATTGTGAAAAAACCGACTTCCTTCCATTTTGAATCCTCTGAGCACGTGATCGCTGGGAACGTAGCGATGTTTGGTGCCACATCAGGTGAGGCGTATATCAATGGGAAAGCCGGAGAGCGTTTTGCTGTAAGAAATAGTGGCGGACGTGCCGTTGTGGAAGGCGTTGGTGATCACGGCTGTGAGTATATGACAGGCGGACGGGTTGTAATTCTTGGTGAGGTAGGTAAAAACTTTGGAGCCGGAATGTCTGGTGGAGTAGCCTATGTATTGGCGCCAGAGGCACAAGCTTTTGCAAACCTCTGCAATCACGAACTTATTGAGTTGCACGACGTCACAGACGCTGTGGATGCTCAAGAGCTTAAGCACCTCATTGAACAGCACGCATTGCATACAGATTCAGATATTGCGAAGCGTTTGCTTGCCGACTGGGAGAACAGCCTTGGCTTGTTCGTTAAAGTGATCCCTACAGACTATAGAGAGATTAACAATGCCATTACTGGCTATACAAATAAAGGCATGAGTCGTGAAGAAGCGATCATGAAGGCCTTTAATGCAAAAAAGCAAAAATCAATACAGCCGACCAGTGACGAACCACTGGTGCCTGTTGAGAATTAAGGAGGGCGTCTGGAATGGGTAAGCCAACAGGATTTATGGACTATCAGAGAGAAAAGCCTAAAGAGCGCGATCCAGTGTCCCGTTTAAATGACTGGAAGGAATACCAGCTCCCTTATGAGGAAAAAACACTCAAGCAGCAAGGGGCTCGTTGTATGGATTGCGGCACACCTTTTTGTCACACCGGCATTGAAATTGCCGGTGCGGCATCTGGTTGCCCGTTGTACAACCTTATTCCTGAATGGAATGACCTTGTTTATCGAGGACGTTGGAAAGAAGCACTTGATCGTCTCTTAAAAACAAACAATTTTCCTGAGTTTACTGGGCGAGTGTGTCCAGCTCCTTGTGAAGGTTCATGTACGGTTGCGATAAATGATCCAGCGGTTGCCATTAAGAGCATCGAGCGATCCATTATCGATAAAGGGTTTGAAGAAGGATGGATGACGCCACAGCCCCCTTCTCATCGTTCTGGCAAGCACGTGGCGATCATTGGATCTGGTCCTGCTGGATTGGCTGCAGCCGATCAGCTAAACAAAGCTGGTCATTTCGTGACAGTCTATGAAAAATCAGATCGCATTGGCGGTTTATTGATGTACGGCATCCCGAACATGAAGCTTGAGAAACGATTGATTGAACGTCGCGTGGAGCTCATGGAAGCAGAAGGGGTCACGTTTGTTGCCAATACAGAAATTGGAACAGACCTTTCAATGGACCAAGTGAAAGCGGACAATGATGCGGTTATCCTTGCGATTGGTGCATTGAAGCAGCGCGAGATCGACCTCGAAAATCGTGAAGCGGATGGCGTCCATTTGGCAATGGATTACTTGACGCAAAACACGAAAAGCTTGCTTGATTCAAATCATGAAGACCAAAACTATATTTCAGCTGAAGGCAAGGACGTTATCGTCATAGGTGGGGGAGATACTGGAGCTGACTGTGTCGCTACAGCTGTTCGCCAAAACTGTAATTCTGTCGTGCAGTTTGGCAAGTACCCTCAGCTTCCATACGACCGTATCAATGAAAATCCTTGGCCACAGCAGCCGCAAGTTTTTTCGCTTGATTATGCGTATGAAGAAGCAAAAGCGTTGTTTGGTAATGATCCACGTGAATATGCGATTATGACAAAGCGTTTCGAGATGGACGAGAATGGAAAGCTCAAGGCTTTGCATACCGTTCAATCGCAAAAAGAGGTCGATGAAAACGGACGGGTGACAATGCGCGAGATTCCAGGAAGTGAAAAAGCCTGGCCAGCTCAGCTTGTCTTCGTAGCAATTGGGTTTGAAGGTCCAGAAGAAGAATTGTTAAGCCAAATGAATCTTGAGCGTGGGCAGCGCAACACAGTAAAAGCGGAGTATGGCACCTATACAACGAACGAAGAAGGCGTATTTGCTGCCGGAGATGTTCGTCGCGGACAAAGCTTAATTGTTTGGGCAATTCATGAAGGCAGAGAAGCCGCAAGAGAATGCGATCGTTTTCTCATGGGGTCAACGGTTCTTCCGTAAATCATATGAATGCAGAGTCGTTTTTTACTGACACCAAGCTCGCTTCAGTTCGGGGGAGATTCCTTGAATTGAAGCAACCTGGTGTTTTTGTTTTACTTTTGTTCGATGAAGGGAAGAGAAAAATAGCAGATGGAAAGGATGAGACAAAATGAAAGCGTTTGTAGTCGAAGCTCCATTTAAAGCAAGTGTTCAAGAGGTTGCTGAACCAGCATGCGGTCCGGATGAGATTCGAATTGCCGTAGAGCGTGTTGGCATTTGTGGAACAGATCATCATATCTTTAAAGGAGAGTTTTTATCCCCATACCCCATCATTCCTGGGCATGAATTTTCAGGCACCATCGATCAGATTGGCGAAAATGTGAGCTCGTTTACAGTTGGAGAGCGTGTGACCGCGGATCCAACACTTGTGTGTGGGGCTTGCTACTACTGCCAAACACAGCGTTTTAATCATTGTGAGCAGTGGGGCGCGATCGGCAATACGGTCAATGGGGCAATGGCCGAAAAAGTCGTTGTTCCTGCAAAAAACGTGATGAAGCTTCCGGATCAAATGTCGTTCGGAGAAGGTGCTTTCGTTGAACCTGTGGCTTGTGTCGTTCATGGCATGAATCAGTTGAATGCGAAAGCCGGTGATCGAGCCATTCTTTTTGGTGTTGGAGCGATGGGTCAACAGCTCGTTCAGGCTCTTGTAAAGGTCGGCGTCTCCGAGTTAACCGTTGTGGATGTGGAGGAGGATAAATTGGCTCTAGCCGTGGAGTGGGGGGCAACACGTGGGGTTTTATCTACCCATTTGGACGAGGAGCTTGCGGAAGAACGATTGTTCGATATCGTCGTAGATGCAACGGGTATTCCAGCAGTGGTTCAAAAAGCCTTTACCTTCTTAGGGCCAGCAGCTACGTATTTGCAGTTCGGCGTGACTCCGCAGGGCAGTAACGTGCAGCTCGATCCGTTTACGCTCTATCACAAAGACTTAAAGCTTCTTGGTTCCATGGCAATTAATCAGACATTTATCCCTGCGTTTCATTGGGTCGCCAACCAACGTGTTTCGGTGGAGCACTTGATTCGTCGTACCGTCACGTTAGAGGATCTAGCGCAATATTTTCAAGATGGACCAACTGCTAAAGATATGAAAACACAGCTGCAAATATAGCCGTTAGATGAATGAGCCTCCGAGGTGATGAGCCGACTCCAGGAGGCTTTTTTCAATTGCTTTTAAACTGTAAATAACGAGTCGGCAATAATTTCATTGAACATAAATAAATCACAAAAAATGGTCACAATCATCAACTGATGATGCGTGACCATTTTCAATTGTAAAGTAAGGGATAAAAAGATAGTTGTCGAGCATTTAAACATATCACGAAAGGAGGGAAAATTAAACTAGATTAGACCTAAATTTACATAATCTTCATGATGCATTTACATTATTTAGGTAGGATTAGGACTATGAAAACTCAATTTCATAGGAGTCGAAAATATGGATGTTGTAATGAATAACGTCACAATGATGTTTCAAAGTAGTACAGCAATAAAAAATACAAGCCTATCCTTTCAAAGTGGTCGATTAACAACTTTGCTAGGTCCGAGTGGGTGTGGCAAAAGCACAACTTTGTTTTTGCTGGCCGGTATTTACAAGCCTTCGAATGGAAGCATTTATTTTGGCGATCGAGATGTGACGAAGGTTGAGCCTGAAGATCGTGGTGTAGGGATGGTTTTTCAAAATTATGCTCTTTACCCACATATGAGTGTTCTAAAGAATATTATGTTTCCGCTAAAAATGATGCGCGTCCCGAAGGCTGAACGATTCGAAAGAGCCATGGATATGGCGAAGCTTGTGAAGATCGACCACCTAGCAGACCGGAAGCCTAAGCAGCTCTCGGGAGGACAGCAGCAGCGTGTGGCTATTGCTAGAGCATTAGTTAAACAACCTTCGTTGTTATTGCTTGATGAGCCTTTATCCAATCTCGACGCACGCTTGCGGTTGGAAATGCGTGATGAGATTCGCCGGATTCAACAAGAAACAAAGGTCACAACGGTCTTTGTTACACATGATCAGGATGAAGCGATGAGCATCGCCGATCATATTGCATTGATGCATGAGGGAGACCTACAACAACAAGGGTCAGGGGAGTCTCTTTACAGGACACCTGCGAATCAATTCGTTGCGTCGTTTTTAGGCACTCCACCGATGAACTGGTTGAATGTCTCTCAAACGAAAAACAATTCTATCATGATTAATGAAACAAAAAGTGCGTTGGCTTTGCATCATATTAATCTATCTGATTGCTCACAAGAGATGGTAGCAGGTGTTCGACCGGAACATGTGCACATTCATGAAAGAGGCGCATTATCAGGGAAGGTGTTGCAAGTGTATTTCATAGGTCGTGATCGGTTTGCCAAGATCGCACTGAAGGATGGCGACATTTCCGCTCTCCTTTATCAACACCAACAAGTGGATGTAGGAGACTTTGTCCATGCGGCTTTTTCTGAAGAACATCTTCATCTCTTCGATAAGACAACGAAGGAGAATTGCTTTATCTCTAGAGAGGAGGATGAGAATGAACGAACAACCAACGTGGGCATCCACGGCTAAGGCGTTTGTGTATTTATTGCCTGCCTTTGCTATCATTGCGGTGTTCACGATGTATCCGATTCTCAGTTCACTCGTTATGTCATTTTATACAGACTATGACTTTTTCAATAATGAAGTCTATGCCTATGGGTTCGGGAATTTTGTTGAGCTTGCCACCGACCCAAGTTTCCGAACTGCTCTACTGAATACGCTCATTTTTGTCATTGGTGTTGTACCAGCCTCTATCTTGATTTCATTGGTCATTGCAGTCTTACTCAACAGCAACATCAAAGGCATCCGCTTTTTTAGAACATCGTATTTTTTGCCTTTCGTCACATCTGTTGTAGCTGTAAGTATCGTATGGAACTGGATTTATCATTCAGACTATGGCTTGCTGAACTACGGACTAGGGTTGTTTGGAATTGCCCCTATTGACTGGTTGACGGATCCGGCTTATGCAATGCCTGCCCTTATTATATTGTGCATTTGGAAGGGGTTAGGATTTAATATCGTCATCTTTTTGGCCGGTTTGCAAGGCATTGATCGTAATCACATCCTCGCTGCAAAGATCGATGGTGCACGTGGGACAAGGCGGTTCTTTCACATTATTGTGCCTTTGCTTTCTTCTACGACCTTCTTCGTCACGCTCATTACAATGATTTCTTCTTTTAAAGTGTTTGATGAAGTGTATGCACTTTTTAGTGGAAGGCCAGGTCCTGCCAACAGCGCACTGACTGTTGTGTATTATGTGTACCAAAAGTTTTATAGTGAGTGGGAGTTTGGACTAGCTTCTGCAGCAGCGTATGTCCTGTTTGTCATTATTCTGCTATTAACTATCGTGCAAATCGTTGTTAGTAAAAAGTTGGTGCATTACCAATGAACAAAAGCAGACAGATGTTGGCAACCGTTGTCGTGTATTTTGTATTAACAGTTGGGGCTATTTTCATGCTTTTGCCTTTTGTGTGGATGATCATCACCTCCTTGAAAGAAGCCAATGAAGTAATGTCAATGCCACCTGTATGGATTCCATCTAGCTGGGAATGGTCGAATTATGCCGAGGCATGGGCAAAGGCACCTTTTGATACCTATTTTATGAATAGTATGATCATCACAGTGGTCGTGACAGTTGGTGAGCTCATCACAACGATTCTGGCAGCGTATGCCTTTTCACGAATGTCCTTTTACGGACGTGATGTGTTGTTTGTTTTATTTCTGGCAACGATGATGGTCCCTGGGGAAGTGCTTCTCATTCCGAATTACGTTACTGTAACGGAATTCGGATGGCTGAATAGCTATGAAGCACTCATTGTACCTTGGACAGCAAGTGTTTTTGCCATCTTTTTATTACGTCAATGGTTCCTAAATATGCCTAAAGAGCTGAGCTATGCGGCGAAGATAGATGGATGCAAAGATCGTCACATTTTATTGTATGTGTTTGTCCCTTTAGCAAAACCATCGCTCGTCACTATTGCGCTTCTGAAAATTGTTGGGAGCTGGAATGCGTTTTTGTGGCCACTCATTGTGACCAACTCCGTTGAGATGAGGACACTGCCTGTAGGATTAACATCCTTTACAACAGAAGCAGGCACGATATATGAGCTTCTCATGGCCGCATCAACGATGGTCATTCTACCAATGGTGCTCTTGTTCTTCTTTACACAAAAATACATTGTCGCTGGTGTAGCAAGGGCAGGCATTAAAGGATAAGGAATGCAATGAAAATTGCTTATACCTCCAGTATGTAAGACAAGCCTTTACGATATTATTTCTATCACTAAGAGTCAAATGCCATTTTTGGCTACAAATAGAGAAAGGGTGAATGGTATGAAAAAGCAACAAATTAAATGGGTAATGCTGTGTCTACTATGTATTTTAACGGCATGTGGAGGGAATTCTTCATCAGCACCATCAGCCCCGGCTTCGAATGAAACGAACAATCAAGAGGCAGAAACCTTCACGACAACATTGACTGAACCTGTTGAACTTGAGTTTTGGCATGCGATGACAGGCGATCATGAGACGGCATTAAAAGCGATCGTCGATACGTTTAATAGCGAGCATGAAAACATTACGGTAAAGCCTGTACCACAAGGCAATTATGGGGATCTTCAGCAGAAGATTATGGCCGCTGCAAAAGCAAAAAATTTACCTGCTATAGCTCAAGCAACATCAGATGCTGTGCCAATGTACGCAGCGAATGACTTTCTAATTTCATTCACGCCTTATGTTGAAAATGAAGAGGTCGGCTTGTCTGAGGAAGAGTTGGAAGATGTTGTTGAAGTCTTCCGTGCTTCGTCACAATGGAATAATGAATATTATGCGATGCCTTTTTCAAAGAGCACGAGAATTCTGTTTTACAACCAAGGATTGCTAGAGGAGAACGGTCAAGAGGTCCCAACGACCTGGGGAGAAGTACGCTCAGTTGCGGAAGCAATCACCACCGATACAGTAACAGGAATGGGCTTTGAAAACGATCTTCTTTCAGAATTTCAGGCAGTCTTGAAGCAGATGGGCGGTCAGTACATGGAAGAAGAAACAGGCGAAATCACTTTTAATACGGATGAAGGCATCGCAGCGTTGACATTAATTGATTCAATGATTGCTGATGGTATTGCGAGGACGGCTGGTGAGGATGGGTTTATGTCAAATCCATTCGGAAGAGGCGACGTGGGCATGTACATCGGATCGTCTGCTGGCTTGCCGTTTGTCGCTGCAGCGGCTGAGGGCAACATTGAGTGGGGAGCCTCCACATTACCATCTTTTGAAGGAACAGAAGCGACCCAGTTTGCAGGGAATGATGTCGTTGCCTTTAACCAAGGAACACAAGAAGAACAATTGGCCTCATGGTTGTTTGCGAAATACCTCATTTCCCCAGAAGTGACGGCCGATTGGTCAATGAAAACGGGGTATTTGCCTGTACGTTACTCGGCTCAAGAATTGCCTGAGTATCAAGCATATGTAGAAGAAAACCCAGGACATGCAGTCGGAACAAAACAGTTTGATGCCGGCTTCTTCACTGCCAGACTTGAGAATTCGAATGCAGTTCGTACCATTGTGAACGAAGAGATTGAAAATGCCATTCTTGACCGCAAGTCAGTGGAAGAAGCGCTGTTAGCTGCTGAGGAACGGGGAACCGAAGAGTTAGGGAATTAAGTGGTGTATCTTTCTAACTCAACTTTCGCAGAGCAAAAAACACTTTTAACGTTTGCTGTGCCTGAGTTGAAGCAAGGTGAGATAGGGTAATTGCCATCTTGAAAACATGTGTAAATACTTGCATTTTAAAAGATAGTCGTCGTATTTTGACTACGCTTATGTTTTGTTTCTGCGTAAAATGTTTTTATTTTGTCCGGGTTCCGTATATCGGATTACTTTTGCGAACAAGACAAGAAGCGCATCGTTTCATGAAAAGTTGTATCACCTATTGCAAGATTGATGAAGAGGTGGACTCCATTCGTAGAGCAAAAATCACCTTGAACGCTGGCTGCGCTTGAGTAGAAGCAAGGTAAGATAGATTATTTCACCACTTCAAAACAACGCCTACTATATTCAGTAAATATAAAAGTGCCAATGCTCACAATCCTGTAATTATAATAGATCGCCTCTTAGTAACGTCCGGTACGCCTGCGAAAAAGCGCCTTGCTTGGAACGAAATTTCGGCAACAGCTGCTCCCTTTAGAGTTCTCAGGCACGCCCTAGTTAAATCACTAGATGATTCCCTGTTCAATTCATGTCACATCATAAAATGAGGCCATCATTAAAAGATGCACTAGCGAGACTCCGGCGGCAAAGAAATCACGACGAGGTCTTAACGAATCGATGTTGCACTTTTACCCATTAGGGTGAAAGCGAGCGTATGGCTGCTTGTATAACAACTGCAACATTGGCTTGCAGGTTTACCCAGTGACATATAGTGTGCCTGCCAAATAAAAGGTGCGAAAGTTGAGTTTCAAATGCTAAACAAAAAGGAGTTTCAAAACGATGAGTCAAACGACTGTCATGTTCTATGGCGGAACGAATACTATTGGCGGGACAATCATTGAGGTGGCGTATCAAAACCATCGCCTCCTCTTTGATTTTGGCTACCTTGCTTCAGGCATAAAGGTCGCAAATGGAACGATAAAGTATGCAAAGAACAATCGTGTAAGAGAGTTCCTTTCTTTAGGGCTTGTGCCGGCGATAGATGGTCTCTATCAATCTAAGGCCGTTTATGGAACTCGCTTGCGATCCGCAGAGGAGGACGACCGTGAGACCATTGTTTGTGTCTCGCATCTGCACCTTGACCACTCTGGTGCGATGGATTGCGTGTCACCGACAATTCCGGTGTATCTTACACGCGAATCAATTGAGATGAAGCAGACACTCCACTGGCTTTCAGAAAGTGATGGACTGCGCCGGGAGTATGCCTTATTGCCTTATTTTCAACCTCTCCAGCACGGGGAAATTTCCATTGAAGCCGTCCCTATGGATCATGATATTCCTGGGGCCTGTGGGTTTCTTATTCGAACACCAGATACAACGATGTTCTATACGGGAGATTTCCGTTTGCATGGTCGCCATGCGGAGAAGGTTTGGCAGGCCGTGGAGCATGTACGTGAGGCAGGCGTTGATTGTCTTATTTGTGAAGCGACGTCATGCTTTCCTGATGAAGGCACAAAAGAATTCTCAGAGCGTTCGGAGGAAGACGTGGTCAGCGCTTTAGACAGTCACTTAAGGAACAACGCAGAGCGTCTTGTGGCGATCAACTTATATGAGCGAAATGTGGAACGTTTTCTCAGCTGTCTGGCGTGTGCGGAGCAAAACGGGCGGCAGGCAGTCGTTGACGCGCAGGTGTATGCCTTTATTGCGCCTTATGTAACTTCACAAACACAGTCTCTGCTCTGGCTGAATTTAACTGGAGAACATCATCAAGGGGCAGTAACTATTGAAGAAATGAAGCAGGCGCCAGGTCAATATGTTTGGTTCCATCGCTACGAAGATTTGTTGCTGTTAGTGAATTTTACAGGACCTACGATCACTTATTTGCATGCAAATGGGGTTCCTCTCGGAGCTTATGATCCGCGGTACGACGTACTTCAAACGTATCTGCACAAAAACGGCATCATGTTCACATCGATTGGATCTTCTGGTCATGCAACACCTAGTGCCTTACAGGATTTTGTGAATCGCATCAATCCCGATCTTTTGATCCCGATTCACAGCCTTGCTCCTGAAAAATTGCAGGCGGCTCCAGCAAAAAAAAGACTGCTCCCAAAAGAACAGCAGAGATACACAGTTCGTAAAGCTGATTTTTCTCTTGAAGCAGCAAAAGTATAGTAAAAAAACAATCTCCTTGGCATAAAGAGTGTTGCTTGCCGGGGAAATTGTTTTTTTTCGTCTGTTTTATGGTGGTGGAGCTTACATCCATTTAATTTTGGGTTCGGTTTTATTAACGATACGTTTAATGTTTGCCAGATGGCGTAGCACTACAAATAAAGTGAGCCCTAATGTAACAAACACAAGAATTAAATTGCCAGTTGTGATGGCGAAAACAGTGCCGACAATGCCAGCAACCATTGAGGAAAGGGAAACGTATTTGGACAAGTAAAGCGTTAAAAGGAAGCTCGCAATAATGACAACAAAAAGTACCGGTGCAAAGGCCAGCAACACGCCTGCTGACGTGGCAACGGCTTTTCCTCCTTTGAAGCGAGCGAACAAAGGAAAGACATGTCCGAGCACAGCTGCACATCCAAAAAGCAGTGGGTGCCATGTCGCTCCGATGATGGCCATTCCAACCCAAGTCGCTGCAGCACCTTTCAGAATATCGGCAATTAACACAATACTTCCGGCTTTTACCCCCAATGTTCGAAAAACATTGGTTGCACCCAAGTTCCCGCTACCGTGCTGACGAACATCAATATTAAAGCCTACTTTTCCAACGATTAAAGCAAACGGGATTGATCCTAAAATATATCCTATCAAAAGGCATATGACATTCCACATACAAGAGCTCCTTTGTGCGTTATGCCTACATTGTATCATGAAATAGTAGATTTGCGACGGTATCAAAAATCACTTTTTTCATTAATGAATTAAAATCCTTTTCATATTGTCAAAGTTTGATACGATGGAGTAGGCTTGATCTAAAAGGAGGTGTGCGTTGCGCTAGAAACCTCGTCGTTTCTGTCGTACCAACCATGTCGAGAGTGTTAAGAGAAAGACGACCAAGGAAAAAACGTAGGTTTCGCAATTTTTTAATGCTAGGGTTCCTTTTAACAACGCTAGCCGTTGTGTACCTGTTCTTATTTCCCCCTGCATCAAATGAAAAAGTACAGTACCCGCTCCCAGAACATCCGATCGTTTTTGAAAATGCGATCTATTCTTCGTCAGCTCAAGCTTCAAATGCAGGACTTTTAGTGCCACTTGATTTTGTGAAGGATGCGCTGCGTTTGCCAATGACGTATGATACTGCGAGCGATTCAATCCTTTTTACGACGAGGCATCATATCTATCAATTTCCCGTTGCAAAAGCACAATACATAAAAGATGGTCAATTGGTTGAAACACCATCCACCGTTGTAGAAAAGCATGGAGACAGTTTATTTATTCGCCCATCCATCTTGCCTGAAGAGGACATTCCATTTGTGTTTACGTCGCCTGAGAATAGTGACGCGTTATTTATATATCATGTCGAAGGCACTGTGGCAAACGTATCTGTCGAAGAGGAGAACGTAGATCAGCGCAGACTACGTACGGGAACGAGCCTGCAAAATCCATATGTCGCTGAGGCACTACCTGGTGAGCGGCTGTTTCTCATTAACGAAGGCCCGTCATTTTCTGAAGTGAGAATGCCAAGTGGGATTTCAGGTTACCTTTCAAATGATGTACTAACTACACCTGAAACAACGACGATCACATCAGCATATCAGCAAGAAGAACGCTTTACGCCAGGCGTTGCCTCTGAGGAAGTCATTAATATGACATGGGAGGCTGTGTATTCAGCTAATCCAGACACGACGACCATTCCACCAATGCCAGGTGTGAATGTTGTATCGCCGACGTGGTTTGCGTTGGAAACTGAAGCTGGGGATCTTTCTTCTAAGGCGTCTACATCGTATATGAATTGGGCAAACGATCGAGGGTATGAAGTGTGGGCCGTCGTGACAAATGACTTTGACCCTGATAAGACGGCGGCAGCGTTGCAAGCCTATTCAACACGAACACATATGGTGGATCAGCTCGTCGCCTTTGCTAAAGAATATCAACTAGACGGCATTAACATTGATTTTGAGAACGTAAATGAAGAAGATGGTCCGCTCGTTACACAGTTTGTTAGAGAGCTTACCCCAAGGCTGCATAAAGAAGGATTTACTGTGTCCATGGACATCACATTTATCTCAAACAGCGGCAATTGGTCTGCGTTTTATGAGCGTGATAAGCTCACTTCAGTGGTGGAC
Organism: Aureibacillus halotolerans; assembly: GCF_004363045.1. Classification (NCBI taxonomy): domain Bacteria; kingdom Bacillati; phylum Bacillota; class Bacilli; order Caryophanales; family Bacillaceae; genus Aureibacillus; species Aureibacillus halotolerans. The sequence continues at coordinate 148,119 of NZ_SNYJ01000007.1, forward strand.
TATATGGTCGTTATGGCGTATGACGAGCATTGGGGGTCTTCACCTGAAGCAGGAAGTGTGTCGAGTCTGCCATGGGTAGAGGGCCATTTGCAGCGCTTGCTGGAGGTCGTGCCGAATGAACGTTTAATTTTAGGCATTCCTTTTTATGCGCGGATTTGGGAGGAACAAACAACGGCCAATGGAAATATTGAAGTCAGTTCGTCTGCCCACAGCATGGACGGCATCGAGGCATGGATGGAGGAAAGGGGATTGACCTCCACCTATGATGACCAAACTGGACAGGATTATGCTGAATATCAAGAAGAAGGAACACACTACAAAGTATGGATGGAGAACGAAACGTCACTCCAAAAACGAGTTGACTTGATGCATGCTTACGAGCTCGCAGGGGTGGCAAGCTGGACAAGATCACTAGGCTCAGATGAGATTTGGCAGGTTCTTGAGAATGCATTAAACGAAGAGTAACGCCTGGGATTATTCACAACCGAAATTCTAGTGCAGCAAAGAGGGAATACGTACAGCCGGGATGAAAATGTTCCGGCTGTTTTTGTTTGCCGATTCGTTCGTTTTGCATGTGTTTGCAGTTCGGTAGTGACTAATGTCCGTTCAGGTAACGTAGATCTTATTTTAATAGAATGAATTGTGGTGCTTGTTTTTGCACAAATTAACAGCTGGAAAACACTCTCTATAGGCAAACGGCTATACGTTCGCTTTCACCCTAAAGGGTACAAGTGCATCATCGACTCAAAAAGACTTCGTCGTGATTTCTTTGCCGCCGGGCTTCTGCTGCGCCTCCTCGAGCGTGTTCACGCTCTGCGGGGTCTCGCTTGGCTCGCTTTCCACCCTAAAGGGTACAAGTGCAACATCGATTCGAAAGTACCTCATCGTGTTTTCTTTGCCGCAGGAGTCTCACTAGTAGCCGTTTTTGGTTTATTAAAAGGACGAATGAAACTAGAAAGGGCTTTTGAAGTTTCATTTTCAACTGTTACCAAATTAAATTCGTGGAAAGGGCACTAGGACGAAGAGTTCACAACAAGGCACCAAAACGGTATCACCTCATTCGATGCTTTCAAAGTGACCTTGCTTGCTTTCTTTAGTATGATAGTCACTTGATGTAACCACACGATGCGAAGTCAACAGCGATGCGACGAGGCAACGATTGATTGGGCCGTTCGAATCGACTGTTTTAATAGGGGAGGTTTAATAATGTTGTAGCGATTTAGCGTTTTAGGATTGATGGAACCGGGAAATATAGAGAAGCGCGGAACGTGAGGAGGCAGATTAATTGATTACATTTTCATCGATAAGCAAACGCTATGACAAAGGACCTAACGCGTTAACAAACATTAACTTTACCGTCGAACCGGGTGAAATTTTTGTGTTGATCGGTCCGAGTGGATGTGGCAAAACGACGACGTTAAAGATGGTGAATCGTCTTATTGAGCCTACATCAGGAGAAATTAAAATAAAAGGCACCCCATTGCAACAGTATTCAATCGATGAGCTGCGCTGGAACATCGGGTATGTTCTTCAACAGATCGCCCTGTTTCCACATATGACGATTGCGCAAAATATCTCCATCGTACCTGAAATGAAAAAATGGACGCCTAAAAGAATTAAAAAGCGGACAGACGAATTGCTCAATATGGTTGGGCTGGAGCCAAGCGAATATCGTGACCGTCGACCTTCAGCGCTCTCTGGAGGACAGCAGCAACGTGTCGGTGTCATAAGAGCTCTAGCTGCCGATCCCGATATTGTGCTGATGGACGAGCCGTTTAGCGCGCTTGATCCCATAAGCCGCAATCAGCTCCAAAATGACATCCTTGAGATTCAGAAAAAAATCCGCAAGACGATTTTGTTCGTTACGCATGATATCGATGAAGCGATGAAAATTGCGAATCGTATTTGTATCATGAAGGATGGTGAAATCGTTCAAATCGGTACGCCAGATGAGCTATTGAACCATCCTGCAAATGACTTCGTCTCTACTTTTGTGAATCAATCAAGCATGCAGAAGCGCTCTATGTCCACCGTGGCTGAGCTGTCGTCACTTTCAATGGAATATGTGCTTTTAGAAGAGAAAGCGAACGATGCTGGCAATGGAAGTGGGCTATGGTTTCTCCACGACCATGCACAAACGTATATCGGTGCGCAACGGGATGGCGCACGAACAGATATTCCGGCAATAGAGAAGGATATGGACGTGCATAAGGCCCTTAACCAGCTAAATCAATCGGCATATGGCATGCTTCCGGTATGTGAGAATGGCAAATTAATCGGCGTCTTGACATACAAGGATCTCGCCCAAGTGCTTTCACGTGAAGGAGAACATGCCACATGAACCAGAATGAATCTTTCTTTACTGACCTTATACATGTGTACAATAATCGCCAAGAGCAATTTTGGACAAGCATTTGGGAGCATTTGCAAATTTCGGTCACAGCTCTTCTTTTAGCAATTGTGATCGGCGTACCACTCGGAATTTTGCTGACACGTAAAAAGCGTTTGGCAGAGCCTATTATTGGTGTTGCTGCGGTTGTTCAGACCATTCCAAGTCTAGCCGTTCTGGCGTTTTTAATCCCGTTGTTTGGAATAGGCGAAAAACCTGCAATTATTGCCCTCGTCGCCTATGGTTTGCTACCCATCCTAAGAAATACATACACGGGAATCAATGAAGTGGATGCCTCCTTAAAAGAAGCCGCAAGAGGACTTGGCATGAATTCCTTTCGACGCTTGCTAAAGGTTGAGTTTCCGTTAAGCATGCCTGTCATCCTCGCGGGGATTCGCACGTCAATGGTGCTCATCGTTGGGACAACGACGATCGCAGCGTTAATTGGCGCGGGAGGTCTTGGTCAACTCATTTTGCTTGGGATTGACCGTGGGGCAGAAACTAGCCTAATTTTGTTAGGTGCCTTGCCGGCGGCCATCCTTGCCATCCTCCTCGATACCGTATTTCGTTTACTAGAGCGTCAAAAAAGCGCAACGAGCATTCGCCCGTTTATTAGCGTCCTCGTTGCTCTTGTGCTTGTGGTGAGCGTCCCTCTAGCTTGGTCTGTGGCGACAGAAAGGCCAGTAAAAGGGACGATTGTAGCCGGCGCAAAGCTCGGCGCCGAGCCAACGATTTTAATCAACATGTACAAAATGCTCATCGAACAAGACACCGACATCCAAGTAATTCTCGAGCCAAACTTCGGGAAAACGGATTTTGTGTTTACCGCATTACAAAATGAAGAAATCGATTTATATCCAGAATTCAGTGGCACGGCCATCGTTACGCTCCTTGACAGCCAAGCTAAGAGCACCGACGAAAGGGCCGTTTACGAGCAGGCAAAAGCAGGCCTTGCCGCACGTTATCAAATGGCTTATTTAGAACCAATGGCATTTAACAACACGTATACCCTTGCTGTGAAGGAGGAATTTGCAGAGGAAAATGGGCTCAAAACGATGAGTGACCTCTCCCCAATTGCTTCTTCAATGACGGCCGGGTTTACGCTTGAATTTGCAGATCGAGAAGATGGTTATCAGGGCATCCAAAAATTGTATGGCTACCAGTTTGGCGAGGTGGATACGATGGAGCCTGGATTACGTGAAAATGCCGTTCGAGGTGGGCATGTGGATGTAATTGATGCCTATTCAACAAGCTCATCTATGGTTGAGTTGAATCTTGTGGCGTTAGAGGATGACAAAAACTTGTTCCCGCCTTATCAAGGAGCTCCACTTTTGCGTCAAGAAACAGTCGAGAAATTTCCTGAGATCAAGCCCGCATTAAACAAGCTAAGCGGAAAAATTACTGATGAAGAAATGAGAGAAATGAACTATCAGGTGGAGGTCGAAGGGGCATTACCCGAAGACATTGCCCGGACATACCTGCAAGAAAATAACTTACTTGAGGAGTGATTTGAATGTTATCAATGTCTGAAGAACACATGCGTAACGCGTTAAAACAAGCCAAAACAATCGCTGTCGTCGGCCTTTCCGACCAACCCGATCGCACGTCCTATCAAGTAGCAAAATATTTGCAAGCGAATGGATATACAATTATCCCTGTCAATCCGACCATTTCAGAAGCGTTAGGCATGAAGGCCGTTCCTTCTTTAAAGGATTTAGAGACACCTGTGGACATTGTCAATGTTTTTCGTCGATCTGAGCATCTATTAGGTGTGGCAGAGGAGGTTGTCGCTATTGGCGCTCCGCTGTATTGGGCTCAGCTTGGACTCGAGAGCAAAGAAGCCTACGATTATTTAGCCGAGCACAATGTAGACACTGTGATGAACCGTTGTATAAAAGTGGAGCATGCGAGGCTTGTGTAAAAATAAAAACACTCGTTAAGGATTTTTGCTTTAAACCATTGATCTCGATAAGAAAATCTACTACAATAGAAAAGGATTGGTCAGTCTAGTGCTTGATTTTTCATAGGCTAGCCTCTATAATTGGCTATTGGAAACATTGATGCTTATGTATGTGTTGGAGGTGAAAGAAATGAAACAAGAAACGCATCCTGAATATCGTAAAGTGGTTTTTTTGGATACGAACGACGGCTCTAAATTTTTGAGCGGCTCAACTCGTTTTTCAGACGAAACAGTCGAATGGGAAGACGGTAACACGTACCCTGTGATTAAAGTTGAGATTAGTTCAGCAACGCACCCGTTCTACACAGGCAAGCAGAAATTTGCTGATGCTGGTGGACGTGCTGAGCAATTTATGAAAAAGTACAATATGAAGAAATAAATGACAGATCAAGGGCTGCTCTCATTACGAGAGCAGCTTCAGTCTGATGACAAACGCTCGCTTTCTTCGTTGCTTTGACTTGTCCAGTGCTCATTGCCCTTGTGGCAACTCCGCGCCTCCCAAGTCTTCGCGCCTCGATAGCCAAGCGTTTTCATTCAGCCTGATTTTTCAATACTTAGAAAGCTGCTCTCATTACGAGAGCAGCTTTTTTACATGCAGAGCGCAACAATTGCAATGCATGAAAGGAATTCGTATGATAGTGAGTAGAACTGACGAAGGAAAGAAGGTTTAAGCGCATGAAACAAATTGATACAAAAGAGTTACAAAACCAATTACAAGCTTTTGTCAACGACACTGTATATGTTCATCTAGAAACGACAAATGGTGCTTATGCCGCCCATCATAACGAAGGTTTTTTAAGTGCGGGTGTCTTTTTGCGTAACGGACGTATACAAGTTGAACGAGCGACGATTAAAGGCGACGGTCCTTATCGCATTGGCATAAAACTTCCTGAAGGTTGGCTGTATGCAGAAGGATTGACACACTTTGAAAAAACGCCAACTCAGCTGCTTATCGCAGGTCTGAATGCAGAAGGTCGTTTGGCCGTGGCATTGCAACTGAGCCGTCAGCCTTTCGGAGACCAGAACAAAGGAGTGGATGCAAATGACTGAAAAACTACTCGTCGTGTTTCCGCATCCTGATGATGAATCCTTTGGTTGTGCTGGCATTATTGCCAAGCATATTAAAGAAGGTGGAGAGGTTACATATGCCTGTGGAACGCTTGGTGAAATGGGCAGAAACATGGGGTCGCCGATCTTCGCAACACGAGAAAGCCTCCCGCTCGTTCGTGAGGTTGAATTAAAAGAAGCATGTGAAGCGTTAGGCATTCAGAAGCTACGTAAGTTGGGCTTGCATGATAAAACGATTGAATTTGAGAGCATTGAGACGCTTTCTGACATGCTTCTAAAAGTGATAAAAGAAGAACAGCCGACAAAGATTTTAACACATTATCCAAACTATGCGGTTCATCCAGATCATAACGCGTTAGGTGCCGCGACGATTCGTGCGGTCCAAAAACTGCCAAAGGTAGGTCGACCTACGGTGATCGCCCATGCGTTTTCAAGAAATCATGAAGACCATATCGGCGAAGCAGATGTCGTGTTAAATGTGACTGAATTTATGGATACAAAATTGGCTGCATTGAAAGCACATCGCTCACAAACAGAAAATATGCTTAAAGGGGTAGAGCTTCAGCTGTCGAATAACGACCCAGAAGCGTTGTCGTTTTTTGCAACCGAAAGATTCTGGGTTGTTGATGCAGAGCAATTTGATCTTAGTGAATAAGATAACGAAACGTATGTTATGTAAACTTATTTTTGGTGGGGTGATGCGATGGATCGGCTCATTGAAGAGAGAATTCGCAAAGCGATGGAAGAAGGGGCGTTTAACGATCTTCCAGGCAAAGGAAAGCCTTTGCCTAAACCGAAAGATGTTAACGTCCCCGGTGACCTGAAGCTGTCACATAAGGTGTTGAAAAACGCTGGGTTTCTGCCGCCTGAAATGGAGCTTCGAAAAGAGATTTTGCATCTTAGGGATCTGTTGGATTGTTGCGTCAAGGAAGAGAACAGAACAGACCTGCAGAAAACAATTTCTGAGAAAGAAATTCAGTTTGAAACGATCATGACAAGACGAAAATTGAATTCACCGTCTATGGCAGCATACAAACACAAGATTCGTCAGCGTTTCTTTTAATGCAAAGTGACGGGTATGCTGCGAGTTTGTGAAGTTCGTTTTCTCCCGAGTAAAAATGCTAGGAAATACTTCAAGTAGTCTGTTCTAATTTTTTGTTCTAGTTAGTTAGGCATTGACCGCTACGTCAAAATACTTCGCTTTCACCCTAAGGTTACAAGTGCAACATCGACTCGAGAAGACCTCGTCGTGTTTTCTTTGCCGCAGGAGTCTACGTATTTTGACAACGCTAATGTTTTGTTTTTGCGTTGAATTTTTTAATATATCTCGTTCTCGTATAATGGGGAAATTGAAAAAGAGAGTTGTGCAGTGTTGCTTCAACAAACGAGATAATTAAGCGCATCGTTTAATGCAGAATTACCTGGGTCTCCGAAGACCATCCTGCGAAATAGATGGTCTTCGGATTTGTATATGATTTAGTAAAGAACACAATCTGCATGTATTACGGCAGACCAGCCTCTGAAAAAGGATGGCCTGCTTTTTTCATACCAAGGATTCAACTTCCATGTACGAAGTGATTTTCGTCAGAAGCAAAGCTTTTGCAGGACTTTTTAGAAGAGCATTGCTTTTCTAGAGGTCATTTTGTTTTTGTTGAACGGATGCTTTCAAGCACGTGCTCTAAGCCGTCTAACTGGTGGCTATGCCTGCGCTGAAAAAAATCACTGGCATGAACTCCGATTTCATTTGACGCTTTATCAGCAAACTGTGTAAAAAGATCATCTTTGTTTTCAACCTCGTCCGCCAATTGTTCAAGCCATTTTTCGGTTTTGCCTGCACGTGCAGAAAGCATTTTCTCTAAATTTTTCATCGGATGATCCATAACGATGCCTCCTAAAATTACGAGCTTAACGATGACTTTTAATGTTATGATATTCAAGAGGTTAGGTAGAGTGAACCCTTGCGTTAGTCGTTTAATTCATTTGTAAAAAACACCGCAAAGAGACGGGCTATACGAATGGCCCGCACGTGTATTTTACTAAAAAATATATTTTTACTAAAAAAGAGGTGATACCGTGGCTACACTTAAAGAAATTGCCGCCGAGGCTGGGGTATCCATTTCAACTGTTTCTCGTGTTCTGAAAGGAGACACCAGCTTGCAAGTGACATCGAAAACTAGAGATACGATTTTTCGTGTTGCGGATTCTCTAGGGTATCAGCGCAAGAAAGCACCTACTCCTTCTGAAATGAATCAATCACCAGTGACAATTACTGTTTATGTGCCCTTTACATATCTTGAAAGCACATCGCTTAAAGAAACGATGCGAGGAATTGAGTTATATTGTATATCAGAAGGATTTTTAGTAAAAACAATACATCACGCGCCAGGAAACTTTCCTTACGATACAAACGATGTTTTTACGATTTATTTAGAGCGTGCGATTGAAATAGAAGATGCCCAAAAAGATAATTCGGAAAAATTTACTAAAAACACTCGTACAATCACACATTCTGTTCAAATTGATGAATCCTATGCTTTAAGACAATGGTGCACACCGGAGATGCCTTCTACAGTTGTATTCTCGTCAATGACTAGCTCGCGCGTGCGCGACAGTGTAAGAGATCTTGAGGCGAAAGGGCGGATTAAAGAGGTCATTCAATGCCCTCGTGATGATGCCGCCGAGAGTTATCAAACAACGATGAGGCTGTTAAGTGCTGCACAGCGACCGGAAAGAATAATATATGGCAATCAGCTCTTAGCATTAGGTGGTTTACGCGCATTCTTTGATAAGGGTGTACAGCCGGGGCATGAAACGAAGGTCGCTTGTTTGCACGGAGATGCTAATGCGCGATTTATGTTGCCTTCCCTAACTGTACAAGAAATGCCTTACCGATTGGCAGGGGAGCTTCTCGTCAAGAATCTGTTCACATCGGACGAAACCGATGAATTCCAGCGAAAGATTATATTGACCCCGAAAATTCACTGGTACGCTTCATGGAAAGAGTTTGACTAAAAAATAAAATTTTAGTAAAAAGGAAGTGCCTGTTTGTCTAAAACGATCGTATTGACGGGCGGAGGGAGCGCTGGCCACGTGACGCCGCATCTCGCCCTGATTCCACAGCTTCAAAAGGAAGGCTATTCTGTTGCCTATATTGGTTCAAAGGATGGCATTGAAAAAGATATGATGGCAGAACAACAGATTGACTACACTGGCGTGTCGACAGGAAAGCTGCGTAGATATAAGGACTTGAACAATCTGAAGGACCCGTTTCGAGTGTTGAAGGGGATTACTGAAGCACGAAAAGCCTTAAAAAAACTGAAGCCTAGTCTAGTATTCTCAAAAGGTGGATTTGTGTCAGTACCAGTGGTAATTGCAGCTAAAACCCTTGGCATCCCATGCGTTTTACATGAATCAGACCGATCACCAGGGTTGGCAAATAAAATTGTCCTGCGTTTTTGCGAGAAAATCTGCGTAACCTTTCCGGAAACAGCCAGCCTACTTCCAGAAGGCAAGGCAATTCACACTGGCGCCATCGTTCGTCCTGATTTATTCAAAGGAAATGCGGCAAAAGGCCGTACGTTGTGTGATTTCTCATCGTCCAAACCCGTCCTGCTTGTCATGGGGGGGAGTATGGGGGCGCAAAAAATTAATGATACCATTCGGACTGAGCTCGATGTGCTGCTGAGCACATTCCATGTCATACATATTTGCGGAAAAGGGAAAATAGATCCTAACGTTCAACAATACGGTTATAAGGCTTTTGACTATGTATCATCTGAGCTTAGCGACTTGCTCGCTTGCACAGATGTCGTCGTTTCTAGAGCTGGATCGAATGCAATTAACGAATTTCTAGCGCTCCGTATCCCGATGCTTCTCGTACCTCTTTCTCCTCGTGTGAGCCGTGGTGATCAGGTTGAAAATGCCGCTTCATTTGAAAAACAAGGCTTCGCATCTGTTGTCCAGGAGGAGGAGTTGAATTCAGACACACTTCACGCTCAGATCAATGAACTTTATACGAAACGAGAAGATATCCAAGAACGCATGAAATCAGCAGATGCGTATACAGATGGTACTCAAGTTGTGGCGATTTTTAAAGATATTATTAGCCGCAAGGAAAAATAGGATAAGAGGATTTAAAAGAACTATTTAACATCCTACTTTTGGTTGAAAAAAGAGGATATTGGCGAAAAGAAGAGAATTTTAGTATATAGATGTAAAGGAGGACAGTTGAGTGAGGCTATTAAAGACCGCAATCCAAAACAAAATACAGGAATCTCCTGAAACCATACACCGTCTCACACCTCTTCTTCAATCAAAGAATGAAGAGGAATTGCTCCGCTTTGTCGAGGACCCGAAAGACGAGTTAGAAGACTTTCACGCCCTATTGAAAATCATCCGGACCCTATTCCCTGAGAGAGAGCGCGAGCTTATGGAGGATTATTGCTTGAATTTGGATCCTGAGAAGGAATCGATGTCCATTGGTTTAATCTATTCTTTTATTACAAACTTTAAAACACTTGAAAAAAGCTTAGTCTTACTCATTTCGAAAAGTGGCTATGATAAAGAACTTGCAGAATTAAGTTCAATCGCACTAAAAGTGAAACAAAAACAAATGAATGAATTAAAAGGAATTGAACTTCTATATGAATACAATGAATCTCCTAGTTCAATAGTTAAAGCTTTTGCAAATGTACTACAATCTTCATTCTACTTTAACCTTCGAATGATCGATTTCTATTTACAATTATCAATTATAACCAAGAGACTTATTGACCAAGTTGAAAACCAATACATTCGTTATCTATTTAAAGCTAGAATGTCATTGTTAGAAACAGCTGGATATGTGGCGATTGGTTTAACTGATGATGGCAAACAGATTGGAGTCGAAGCCTTAAAGAATACTGATGAACCTTACATGAAGTACATGTTTCATGTTTTTATTGGTAATAGCTTTTTGTTCGATGATTACGAAAATGCAAAATTAAATTTCGAAACAGCTATCGAATCCATAGAAATTTATGACGATATAACGCCAAACGATGCTTATCGAAGCCACAACTTTTTAAATAACTTTTGGGGTAAACCTCCAATATTTTTAAACGATCAAAGTGACCATATATCTGACATTCATGAGATTGCCTTTTATTATATTCGTAATGATAATCCGGATAAAGGGTTAGGTGTATTAGATAGTATTGATTCACTATTATTAAACGATAGTCAAAAAGGATTTCATAACTATTATAGAGGTCTTGCAACTCAACAATTGGATTATTTTTATGAATCCATACTTCACTTTAATTATGCTGGAGAGAAATATTTTAAGAAATTTCCCATACATGAATTAGAAAAAAGTGGAGTAAGTAACACACTTATTAGAGTATTAAGTAGTTAATTAGTATATAATAACTATAAACTTTATTTTTTGGAGAGGGGTAATTTTATGAAACAACTTAGCAAACATCGCAAACATCTTGTATCTGCCTTGGTTTTGGGTTTACTTATTTTTTCTCAAAACGGAAATTACGATTTTACACCTGAAAAACTAGAACCTATTAATAATTCTAACAACAACATGCAGACAATGTACGATCCAGGTTTAGAAGTGTAAAGCAGAAATTCTTACTATTACTGCTCCAGCTTGTAGAAAAGCCATCCTAATGGTTTATCTCTACAAGCTTTTTTATGTGTATCGATCCTTTCTAAAACAAATCAAGAGATTATTATGTTTAATTTTGTATTTCGTATCCAGATTTTTATAGAATGAGAATCAATATGAATTTAATTATTATGTTCTATTTTAAAATCAGCTACTAGTGAACCCCCTTTGAATACAGCGAGCTAAGTGAGATCCGCAAGTTTCCCCAGCAAAGAAACACTTTAAGAGCGCATTGAGTCAATATTACCTCTAATTACTCGGGTGAAAGCTACTGTATGCCAATTTGTTGCCACCTAAAAAACTAAAGTATTAATTAATCATTAATCACATCTCCCACACATCCTCTTTTATAGTAGGTGAAAATCATCAAATATCCTCGCTAATTACTCACTACTTCTAAAATTCCACCTACCAAGTGCCGAAAATTGTGATAGAATATCCGTGAATCTTCTGTTTGTCGGACAAATGACCCTTAGTTCTTGTAAATAATACAAGTCAATAGGAGTTTGTTGGGTAACTTTGTAGAAGAATTTCACACAAAAAAGGGAAAATCGACGTTTTAACGGTGCATCTTTTTTTGTGAACGTGCTACAATGGAGTTGTTCTAAAATGCAAGCTGGCTTTTTGTTAATGCACAATAAAAAAAGCCCTTACATGAAACATTATTAATTTAATCGCAGGCCATTTGAAAAATACGCTGTACATCACTAGTTGTGGGGGTATTATTGAAACATGTCGAAAGCTGAAAGAGATTACAGCACTGAACCTTGGGGTGACCTTAGTGGTCCCAATTTAGGGTACTTGCAGGAGCAGTTTGACATCTATGTCTCTGATCCTGAATTGGTGGATCCAGACCTACGTAAGCAGTTTGACCAATGGGGTGCGCCGCCTGTTGATTCTGTTCAAGAGGCAAACATCACAGCTGCAAAAGGAGCGTTTTCGTTTGATCCTGAGAAAATTGTAGCGGCCACAAAGCTCGTTGGGAATATCCGAGCCTATGGTCATCTATCTGCACAGGTGTATCCATTTTATGATCAAAAATCTCGAATTAAAGCGGAAAAGCACGCACTTACACCTAGCGATTTTGGGTTAAGTGAGCAGGATTTACGAGCAATTCCAGCGAAGGTGATTTGGTCAAATGCACCTGAGTCCATTCAAGATGGGTTTGAAGCATTCACACGATTACGTGAAATTTACTCTAAAAAACTAACGTTTGAGTTTACACATGTACATGTTGAGGAAGAGCGTCAATGGCTCATCCAAATGGTGGAGACTGAAGCGGAATACACTGTTTATTCGGATGATGACAAACGGTCATTGCTTCGTCGCCTATTTCAGGTGGAAGGGTTTGAGAAGTTTCTTCATAAAACATTTGTTGGTCAAAAACGTTTCTCAATCGAGGGGATCGATGCGCTCGTTCCGATGCTTGATGATTTAGTGAAACGTGGAAATGACGACGATGTGGAAGATATTGTGCTTGGGATGGCTCATCGCGGGCGTTTAAATGTGCTTGCACACGTGTTAGGCAAACCATATGAAATGATCCTTGCCGAATTTCATCATGCGCCAAACAAGGAACTCACACCTTCGGAAGGCTCATCAACAATAAGCGAAGGCTGGACAGGTGATGTGAAATATCACTTAGGTGCCAATCGTGAAATCAAAGACGAAGCGCATCGGACGCGTGTGTCTTTGACAAACAATCCTTCTCATTTAGAATATGTTGACCCTGTAGTTGAAGGGCTCACGCGAGCTGCACAAGATGATCGGTCAACGGCTGGTTACTCCAAAACAGATGTAAAAAAGGCAATTGCGATCTTAATTCACGGGGACGCAGCATTCCCTGGAGAAGGCATTGTGGCTGAAACATTAAATTTAAGTAGATTGCCTGCGTACCAAACAGGCGGTACGATTCACATCATTGCCAATAACTTGATTGGCTTTACAACCGAGCGTCGTGATGCGCGGTCTACAAAATATGCAAGTGACGTTGCGAAAGGATACGAAATTCCGATCGTTCATGTCAACGCTGATGATCCAGATGCATGTATGGCTGCAGTTAACCTAGCTTACTTGTATCGCCAAAAGTTCCAAAAAGACTTTTTGATTGACCTTGTCGGCTATCGCCGCTTTGGCCATAACGAAATGGATGATCCAGCGGCGACACAGCCAAAGCTTTACAAGCTGATCAATGATCATGATACCGTTGCCAAACTTTACAGCAAAAAGCTTCATGAGGAAGGTATCGTTTCCGAAGATGACGTTGATAAAATGGAGCAGGAATGGCAAACAAAGCTTCAAAAATTGTATGATGAGGTATCGCAACAGGAAGGTGAGGTCGAGGAGAAGGAAGCACCTAAGAAGCTGACTGAAGAACGTCTCCCGAAAATTGATACGACAGTTCCTGCTGATGTCTTGCAAAATTTGAATAGCGATTTGCTCAAATGGCCTGAAGGATTTAACGTTTATCCAAAGCTCGAACGGATTCTTAAGCGTCGTGAAACGGCTCTTGAGGATGGTCAAAAATTGGATTGGGCGCATGCGGAATCGCTTGCCTTTGCATCAATCTTGCGTGATGGCTGTCCAATTCGTATGACGGGCCAGGACAGTCAACGAGGAACATTCGCACATCGTCATGTTGTGCTTCATGATTCAGAGACTGGGGAAAAGTTTTCTCCAATGCATGTATTCCCAGAAGCAAAAGCAACTTTTGATATATACAACTCAGCACTCTCAGAGTCGGCTGTGTTAGGTTTCGAGTATGGGTACACGATCCAAGCACCAGAAACATTAGTTATTTGGGAGGCACAGTTTGGCGATTTCGCCAACGTGGCCCAAGTTATTTTTGATCAATTCTTAGCGGCAGGACGCGCTAAATGGGGTCAGAAATCAGGATTGGTCATGCTTCTGCCTCATGGGTATGAAGGACAAGGGCCAGAGCATTCAAGTGCACGTTTAGAGCGCTACTTGCAGCTGTCTGCCGAAAACAACTGGACCGTTGCGAATGTCACGACTGCAGCACAATATTTTCATATTCTCCGGAGACAGGCGAAAATATTGCCGATGGAAGAAGTTCGTCCATTAATTATGATGTCGCCAAAAAGTCTTTTGCGTAATCCGAGAGTTGCTTCACCGCGAGAAAACTTCACGGATGGTAGGTTCTTCACAGTTTTCCCAGAACCTCTCCTTGATGGGGCTCCAGAAAAAGTAACTCGTGTCATCATGGCCAGTGGAAAAGTGGCTGTCGATTTAAGTGCTCGTGTGGAAGAAACCGAAGCGTCTGCGCTTGAACACATTCAAATTCTTCGCGTGGAGCAGCTGTATCCGTTCCCTAGAGAAGAAGTACTGGAGTTCTTGAGCAGCTTTGAGAACCTTGAAGAAATCGTTTGGGTTCAAGAAGAGCCGAAAAATATGGGAGCATGGACCTTTATTGAATCGAAGTTGCGCCAGGTAGCTCCTGAGAACGTTAACGTCTCCTATGTAGGCCGTAAAGAACGATCTAGTACAGCGACCGGTGAACCTGATGTGCATAGAAGACAGCAAGAGTATATCATCACTACGGCATTGCAAATAGACTAGGAAACGAACGAAGGAGGAGACGGACAATGTCCGAGATAAAAGTACCAGAACTTGCAGAATCCATCACAGAAGGAACCATTGCTCAGTGGCTTAAACAGGTTGGCGATCATGTAGAACAAGGTGAACCTGTCCTTGAGCTTGAAACGGATAAAGTAAATATCGAAGTAAACAGTGAACAAAGTGGTGTTTTACAGGAACAATTAAAGCAACCAGGCGATACGGTTGAAGTAGGGGAAGTCATTGCTCGCCTTGGAGAAGGTAGTGGCGAAAGCGCATCAGCACCTGAAAAGGAAGATGCTCCAAAAGCAGAAGAGCCAAAGAAAGAGGAATCAACATCCTCCACGAAAGAAGCACCAGAGGCTAGTTCTTCAGAGCGTCCAGTCGCTTCGCCAGCAGCTCGTAAAAAAGCACGTGAGCTCGGCATTGATTTAAATGACATTTCTGCGCGGGATCCTCTAGGGCGTGTAAGAACGGAGGATGTGGAACGTCATGCGGCTGCACCGAAGCAACAGGAAGCTCCAGTGCCAAAAGCGGAAAGCAAGCCAGCACCGAGTGCCGATCCGCAGAAACCGGTAGAGCGTATCCAAATGTCGCGTCGTCGCCAAACGATTGCTAATCATTTGGTTGAAGCACAGCATAATGCAGCGATGCTGACAACGTTTAATGAAATTGACATGTCAGCGGTTATGGATTTGCGCAAACGTCGCAAGGACGCTTTTCAGGACAAGCATGATGTACGTCTAGGCTTCATGTCCTTCTTTACAAAAGCCGTCGTTGCCGCATTAAAGCAATTCCCGCTATTGAACGCAGAGATTCAAGGCAAGGAAATCCTGAAAAAACATTATTACGATGTAGGCGTTGCCGTGTCTGCAGATGAGGGTCTTGTCGTACCGGTTGTCCGTGATGCCGATCGTTTAAGCTTTGCACAAATTGAGCGTGAAATTACAACTTTAGCAAGCAAGGCAAAGGAAAATTCTTTGCAGCTCAAGGATTTACAAGGTGGGTCGTTCACAATCACAAACGGTGGTGTCTTTGGTTCATTGCTTTCGACACCAATTATAAATGCTCCCCAAGTAGGGATTCTTGGCATGCACACGATTCAACGTCGCCCTGTTGTTGTCGATAAAGACGACACAGTAGAAGTACGACCAATGATGTATGTCGCATTAAGCTACGATCACCGTATTGTTGATGGAAGCACAGCTGTTCGCTTCCTAGTGACGATTAAAAATCTTCTTGAAGATCCTGAGCAGCTTTTGCTTGAAGGATAATACATCATTTTGGGACGCCTTTTCGAGGCGTCCCTTTTTGCATACTGAGGAGAAAGGGATGAACTGATGAAAGATACAAATGCTGTGATCCCAATGCTTGCGATCCGTGGCGCACATAAGGCAATCATTTTCTACAAGCGTGCCTTTCAAGCTGAAGAATTGACGATCATGCAAAGCGAAGATGGAACCATTCAGCATGCGGAACTTGCCGTTAATGAGGCAAAAATAATGATTGCTGATGAATTCCCTGAGCACAATCAAAGCCCTGCAACATTACAAGGCACATCAGTAATTTTGTATGTGGAGGTTGGCGATGTGGACGTTTTTTACCAGCGTTCTCTTGAGTATGGAGCTGAGACTTTACGAGCTCCTGAAGCTGGCTTCGGCGAGAAAAAAATTTGCAAAATAAAGGATCCTTTTGGTCATGTGTGGATGTTTTCGTCCTAATATTCTGCAAGGTCATCGTTCAGGGAGTATGCTGGGGGAGTAAACAAAAGTGGCATTGGTTCGTCCATAGACGTTGAAAACGTAGGGGAGGAACAAGAAGATACAACCTCATCACTGGGAGAGTGAGGAAAAAACGAAACACAACCAACACAGCAGCATTGCGTCTCGATTTTCCGCGAAGCTTAACTCAAATGCTGGAATGCCTTGACCAGATGACAATTAGGGTTTGCAAAGTCGCGTCTCCCTTATGCACGCTGCGGCTCAAGTTTAAAAAAGACTTGGCATAGTGACTGCTTGCATACACAATAATGAAACAATTATTATGGTAAACACGAGGGCTGGCATTGTTTTGCCCAACGAATCACGCACACGGATATGCACAGAACATGCAACCACCATCGTCACACCAAGCCAAATACAACCAATAACCAACGACCACGTTAGCCAATAGCCGGCAAAGAGGGCTATTGCCCCAGCCAATTGGACAATTCCTGTCACTATCCGAAAACGTGAAGAGAGCTTAAGATGCTGAAAAATATCAATCCAGTATTTGGCTCCAAATACTTTGGCCAATCCCGAAAAAAGATAATACACCACCAATAAGCTTTGAAGAATTACTACAACGATAGACATGTCCATCCCCCTTCATTGTTTTCATGCTTTGGCGTTTACTCCTCTAGTTGGACCAGATCGAGTTCAGGAAAACGTGCTGCATTTGAAATGACATCAACACCGATAATTTTGTCGTTCAAATAAGTGAATTCGAGGACAAGCAGCAACGTTCCACCTGGTGAAACATCGACACCTATCTTTCCATTTATGAGTGCAGCTCGTGCTGCAGCCGCTCGCCCACCCATGAGCTGTTTTGCTACAGCACGAGCGCCAATCGTTTCTTCAGGGGCGTTTTCGCGGTCATTATTCAATACAACACGAGGATCCAGCAACGTAAGCAGCGCTTCAAAGTCCCCCTTTCTCGCTGCAGTTAGAAACGAGTCAACCAATCTGCGTTGGGTATCTATATTCGTCGAAAATGTTTTATTTGCTCCTTGGATACGCCGCCGTGCGCGACTAGCCAATTGACGGGTTGCCGGTTCAGAGCGTTCTACAATTTGAGCGATTTCTTTAAAAGGCAAGGAAAAGATATCATGCAATACAAACGCAATGCGTTCCTCAGGATTTAGAGTATCAAGCAACACCAGCAAGGCAATACCGATGGAATCCGAGAGCAGCATTTCATGCACTGGATCGCTCTCCGCCACATGGTCTGGAAGAAAGTCGATGTAATGATTCTCCATCGGTTCCTCTCGCCGCGTCTTTCGGGACCGCAGCATGTCAAGACATACTCGAGATACAACGGTTGTTAGCCACCCCGCAAGATTCGTAATATCGCTGCTGCCAGAGCGACTAAGCCTCAACCAGGACTCCTGAACAGCATCATCCACCTCATCCCAACTCCCAAGGATTCGATAAGCGACTGCACGCAAATGAGAACGATGAACCTCAAATTGTTCCGTTAACAAGTTTTCATTGTTCATGAAGCCTCTCCTTTCAAAACGGGCGTATACTATATTGACGGATGAAATCACAAGATTGTGACCCATAAAAAATGTTTAATTTCAATTTGGTTTAATCGTCATTCAAAGGGTCCGTTTAAATCGCTTCATTTTGTTCACCAATCCCTTTCACTCTTCGCTTTTAGTGACGCTTTCTCCTAGTTTAAATGTGGAAGGATGTTTGGATTGGAATAGGCAGTGAGAGCCGATCTGTTGAATCGAGTCGTTGTTAAATAGCCGACAGAATCTTGGAAAGCATGTATTTATCAAAAGATTGATGTTCCCCCTAATTCTTTTTTGGAATGAAACAGTATAGTCTCCATACGATAGAAAGAAGTGAAACCATATTAGATGATTCACATATGGCTTCTTTGGGAATAGATAAGCATGACTCTTAGGAAAGGATGACGCACGCATGCAAAAGTATCTTTTGCCCGTTCTTAATACACTTGCTTTTATCGCAGTCATCATCGTCAACTATCTCGCCAACGCATTGCCTCTTTTTGGACGCTCCACTGGTGAAATATCCGACATGGTGGCGAACCTTCTGACACCTGCTGGTTATGCCTTTGCCATTTGGTCTGTCATCTACTTACTGACTGGCATTTGGGTCGTCTTGCAATGGGTGCCGAGTTGGAGAGAAAGAACACATTACAAGTCTGTAGGGTTGCTCTTCGTTCTTGCAAGTGCATGTAATGTCACTTGGTTATTGCTTTGGCATTCGCTGCTTTTTTATGTCACTCTACTTGTGATGGCGCTTTTCTTAGTTACTTTAATTATTTTGTATCGTCGCTTAAGAAACAATTCATCTACTTTAAGTCTGCTACCTTTTTCTATTTACCTAGGCTGGATATCAGTGGCCACCATCCAAAACGTGGCGGTTGTCATCAATACGATTTATTCAGCTGAGCCAACGTCATTTGATCAAATGGTTGCTGTCATTGTCCTTCTTGTTGGTACGCTTATTTCTGGTTATATGTTAGTTAAACAAGGGGACAGGTGGTATCCCATCGTCTTTATATGGGCCTACGGAGCGATCGGTGTGAAGCAAAGTACGTATCCATTTGTTTCGTATAGTGCTTGGGTGTTGGCTGCCCTTCTTGTTGTCCTAATCGTATGGCACGTCTTCAAAAAGCAACGAACGTCGTAACCACGCAAGGACGCTCTTTCCTGGTATAGCGGTTCCACCACCCACATAGGATGGGAGAAAGGCTGTGATGGCCAAGCTATATGAAAAGGAGAGAGCGCTGATGGAGGACATATTGATCCTTTCCACTACATTGGTTCCCATAGTGACAGCCCTTGTAGAGATTTTAAAGAGAGCATTTCGCGTACCAAAGCATATGCTGCCATTGCTATCAGTCATTGTAGGCTTAGTGTTAGGAGGCTTGGCCTTTCCGTTTATGGAATTAGAGCTTTCTTTGCGGTTATGGGCAGGAGGACTTGCCGGACTGGCAGGAACGGGACTTTTTGAGGTCGGGAACAAACGTTATCGATTTAAGCGCAAGAAAAAATAAAATGTAAATACAAAAGACCAACGGGCATCCCACATGTCCGTTGGTCTTTTTCTGTGAGAATAATTCAATCAAATAATATTATTATCTATACAATAGTGTGCGACATACAGTATAATAAACGTAGGAGTTGATGACATGGCTGATGTAAATGAAACAATCACTCATCTGTTAAGTGAATTGAGGCGGGGGACTATTGTGATAAGCGTTCTAAGTCAATTGGCCACAGCGCAATATGGATACTCTCTTGTTCAAACACTCGAAGAAAAAGGGAGTGCTATTGACCCGAGTACGTTGTATCCCTTATTGAGACGACTCGAAAAGCAAGGGTTGCTCGAAAGTGAATGGGATACTCAAGAAACCCGTCCACGTAAGTATTATAAACGGAGTGCACATGGGGATGCGGTGTATGTGGGTTTATGTAAGGAATGGACTCGGCTCGTTAAAACAATGGATGGGATCATCGAAGTAAATAATGAAGGAGGACGTCCTCTTGGAGATCATTGATCGCTATATATATGCCGTGACGCACAGATTTCCAGAGCTGCAAAGAAAGGAAATAAAACGAGAGTTGCAAGGGCTCATTGAAGATATGCTGGAGGAACGAGTGCAGTCGGATGAACCTACGGAAAAGGAAGTAGAAAGTGTGCTGCACGAATTAGGTCACCCTGCTTCACTGGCAAACCAATATCGTGGGTATGATCGCTATGTGATTAGCCCATTGATGTTTGATTCGTATGTTATCACGATAAAAATCGTTCTGCTCTCCATTCTCGCTGCACTAACTGTAGTATTTGCGATTGATGTCATATTAGAGCCAATGGGCATTTTACAGCAATTTATTGAATACTTGGTATCGCTCATCAATGTTGGAGCTCAAGGATTTGCCTGGGTGACGATCATATTTGCACTCGTCGATTTAAAGCAGCGTAGCAATCAAAAAGAAGCGACCAAAGCAAAAGAGTGGAAGTTATCCGAATTGCCGCAAATTCCGGATGAGAACGCAACGATTAAACGAAGTGACCCAATCGGTAGCTTGATTTTCACTGTGCTATTTACGATTGTACTGTTGTATTCATCAGAACTGCTCGGCGTGTGGAGATTTACAGATGGTCAACGGCTCGTCATCCCATTTTTAGATGGTTCAGTATTTCAAAAATATGCTCCATTGGTGTGGGGGATAGCCATCATCAGTATTCTCAAAGATTGTGTCAGAATGATTCTTCGAAAAAGAAACGGGAAAATGCTTGTTTTTCATACGGTCGTATCGGTGATTGCATTCGCTTTAGTAAGCATCATCCTTACAGATGCGCAAATCTGGAACCCTGATTTCATTCAGCAATTGCAATCTGTAGGTCTACTAACCGCGAGTGGCGAGGACTACAACACCGTTGTTTCTATCTGGGAAGGGGCAACTGAAGGAATGCTTTTAATCGCTGGTCTCTTTGTCGTATTGGATGTATTGTCTGAAACGAGTAAGTGGTACAAAGGGAGAGCAGCCGCTGGCAAAACGACTGCAAGAAAAGCAAGCTAGGCGAGAGCCAGCAATATTTCGAGTCTATGTTGCGCTGGTGCCAGCGAGTAAAAAGCGAGTGTTTGTCAGCAATATCAAAACCACCGCAGAAGAAAAAACTACGGTGGTTTTTGGCATTGTTTTAATGTGATGCAGCTGGATGAAATAGTGCAGATAAGTTTGTCTGATAGTCGCCGCGAATGACGCCTTTTTCCGTGATGATTCCGTCTATATATTGATGCGGAGTGACGTCAAAGGCGGGATTGTAAACGCGAACAGTTTCCGTCGTGATGATACGTCCGTGCACATGTGTGACTTCTTCAGCTGCTCTTTCTTCAATTGGAATGTCAGCACCTGTAGCAGTGTGCACATCAATTGTTGATAAGGGGGCAGCCACATAAAAGGGAACGCCAAAGGCTTTGGCAGCAACGGCCAAGCTAAGTGTGCCAATTTTGTTAGCTGTATCCCCATTGGCCGCAATTCGATCGGCCCCAACGATGACCGCCTGAATACGACCAGATTGTAACGTGTGGGCAGCCATCGAATCGGTTATTAAAGTCACATCAATCCCCAGCTGCTCAAGCTCCCATACAGTTAGGCGTGCCCCTTGGCCGACTGGTCTTGTTTCAGTGGCATACGCGTGGAGGGTCATGTTTCGTTCCCTCGCGAGGTAAAAGGGAGCAAGTGCCGTCCCGTACCCTGCGGTTGCGATACCGCCTGCATTGCAATGGGTGAGCAGCGTATCACCATCCTTGAGGAGGGTTAACCCGTGTTCGCCGATTGTTTTGCAAATCAAAAGGTCTTCTTCGTCAATTTTCTGCGCTTCTTGCGTTAACGTCTCCACAGCGCCATCGACGGAAGCCGCTGTGTCCGAAACGCGAAGCAACCGATCCACCGCCCACGCAAGATTGACTGCGGTAGGGCGTGTCGCTTTCAGACCATTTGCTTCCGTAATGAGAGACTGCTTGAATACGTTAAGATCCTGCTCTTTACGATTTGATTGTGCCCAAAGAACGAGCCCATAAGCTGCAGCGATGCCAATGGCAGGTGCTCCACGGACGCTTAATGATAAAATGGCTGCCTTGATTTCTTCTACGGTTGTTAGCTTTAAAAACACCGAGTCTCCAGGAAGCTTGCGTTGGTCAAGTAGGGTAACAACGCCGTCGTTGTAAGTCACAGCGGTAATCATGACACAACCGCCTTTACAAAAGCCTCTGACGTATGAATATTTGTTGAAAGCAGCAAGTGTTTTCCAACTCGTAGTGCAGCAGTCTTAGCTGCGAGCTTTCGATCCTTATCCGCAATGCTTTCAAAATCCTCAACAAGGGCGAGCCCAATGGTACGTCGAATCAATTCACAGCCAGCAAAACGTACAGCATCCTTCCAAATCGCCTCAATATGTTTTTCCGACCAACCAGGAATGGAGGCATGAGGTTCGACATTATGGTTTTGCCAAAGCGTGGCATATTCGTCTTCAAAGGTTTTCC
This sequence comes from Aureibacillus halotolerans, assembly GCF_004363045.1. Taxonomy (NCBI): domain Bacteria; kingdom Bacillati; phylum Bacillota; class Bacilli; order Caryophanales; family Bacillaceae; genus Aureibacillus; species Aureibacillus halotolerans. Next base: position 170,559 of record NZ_SNYJ01000007.1, read on the forward strand.
ATACTGACATCATTTGCTGCTGAAGGCTTTGCTTCGCTGTTTGACGATCATCGTCCGCGGTTGCATAGCCTGCCTGGGAGATATGAGCAATCGCCAAGTTGCCAAGGAAGGAGCCAATGTCAAAGCCTACGGGACCAAAAAAGGCAAACTCAGGATCAATCACCTTTGTTTGTGTTTCATCAGCAAAGATACTGCCTGTGTGTAGGTCACCATGAAGCAAAGCCTCAGCTTTCGTTAAGAACTGATATTTGGCCTTTGCTACTGCAAAAAGAAGCGTCTGATCATTCCAAATATGTTCTTTTACATACGCTTGCAATCCTTCATCGATCGAATTGGATTCGACATCATAAAAGGGATCAGTAAAAAACAATTCTTCTGTTATTTTGCACAAGTCCGGATTACAAAAACGCTTTTGAAGCTGCTTTTTATCCTGCTGGTTCATGCCAAAATCAGACGTAAAGAAAAGCGTATGTGCAGTGTATCGACCAATCGCTTCTCCTAAGACAGGAAAGTGGTCGCCTTTTTTAAGTGCCTTCCGAGCGATTTGCAAATGGCTCAAATCCTCCATAACAGTCAAGGCTTGAACCGAATCTGTGTGAAGCACTTTTGGCACTAATTCAGGCACATACGTCCCATAAATGGTGAGCACTTCACTTTCAATTCGGGCACGATCCAATGTAAGCGGCCAGCTGTCTCCAATCACCTTGGCATAAGGCAAGGCTTGTTTAATGATGAGGCGTTGTCCATCTTGCCCGGTAAGACGAAACACGAGGTTTAAGTTGCCATCGCCAATTTCTTCGCCATACACTTCTTCGTTTTGTGTAAAATACGACTGTCCCTTTGCGTATTGAATCGCTGTGTCGATTGTTAGCGGGGTATACCCATGTTCTGTTGCAGTGCTCATCGGAGTCATCCTTTCGTGTGGCAGAAATTTTAATACAGGGGAAAGGAATACAGAAAAGGCCCCTCTTGATAGATGTGCTCAAGAGGGGCCTTCGTAAAGGATCCGTTCATTCCTCTCTTATCTTCCAGACATTGATGTCTGTTGGAAGAAGCACCTTCGCACAAATGCGGGTTGCCGGGCGTCAAAGGGCCAATTCCCTCAGCCTTCTCATAATAAGAGTGTTGCTGTTGCTACGTATCATAGCCTCTTGCTACGAATCTGTCAATGAAGAATTACGTTTTCCAATTGACGAAATGACGAAGATCGTGGCATAATGTCTACCATAACGAGTTGAATACTTTCTATTAAAGGTAGGGACAATACATGAGCAATGTGGTGGCGACGTACCGAATTAAAGCAAAGGCTGATCTAAACAAGCAGGCAGAACAAATCGCTCTTGGGCTAACGGTAGGCTCTTGGACATCATTGCCTCTCGTCGATCAAGAACAGCTGCGTGCGCACAAAGGCCACGTTGTATCTGCCCAATACATAGACGATCAATATGCAAAACTAGCGATCTCTTATCCTGCCGTCAATTTTACAAATGATCTTCCGGCAATCTTAACGACAACATTCGGCAAGTTGTCTCTTGACGGAGAGGTAAAGCTGTTGGATTTGGATTTTTCTAACGAACTTGCCGCGGCCTTTCCTGGTCCTGCGTTTGGCATTGAAGGCATCCGCAAACAAGTAGACGTCTATGACCGACCGCTCTTTATGAGTATTTTTAAAGGCGTCATTGGTCGAACGTTAGAGGATCTCGCTGAACAAATGAGGCAACAGGCTCTCGGTGGTGTAGATCTTGTCAAAGATGATGAGATCCTTTTTGAAAATGAAGCAACGCCGATTGAAAAACGTGTCAAAACAAACAAAGAAGTGCTACGCCAAGTGTATGAGAGCACTGGGAAGCGAACGCTTTATGCGGTGAACGTTACTGGACCGACACGACAGCTTGTGAACCAAGCCGAGAAAGCACAAGCTGCCGGAGCAGACGCGCTTCTTTTTAATGTCTTTTCTTATGGACTTGACGCGTTGCAGATGCTGCGAGAAGCCCCTGAAGTTCATTTGCCGATTATGGCCCATCCCGCCTTTAGTGGGGCAATGATTTCTGCACCAAACCACGGTGTGAGCACATCCCTTTTACTCGGTAAGCTCCTTCGTATGGCAGGCGCCGATTTCTCTTTATTTCCATCACCTTACGGATCAGTCGCCATGCCACGCGAAGAAGCGTTGTCGTTAAAGGAAGCGTTAGTCGATGATCAGTCGCCATGGAAACGAACGTTCCCAGTTCCGTCAGCAGGCATTCATCCAGGTCTAGTCCCTCAGCTTATTGCTGATTTTGGGTTGGATTCTATCATTAATGCAGGCGGTGGGACACACGGCCATCCCGATGGTGCGGAAGGTGGAGGAAAAGCTTTTCATGCGGCAATTCGGGCAACGCTTGACGGCGTTCCACTAGAGAAAGCTGCAGAAGGGAGCGAACCACTTGCAAAAGCCATTCAGCAATGGGGACACTAAACGGCTCATTGTATGTGATTTTGATGGCACGATCACAGAAAAAGACAATATTGTCGATATTATTCGTGCGTTTGCTCCACCTGAATGCGAAGAAATCATTCAATCTGTGCTTCAAAAGGAATGTTCCATTCGGGAAGGCGTTGGCCGCATGTTCGCCTATATACCAAGTTCGTTAAAGTCCGAAATTGTTCAATTCGTGCTTGAGCGAGTGAAGATTCGCCCAGGCTTTCATGAATTTGTTACTGCAATAAAAGCTGATCCAAATACGAGCCTAGTCATCGTGAGTGGAGGCATCGACTTTTTCGTCCACCCTGTGCTGGGAGACATTGACGTGCCTGTGTACTGCAATCATGGGAATTTTGATGGTAAGACGATCCAAATTGAATGGCCATTTGCCTGTGACGATCAGTGTCAAAACGACTGTGGCTGCTGCAAGCCATCAGTCATTCGGTCAATTGCCACAGGAGACGAACGAATTATTGCAATCGGCGATTCAGTCACTGATGTGGAGATGGCAAAACGAGCAGAACTTGTGTTTGCCCGCGATTACCTCTTAAAGGAATGTGAAACACATCATTGGCCGCATGAGCCCTTTAAGGATTTTCATGATATAGTAGCCGTGTTACAAGAAAAGGAGGGGATTTCCATATGACGCAGTGGGAAGAGTTGGCTGACGTCAAAGCAACGTTGGCGAAAAAAGGCTGGTTTCCAGCAACGAGCGGAAATCTTTCCATTAAACTTGAGGACTCCCCTTTGCATGCGCTTGTTTCCGTGAGCGGTAAAGACAAAACGAAGTCCTCACCGGAGGATTTTGTCGTCGTGGATCGCGATGGTAAGACAATCGAGTCAAGCTTGAAGCCGTCCGCAGAAACGATTATCCATACCCGTTTATATGAAGTAACCGATGCAGGATGTATTCTGCACGTTCATACAGTGGAAAACAATCTTATTTCGGCGCTCTATAAAGACGAGGGCCAGGCGACATTCACCGACCACGAGCTTCTAAAAGCGTTTGGACTGTGGGAAGAGAATGCAGCGCTTACGATGCCGATCGTTGATAATTTGCATGATCTTCCAGCGCTTGCTGAAGAGATGGTACGCGTAGTGACACCAGAAACAAAAGCCATCCTTATTTTAAATCACGGCATTACAGTGTGGGGCAAAAATGCATTTGATGCTCAGAAAAATCTTGAAGCCGCTGAGTTTCTCTTTGCATATCGCCTCGCTCAATTTAAATACAATCTATTGAAAAGGGAGGACGTGTAGACGATGGCAACGATTCGTTTAAGAGAAACAGGAGAAGTGATTGAAGGACATGACAAGGTGCAGCAGTTTCTGGAGAGCCAGGAGGTATTATACGAGCATTGGGACATGAGCAAGCTTCCAGCGGAACTAAACGCGAAATTCGTATTAACCGATGAAGAAAAAGCTCAAATTCTTACAGCCTTTGACACTGACATTCGCGATTTAGCAGAACGTCGAAGCTATGTGGATTGGGACATCATTGCGCTATCTGATAGCACGCCAAACCTTGACGAGCTACTGGCAAAATTCAAAAACGTTCATACGCACACAGATGATGAGGTCCGCGCCATTACGGCGGGGCATGGCATTTTTGTTGTTAAAGGGGAAAGTGGCTACTACAATATCGAGCTTGAGCCAGGAGATGTCATTTCAGTTCCAGAACATACGCCTCACTTCTTTACTTTAATGGACGATCGCCAAGTTGTCGCAGTTCGCCTATTTATTGACACGGACGGCTGGGTGGCTCATCCATATGAGGAAAAAGAGTATTCTGTAGAGTAAAACGAGTGAAGAATCAAAGATGCCTTTGCGTAAGGCATCTTTTTTAACATATCTACTAACGGAGGGATCATGTATGCTAGAGGAAGTATTTCAAACATTGGAGAAGCATTTCCCAGAGATGGTTTCGTTTCGTCGAGACCTGCATCAACACCCCGAGCTATCGTTTCAAGAGGTACATACGCCAGAAAAAATCGCAACCTATCTAAAAGGGTTGGGGATTGACGTGCGAACAGGTGTTGGAGGGCGTGGGGTTGTCGGAAGGTTGGTTGGTGCTTTGCCAGGGAAAACGATTGCCTTGCGTGCTGACTTTGATGCGTTGCCGATCCAGGATCTTAAAGACGTGGAGTACGCATCAAAAGTGCCAGGTGTCATGCATGCATGTGGCCATGATATTCATACTGCGGCCCTATTAGGCGTCGCATCTGTGCTCAGCCAATATAAACAAAAGTTACAGGGGACGGTCGTGTTTATCCATCAATTTGCGGAAGAGCGACCTCCCGGTGGTGCAAAACCAATGATTGAGGATGGCTGTCTTGAAGGAGTCGACGTGATTTATGGCGCTCACGTCTTATCAGAGGCAGATGTTGGAACAGTATGCATCACTCCGGAAACAGCTATGGCAGCCGGAGATCGTTTTGAAATTACAGTTCATGGGAAAGGGGGTCATGGTGCCAAACCGCATACAACCATTGATGCTGTGCATCTTGGCACTCAGGTTGTCAACCAGCTTCACCATCTTGTCAGTCGCCGTATAGATCCTTTACAATCGGGCGTCGTCTCAGTGGGAACGTTTAACGCTGGAGCGGGGTTTAATGTCATTGCTGAGCACGCCTCCATCACTGGTACGGTTAGAGCCTTTGAGGAAGCGGTTCGATCGACTTTGGAAGAGGGGATTAAAGAGGTTGCCAAGCAAACGGTCGAAGCTGGTGGGGGAAGTGTAGAGGTGGCTTACGAACGTGGCTATCCATCACTTTACAACCATCCTGCCGAACTGGCTTTTGTTGAAGAAAAGGCGAAGGACATCGTCGGTAGCGAAAATGTACTACGTCTAGCGCCATCGATGGGAATGGAGGACTTTGCATACTACGTCAAGGAAGTGCCTGGTGCGTTCGTTTATGTTGGCGGTCGAAATCCTGAAATCAATGCAACATACCCTCATCACAATGCACGGTTTGATGTCGACGAAACGTCTATGCTTACGATTGGAAAGCTGTTTTTATCGCTCGTATTGGATGGGGATGAGAACAGCACAACATAGAAGAGGAAGGTGCCTAGCCTAACCCTTGGACCAATTGCATTCCAGCTCTCCTAAGCGGGAGCTGGAATGTGCGTTTTTAACTTTAATAGTACGGTCACTTCACTGCGGTTTCAGCACTTCACTTAGCTCTAAAACTTCTGTTAGAATTCAAATTCAAACGCCATCAGTCGATTCGTATAATCAAACCCCAATTTATCAGCCACTCGTTTAGATGGTTCATTTGATTCATCGGTTTGCCAAAAAACACTAAATCCTCTTTTTAAGCATTCCTTTATGAATTGTTGTCCCAGTATCGTTGCCAACCCACGATTTCGCACACTTTGATCAAATGTGGCGATATAAATTTCATGGCGATCTCCATTCACACAACATGAGTAACATGTACTTATGACCTTATCGTTTTTTAAAACAGCGTAGCCTATTCCATGTTGCATAAAAGATTCTGCAGAAGACCAATACTCTGTCAACTCTTCTCTTAAATCTTCGACTCCAATAATCAATTCCTTCGTGATTTCTACAATGGTAAGGTCTTCATCAAGGACATGTAGGGGTTGCTCCAAACTGTTTCTAAAACGTACCGCATCCAATTCGTAACAGATTCTATAATCCACATAATATTCACGACGACCAATCACTGTTTCCAGCGTTTTTTTCCATTGTTCATTAAACAGGATGGAGCAAAACCATGTACCTCCGCATAAATCCAGACTTTCTTGCTTCAATTGTGTGGAAATGAAATCACTCAGCTGGCTATTAAACGATTCATTCTCCGGATCACCGAGCAAATAGTATACTAAGCCAACCGCATAAACGATCGCCGTCCGAGGCTCCTCAATTTGATCAACATAGACGGAGCCTCGATTCATACTGTTAAGCACTGCATTTAGCACATTCTCATTTTTCGCTTGCGGTTCAATCAACAGTGTATTGATTTTCGCATAATGTTCTTTTGGTAATTTTACAATCATTATGTACGCCTCCAAATATCTTTCTCACGAATAGAGCATTTGCGCTTCAGAAGTCGTAACACCAATCCAAATAAGAACAGAACGAATTCATTTTTCTAAAACGTTCAGGCAGCAAGTTTATTCCTCCAGCTCCCACGCCGGGTTCCAAACAATTTCCCATAGATGACCGTCGGGATCTTGGAATTGACCCGAATATCCGCCCCAGAAAGCTTCTTGTGCTGGTGTTGCGATGTGTGCGCCAGCTAACCGAGCCTGTTCCATCACTTCATCAACCTCTTCTTTACTCGCTACATTATGACCTAACGTAAATTCTGTTGGGTTTGGTTGACCTAAAGGAAGACCAGCCTCATGGGCGAGATCCTTGCGATGCCAAAGTGCTAGCTTCACACCCGATTGCAAATCAATAAAGACGACCGCGCCATGCTCAAATTCCTCACCAATGATGCCCTCGGTTTGTATCCCAAGTCCGTCCCGATAAAAGATAAGCGACCTCTCCAAATCGTCAACGCCAATCGTAATTACAGAAATATACGGTTTCATTTTCAGCACTCCTCTTTCGTTTGGTTTTTATTTTGCAAGGAATAAATATATTCGTTTTTGGACTTGCTGTGGCAAAGGTTGTACTAACGCTCGATTGAGTAACTGAGGGTGTGATACACCATGCTTTTCGAAATAAGCTTCAATGGCGCTTGCTTTAAACTCGCGCCCTGGCATCAAACGATACAGGATATACCATTCTTCCAGTGCACATATCGGTACCGACTGTCCATTGATTTTCCAAACAGCGGTAATTGAATCGCGATCAAAAGGACAACGATATATGCCTGCCTCATGTTCAATCCCAAAGCCACTCATGACATCTATGTCGACCCCGTCCCAAGTGAAAGACTGAAACACCTTTGTGTGAAAGGGTGCTTTCTTGGTTACTGGAACCGATGTTGCAGAAGAGTTCTGCAAGATCGAAAGCAGCCTTAACGCATCCGATTCTATAACGAACAAATCAATGTCGTGAGGGTTCTGCTCAATTCCATGATAATGGAGTACGATAGAACCACCGATCGCCCAGGTAAGTGGTTCTTGCTGCAGCAAATTTGTCAGTTTACATAATTCTTGATCAAGTATCATCGTTTCCTCGTTTCATTCTATATTTCAGGAATGATCAGGCATCCGTGTTTGTGTTGCTGTAAAATGGAAGACTGCTCGTCCCAACAAGGAAACTCTCGTTTAAGTATAAGCGAGACATCAAGAAAATGGGAGTTCCAACGTCTACTATACTGTAATCTCAGAGTTTTATCACACCATATACAAGCATCTGATCTAAAAACCTAAATTATTAAACCGTTTAACGGCACCTTAAGGTTCAAGCTTTATTTCGGCAAGCTTCTGTCTCTGTTCCTCCGGCCACCAGGCACCACATTCAGCAGCCACTGTACATACGGCACATTTCTTTAAATCATACACTTTCATATTTTTGATTGGTGGCGCGTAGACATGCAGCGTTAACAGAGGCGCATTCTTTGAAGCACTTGCCATTTGATGCACTTTTTTTCGAGGCGCAAACAAGTAATCTCCGGTGTCTTCTACTTTTACTTTTAGAATTTTAGGAAGGATACCTGGTTCAGATGTGAACAATGTATGCTGTGATTGGCCGTTGACAATGTATATCCATCCAAGTGAGTCCCCATGGTCGTGCGGGGCACATGCTTGCGTCGGCGACCAATGCATGAGCATGACCTCGACAGTGGCAGAGCAATACAATATGCGCCTCCCATAAGGATGACCTTCTGGGGCTGTTGCATAAGGGAGAACCTCCGCGGTTGTAGGAGCAAGTCGTTCCAGTGCATCCTTTAATGTGGATGGACAAGGATGGGCAGGCAATGCTGAAAAAATGTCATTCAACCGCTCCATAAATGCCATATTGTTCGCCTCCGCTAAATTGTCAGTTTCAAGCTAAACCTATTCATAGGAAGGTCGTCCTATGTAAGTTGAGACAATGAAGAAGCTCGTTGAATGAATTCAGGAAGAGTGTGTCGTTTAGTAGACTTGAAATTTTTGGAGAACAGTCGATAAAAAAAGAAACACATTGTTAGAAGGAGGCAGAAATGGGGAGCAAAACAAATCAACAAACAGGGCATTCAGATAAAGGACTCAAACATCTTTTATCTTATTGGCGCAATAGTTTGTCTGACGCTGACAGGATGATTGAAAGTCAAGACGTTATCAATCATCCTGAATTTTTAATACACCATGTAAATTTCACCTATAACATTGAGAGCGATTTAAATTTTCACATCATAGATCAAAATAAAATAAATCTTCAAATTTTTTGTCCAAAGCAATACATAGGACCAAAGCTAATTTCGCTGTTGGATTAAACTGTCCTGTTTCAATTGAACTAATGGTGTTCCGTGAAACACCGACTAATTTTGCAAGCTCTGTCTGTGATAATTTATTTTCATTACGGACTTTTTTTAAATTATTTTTCAAGACTAATGCATCTTCCATATCATCACCATACATTTCCGTTATTTACGACTGTGTAATACACGTGGATGCCTGTTAAAATGAGTGTTGCTATAGAATAAACCGTTGCAAGTACAATATCGCGTTTTCGCTTCATTCTGGTTGCTTTGACAATGAAACCTGAAGCGGAAATGGATATTATAACGGCATATAGACCGAAATCAAAACCATCACCCATTAGAATTTGCGTCACAAATAGAATTGTAGCCAATAGGATCCCTGTCAATGAGCCAACGCTTCCAGCATGGACTTGAACTTCAACTTCATATAAATCCTTATCCTTGTTCTCTTTTCTGCTTTTCGATAAGATGTCTTCTTTGTTAATGAGAATCGCCCCAATCAACTTCGCCAAGTTTTATTTGCATGTGTTTATTATATAATTGCCAGAGTCGGTTTTCAATCAAACAGAACAATTTATATCAATTACGCAGACGAAGTCTTTTTGAGTCGATGTTGCACTTGTACCCGTGGGGTGAAAAGTAAACACGATGAGGTACTCGCGAATCGATGTTGACCTTATACCCTTTAGGGTGCAAGCGAAGTATTTTGACGAAGCGGCACCCTAAGGAAACAAGTGCATCATCGTAGTCGTTTTTGTTCATTGTAAAGTATTTATGAAATGAGAGAGATCTTGTGCTATCTTTTTCAAACTTTAACAAAACAAATTGGTGGAAAAGGCAATAGCTGACTTCTCACCGTTCGAATTTTCATGCTTTACACAAGGCAGCATAGGTTGAATCACCTTAATAGCAAGATAAAAGAAATGTCGTACTTCTCAAAGTGGTATCCTATAAGTATAGAAAGTTCGCAGTTCATATTGCAAAGGGATTTTTGAAAGGAGAATTGTATGATCACCAATACATTGCAGATGACCTTGCTGGTCGAAGATCAAGAAGAGGCAAAGAAATTCTATACGGAGAAGCTTGGCTTTGACGTGGTTGCTGATCAAAGCTTTGGTGCGCAATGGCGATACATTACTGTCGCACCACAGCAAAATAATACAACCGTGATTGAACTTGTGAAAGCCGAGACGCCAGAGCAAAAGGCACTTATCGGAAAACAGAGTGGGGGACAGGTTCTATTTATGTTCCATACGGATAATATCATGGAAGATTATGATGTGTTACACAGCCGTGGTGTACAATTCCATAGCGAACCGCAATCCGTACCAGGAGGTAAAGGGGCAGGTTTCAAGGATTTATACGGAAATGACCTGGATATGTTTCAGCCAGACTGATCGTTACCTCATTGACTCTTCCCTTTAGTTTACATCAATCGATTTCATAACAAGGTAAACCTGTGAGAAGCTATCACGGGTTTTTTGCTTGGCATGAAACCAATGGTTCTAGCTCCAATTAGAACTAGTGCCGCTTTTTCCTTTCCTCTTCTCGTAAAGTTTGTTTACCGATTCATTAGACGCCGTTTAGAGATCGTTTAGAAATGGTGGGTATGCTAAATGTATTCGGAAGAGCAAAAAGAGGAGGGGAATAGATATGAAAAAGCTAGCCATAACACCAAAGCGCTGGTTGCTGACATTGCATCTCTTGTTTGCGGGAATCTTACTAGGGGTTTCAGTCACGTTTCTCGTATTGAGCATTACTGCAGCCACAACGAATGACCAGTCTGTGCTGCTTGCGTCTTATACGAGCATGCATACATTGGCAACATCAGCCGTACGTGCATCGACGATCGGAACGGTGGTCACGGGAATTCTTTTGTCCATTTGGACGAAATGGGGATTGTTTACGTTTTACTGGATCATCGCCAAAGAGATTCTAACGCTCATTTCAATTGGTCTAGGGATTGTAGGTATGTACATTTGGACGTTAGATGCTATGAGTATGACAACTGAAGAAGGGTTTTCGGCAATGCAAAATCCTGCTTTTCAAATTAATCAAATACAGCTGTTCAGCGGGATCTTTTTACAAATCGTTTCATTAGTAGCGATGTTTATCTTATCCGTCTTTAAACCGTGGGGGCAGCGTAGCATCAAAAGAACCAAAAGATAAATTTCTGATTCACTTAAAAACACAGGTGTTTGAATTTAACGGCTCCATCGCTTTAGGCTATGGACCCATTGGCCAATCGTATGGCATTGATTCGATTGTAGAGGATTTGAAAGAGTAAAAAAAGCAAAAAGCTAAACGGTCGCCAACCACCGTTCAGCTTTTTTGTGTATCATTACAATAATTCAATGTATCCTTGCGTTCCATGAACGCGAATGCGTTGACCGTCTTTAATCCGTTTGGTCGCATTTTCCACGCCAACAACCGCAGGTAAGCCATATTCTCGTGCAATAACGGCTCCGTGCGTCATCAATCCACCAACTTCGGTGACGAGTCCTTTTATGGAGACAAACAGCGGGGTCCAGCTAGGGTCTGTAAAGGCGGTGACTAATATATCTCCCGCTTCTAAAGTCGCATCACCCATACTTAAAAGAACGCGCGCACGTCCTTCGACAACTCCTGAAGAGACAGGGAGACCTGCAATCGCTTTTGCCGGGAGGTTTTCTCGTTTGTACTCACCATTCATCATTTCACCGTCAGACGTGATCACACGTGGGGGTGTTAATTTTTCATAGTAGGCGTACTCGACTTTTCGATTGCTGATGATTTGGTGGTCTAATTTTTTTGTTTGTACGACGTCATGGAGCTCTTCGAATGTGAGGTAGTAAATGTCTTCTTTCCTTTGGATCACGTGGGCTTTGACGAGCTCTTCGGCTTCCCTCATCAAAGCCTGCTTGTAAACGAAGTAACGCTGAACGATACCGTATTTAGGATATTCGCGATATCCGATGAATGTCCGAATGAGATCAATCTTCCGTTTCGTTTCCTTAGCCTTTTGTTCACCATCTGGTAATTGCTTCAGCCGATTCAAAAGCTCTTGTTCTTTTTCCAAGGAAACACGGAGCCCTTGCTCAAATTTCTGTTTGCTGGCACCATGCTCAAAGTTATTGATGTTGCTAAGAATCATTGGGACGATGGCCATTGGGTTTTCACTCCAGCGGGTTTTCGTTATGTCAATTTCCCCACTACACCGCATACCGTATTTGTTGAGAAATGCACCGATAGCATCTTTGCTTTCCTGACCGCCAGTATACAATTCGAGATCGTCTAAAAACGTATCCTTTGTTGTCGTTTGTAAATAATGGTTGACGTCTGGAAAGGGACGAATGACATCAGCGACGTCCATAAGGGCGAGACCCATTTCCGAAGTAATGTTGTTTGGCACGGATTGAGAAAGTGTATCTGCCGCTTTCTTTTCACCCAACCATTCATCCATTTTCTCATTGACCCAAGCTGAAGCCTGCATTGCTGCCATGATGACTGTCAAGCTTTGTGAAGCAAATGATCTCTTCTTTAATTCCTGAATATCCTCTAAAATAAATTCAAATAAATCTGATCCCGATTTCCTCGCGATGGCATGCTTTAACTCGTCTATTGAGCTCTGACTTTCCTTAATCAAATCAGAAACAATCGTCGGATCAATATCGATGTGCGTTTGGTCTTTTAAAAAATCTCTACGTGGAGGCTGTGTTTTTTCAGCATCTGGTAACGGTTTGATAAAATGTTCGCGATCTACGATGGTCGTAAGAGCGTCTTTAATCAACGGATCGGATTGACCCAACGTATTGATGATATTTTCCCGGCTAGCAGTTGAAGCCAATTGAGCTGTGACATCAACGAACAACCTTCCGCCGGCTACACGCATGGGAGCAGGGGTTAGTAACAAGAAAAAAGCCAATCCCAACGGTTTCATTGGATCCGTCATCATCTGTTGATGACCGACAGAAACGTAGACGTGATTTTCTTGATCATTCGCTTCAGGAATAGGAAATAGCGTTGTGATTGGCCGACTTTGGACAATATACATCGTATCATCAACCAAACACCATTCAATATCTTGTGGAGAGCCAAAATAGGCTTCAATCTGTCTTCCGATGTGCGCGAGTCGTACGATCTGTTGATCTGTAAGTGTTTGTTGTTTTTGTTGATCTGGACTTAGTTGCTGGATTTCTGTTCCCCCTTCTTTTCGTCCATTGACGGCCAGCTTTTTCGTTGCAATTCTCTTATCAACGATTTTCTCATCCTGAACCTTATAGCAATCTGCAGAGACCAAGCCTGAGACGAGGGCTTCACCAAGACCAAAACCAGCATCAATCGATAGCAGCTTTCGGTTGGAGGTGATCGGATCAGCTGTAAATAGAATCCCTGAAGCCTGTGAGAACACCATTTTTTGAACGATAACGGAGATAGACACTTGGCTGTGGTCAAACCCGTTTTGCATACGATACATCACGGCACGATCCGTAAAAAGTGATGCCCAACATTTGCGGATATGCTGCAAGATGGCCTCCTTGCCGATGATATTTAAATAGGTGTCCTGTTGACCCGCAAAGGATGCAAAGGGAAGATCCTCTGCAGTCGCACTAGATCGTATGGCATACGCCTGTGTTTCTCCGAGTTGAAAGAGAGAGGAGGTCACTGCTTTTTCGACCGTGGAAGGAAGGTCCACTCTCATAATAATTTGACGAAGCTTCCCGCTAATTTTACTAATCTGATCTCGTTGTTCAATGTCTAGCGCTGTGAGTTGGTTCAATAAGGGAAGGATGGCTTCGTTGTTTTCAATTGCTTTTTGATAGCCAATCGTTGTTATACAAAATCCGTCTGGCACTTGTACGTTATGGAGCTTTGCTAATTCCGCTAAGTGTCTTCCTTTCCCACCTACGAGACGAAGCTGCGTTGTTTCTAACTCCTGAAAGCTGAGAACTATAGGACCCATTCAATCCGCTCCTTACCATTCATTTGAGAAAAAATTTGACAAGAGGTGACCAGCATGATAATATAAAATTATAAGATGTGATAAATATGTCCATAAATACAAACGCAGATGTGAACTGAGTATATCATCATGCCCGTGTATGCGCAATATAAAAAGAGTCTGGTAAATTTGTCCAGACTTTTTTTTGTCCACTTATGTGAGAATAGCAATAAGAAGAATTGATATTGAATATCGAACCGGGGGCTAAAATATGTATCCAAGAGCTAATACATTAGGATTAATGATAAAGGACAATTGCATCCTTTTAGAAGAATTTGAAGGAAAGCATTCAAAAGGAACTGGTCTTTATTACCGGCCAATTGGCGGTACAATTGAACTCGGAGAAAGATCAGATGTGGCGTTAATTAGAGAATATAGTGAGGAATTAGGCGTTGACATTAGTATTAATCGATACATGTCCTGCATCGAAAATATTTTCAAAATTGATGAAAGTGTAGGCCACGAAATAACGCAAATTTATTTGGTGGATTTTAAGGATACGAACCTCTATGAAAAAGACCTTTTCACTGTAACAGAAGGAAATCGAGTCTCCTATGCTATGTGGATTGAAAAAGAAGATATTATTACAGGGAAAAAGATACTTTACCCAGATGGACTAACTGAATTACTAAGAAGGGGTTTTGCTTGATGTCCCTCTTAACGATAGCCTAATTGCTCCCTTACCTTTATTGCTACTTTTGGACAAGGACCGACTATCACTAAAAAAACTCAAACGATGTGGTTGACAAAACAACTACTCGGTATTACTATGTAGTGGTAGTAAGTAATACAGAGTAGGTTCGAGGTGATGATATTGGAACACTTAACGGAAATGCTCAAAGGAGTGCTTGAGGGCTGTGTGCTTGAAATTATAAGCCGCAAAGAAACCTATGGCTACGAAATTACTCGCCAGCTGAACGCCCTCGGTTTCAAAGATGTTGTGGAGGGGTCGGTGTACACCATCCTCATTCGACTTGAAAAAAACAAGTTGGTAGAGGTCACGAAAAAGCCTTCCGCCATGGGACCGCCACGAAAGTTTTTCGCGCTTAATGACGCGGGACGAGAGGAGCTAAAAAAGTTCTGGGTGAAATGGGAATTTGTTGCGTCGAAAATCGATCAATTAAAGGGGGTATAGGGCAATGGGTGATTTCTTTGATAATTATCTTAATATCAAAAAAATAATAGAGAGCAAGCGCGAGTATAAGCAACAAATGGAGAGGGTTGCAGCACTGCCTGAAGACTATCAATACGTTTTTAAGAAAATACAAGGGCACATGTGGATGTTCGCAGCAGGTTCAGGATATGACATGATGGAGATCCATTATGACTTAATAGAACTTTTCGAGGCAGGTGTGGCGGACGGCAAGCATGTTTTGGAGATTACTGGTGAAGACGTTGCCGCGTTCTGCGACGAGCTTCTTCGCAGCGCAAGCACATACACGGAAAACTGGCGCGAGGCGCTCAACCGTGACATTCTGAAGAAACTTGGAAAGGGGAACGAGTCTAAATGAAATCCGAACACAATCCAAGTAAAGGAATTAAGAAAATCCTATAAGGCAACAGAAGTCCTGAACGGTGTCGTGAGAGTGTATAAGAAAAGGATGTGACATAGCCGGAAGAAGAAAGCGGGAAGATAAAGCATGGTCGGCAAAGGGTTTGAAGTTTTTGATACGGTCTAAAACGGTCAGTTTCCGCTGACCATTGACCATTTTAGACCGTATAAGCAAGTCGCAAAACTTATGTTAAGCGATCTTTCAAAAAGCGTTTTATCAAAAACGCACTAACTTCTAAATCCTCCTCTAAAGGAAAATGCCCCGTATTTAATAAATGAACCTCACAATCGTTCAGATCGTTTTGGTAAGCTAGTGCCCCTTTTGGGCCGAAAAACATATCATTTTTGCCCCAGGCGACCAACGTAGGCGGTTGATACGTTCTAAAAAACTCGTGCCAACTTGGGTAAAGTTGAAGATTGTTTCTATAGTCATAGTACAAAGCAAGTTGTATGTCGTCATTGCCTGGCCGATCTAAAACGAATTGATCCATATTCCACGCATCAGGGCTAATTCGCTCAGGGTGACGAGTCCCATCGGTGTATTGATACTTAGTAAAGTCTTCAGCTAAAAGGGATCTTAGCTTATTTTTATTTTCCTCAGTAGGATGTTCCCAATACGTACGGATAGGATCCCAAGCCGGCAATAAACCTTCCTCATACGCATTTCCGTTTTGCGTGATAACAGCTTGAATGCGTTCAGGATGCTGCGTTGCCAATCTGAATCCTACAGGCGCACCGTAGTCATGCACATAGATGCTATATTTCTCTAATTTTAACGTCTCGACAAATTCATTAATTAACATCGCTATGGAATCAAAGCTATAGTCGAATGCATTCATGCTTGGTTGGTCGCTATTCCCAAAACCGGGGTAATCAGGCGCGATAATATGATATTCATCCATCAATTCAGTGATTAAATTTCGATACATATGAGAAGAAGACGGGAAGCCATGAAGCAATAAAATCGTGGGGTTTTGTTTATTTCCAGCTTCTCGGTAAAAGAGATTAATGTTATTGATCGTAACTGTTTTATATTGGACAAACATATGTTCACCACATTTTATTATTGGAGATCCGTGTAGCAATTCAACAAAGTTAAAAACGCTCAATACGCCATCATAAGTTCGTTTTTACTGTTAGAGTCTCTTCGCATTCACCTCTCTTATAACCGTTATTAAATTTTTTTAGTGGTTATGGGTTATGAAAGCTATCCTACATGATTTCATCTAACTTGTAAATGTGTTTTTTAGAGGTTATAATTATTTTCGAGGTGAACATTCATGGATAAATTGCAATTTGTATTAGGTGGAGCGGCATGGATTAACCTAATCAATACGACGTATAATTCTGAAAAACAAACGATTGATACACTTGAAGATCCATCAAGTACGTTCCAATGGCTCGAAGATAATGACCTGTTACGGCAGTCTGACACCCTGGCTTTAAATAATGAAGAAACGTTGAACTCGTTAATCGCGGAGCTTCATTCACTACGTTTTCTTTGCAAAATGATTTTGTCTAATTTAGAGCAGCAAAAGGAACTGTCTCTAAAGACGACAGAAGAATTAAGGAACGTTGTTCAAGAGCTGAATGTTCGTTTGACGATTGCTCCTGACAAATTCAAAATAGCCCCTGAAGGCACAACAGCTAAAGATCACGTGTTATACAGCATTAGCTCCTCCATCTTTCACACATTGGACAGCAACTCTGTCAAACGTATTCGAAAGTGTGAGCATGAGGAGTGCCGTCTGTATTTTATTGATACATCAAAATCAGGAAAAAGACGCTGGTGCAGCATGGAACTGTGCGGCAACCGCAAGAAAGCGGCGGAATTTTATGCACGGAAAAAGAAAAAGTAACTGACAGTGGATAGTGAACCGGTGTCGGATCGTGAAAAGGTCATAGCGTTATATAAGAACGAGGGGGAGTGGGCTAGTAAAAACTTTGCAAGTGAGGCCGTTGTTTCTTCATGACATTAGTAGTGACGAGGTTCACCTATGTTTAAGAAAGTGTCTAGTCGAAAGATCGATACGATCATTGGAGTGTGTTGCCTGATTTATGGAACCACCATACAAACTATTAACTGAACTCCTATCAAAAATAGAAGAAAATGTTTCTGGTACAAAGGGAACAGATTATGCGGCCAATCTCCCCATCTCAATGGTACATTTACGTCGACTCTTCAGATTCGCATTCGGCGTGCCATTACAAAGCTATATCCGCTCTCGAATGCTAGCCAGAAGTATGGAGAATTTGATATGCACACAGAAACGAGTTCTTGATATTGCCATCGAATGCGGTGATGAACATGAACAGACCTACATTCGCGCATTTAAACGTGAATTCGGGATGACACCCGGCGAATGCAGACAATCAGGCAGATTCATTCAAGTAACACCACCTCTTCATCTGTTTCAAAAAAACAATTTGTGCGGGAATGTGGTATAGGGTCCGGATATGGTCGTCATTCCAACATTTCATTTAGTTGGACGGCTGCATCGAATTGAGATCGCTGAATCTTTGACGAAAGCCCCGGAAGCTGCTAAGCAGTTTTGGTGGAATGACCGGCAAAAAGTGCTGAATCCATTAGAAACCGATATCTATTACGGTTTAACAAGAACACACGATCCATCATTTAGTTGGACAACCTATCTACCCTCTATGCGCGTGGAGCATCTAAGCGATATTCCAAACGGTTTTGCGAGTGATACCATTCCTGCTTCCTTGTGCGTTGGTTTTCGTTATATTCGTAACCATCATTACGAGGAAATCGACCAACAACGTGCAAAGGCTCTTTATAATGCCATTAATGAACTTAGCATGGAGAAAAAGGGGAAATATGAGCTTCTAGATACCGATTTTTACATCGAAAAGATCGATACCTCTACGTATGATGGACAATATTGTCAAATGGAATGGTTTGCACCCATTCGCTTGAGGTAAAATGATCAAAAAAGTTCATTACACGTATCCGTATTTTGGTACTTTAATATTGTACCGTTACGAAACTCAGAAATTTCTGCGAAAAGGGGCTTATATGAACTATAATGACGCTGTTTCAATTATAGATACCAGTCTACTTAGATCCGTATCAGAGCTTTACGAATTAGAGAGTTATGGCATTCAGCGGATTCCGGCTCATGAAGGAGGGCGGAATGTTGTCTACACCTGTGAGAATGAGGATGCCAACACAAAGATTCTTAGAATCGCTTTCTTGACTGACCGAAGCCGGGAAGATTTTCTTGCCGAAGTTGAGTATATTAGATATCTTTTCGACCACGGTGGCAGTGTTGCAGATGTTATTCGTTCTAAGCATGGGAATCTATTAGAAGAAATAAGTCATGCCAATCAAACCTTTTATATCTGCCTGTTTGAGAAGGCTAGGGGAATAAGGCTTGTAGAAAATCATTATCAATATCGCGAAGGTGTTCCCATTAACGAATATTTTTATAACTGCGGGAAAACGTTAGGGAAGCTGCACCAATTGTCAAAAGGATATGCTCCCGTCCATCAACGGTATCGTTTTTTTGATAAATTCAATGCCGAATATATCGATAACCTGATACCTAGTACGTTATCACTGCTAAAGGAAAAGATGCTAGGTCTCCTTAAAACCTTAGAACAATTGGATAGGAGCCGAGATTCTTTCGGTATGGTCCATTTCGATTTCAACGATGGCAATTATTCGATTGATTTTGACAGTGGGCAAATCACTGTCTATGATTTCGATAATTCGTGTTACTGCTGGTATATGTTTGACCTAGCGAGTCTCTGGACACAGGGGATGGGCTGGACGCAATTTGAACCAGACGCTGATAAACGAAAAAATTTTATGGATGATTATTTCAGAACAGCACTTGAGGGATACACATCTGAGACCAACATCGAATCTTCGATGTTAGATAAATTGCCTTTATTCATCCAAATAAACCTCATAGAAAATATTGTCGATGCATTTGAGGGCTTTAAGAAGAGTGGGCACGAGTTGGGATGTGATGAAGAGTTGGCATATCTCATAAAATGCCTTGAAGACGAAATCACGTATTTAGGATTTTTTCATGATATTTACTCGCATGAAGAACCATTTGAGTATGAGGAACGAAAGATCTAAATAAGTACACGGAGAAATTAGACTCGGTTGTTGGAACGCCGATTTATAAGCAAGAGGTGGCAACACATTTAGTTAAAAATGTGCTGCCGGTTAGAGCGGTTATCGCGCTAACAATGACCATGAAGCATCTGCTTGTTCAGATAGGGCAGGTGCGGTGGCCTCATGAATTAAAAAAGAGTAGAGCTGAATTCGTTGAAAGGTTACAATTCGGTAATTGAAAAAAACCACAGAACATACGCAACTCCTTGCATAAAAAACGAGCTCTCTGCAAAAGGGCTCGTTTTTTATAGCCAACTCATAATCCACGTAGCCGCACTTTTCTAAACCGAGAATGAAATTAACTAAAATTGTCCGGCACTTACATTGAGATTCATGGTGTGACCGTCCTGAGAAGTAATATAAATCTCCCAATTACCCTCCATCCCATTACCATCTGTCATGGTGAAATTTTGGGTTCTCCGCCAACTAGGGTCAATCTCATAAGGTCCAAACTCTTGCACAATTCCTTCAAGTGGAGTGTAAATTACTTCTAATTCTACAGGACTTGAAGCGTGATTATTTCTAACTAATACATTAAGTTCATCCCCATTACCTGGTGCTAGATCCCAATCAGGACCGAAAAATTTTCCACTGACACTTACGTCATCAAGAAGGATCACATTAAACTTGCCAATTTCGCCCCCAACATTCACATCTTCATTGCCCAATTTACCCTCACTTAGCAATTCACCGTGAGCTTCTCTGTTCGCCAATTCAGATTGATTCGCTTTCGTTTCATTGACTTCATCTGTTGTATTTTCTGGACCGAGGCTAGCTATTGCAAAGGATGAAACTACAGTTAAAAATAATATAAGTGCTAAAATTATCACTGATTTTCTTTTCATTGGAAAAACTCCTTTGCATTAGGGTTTTATATTCGTACTATTTTCAAATCATCCCACAAGTTTAAATTGTCCGTCAAAATGAATTGTATCGATTTTGAGACATGTGTTATCTTTATCTTGTAAATCGATCTTAGACGTGGCTGATAAAGTAATTAGCAAACGTGTTGACTCTATTTGATTCGATTTTAGGTTTTGTTTAATGGCTCTACCTCGAAATCAGTACTTGACACTTTACCCTGAAAGTTGATGGCGATTACACTCAACTAAAATTCCCGCTTTGTAATAGTCGTGGTTTCTCGTGAAATAATGCCGTCGTTGAAACGCTTTGATCCGGTTATGCCGTCCTTCGACAGTCGCATTGGTCCAGCGGCAACGATGGTAATTAATGATTTCTTCTTGCCAGTTATGCATCGTTTTTAATGCGCGTGTCACAGCGGGGTGCCCAATTCGCTCCCCTTGCTCGCACCACTGTTTAAATCTCCGGGTGGCGATCAAGACGTCAGGAGACTCATCGTACCAGGCGGTAAATGCTTCTTTCCATTCCCAAACGGAACATAGAAGTGGAGAAAGACTAAGCAATTGTTTAAGCCTTTTCTTGCTTTCCTCCTGAAGTAAATTCCACTGGGGATTCAGCAGCTGGTGATTCGCTTTCAATAAGGTCTTTGCTCTAGGAGGAAGTTCTCCTTGGACGGATTTCCGAACGGTTTGAAGCGCCTGGATGACATACCCATGCACATGAAATCGATCAGCGGTTCTTATGGCATTCGGAAAACACTCGCTGATCCATTTATGATAGGACGGAGCCAGATCCATGACAACGACTTTTGGGTTCAGTTGCCGAAATATCGGGTGTTGTGTGTCATAGTCTCTTAGATCCCTCAAAGTACGTCCTGGGAGAAGGTCTAGCATGGTGCCTCCCTTTAGATCATGGATTCCTGTATTATAGCGGTGTCCTTTCTTAATAGCGAAGTCATCAACACCTAAGACAAGTCCTTTGCTTTCCTTGGCTTGATGCCATGCTTGTTCTGATAATCGAGCACTCTCCAAGGGGATGGCTGCACAATGCATCCGCTGGACGGTACTCGCTGGCGTTTGTTGCATGAGAGCACTGTGGGCGACGGTTGAACCGAAAGACTGTTCCGTGACCTGGTTCTCAAATAGCCATGTATATCGCTTTTTCGGTCCGACAAACCCATAGGACCAAACAAACCCCACCTGACATAGCACACAATACAGTCGAATTGAAGGGACTTGAAGGTAGGTCTTCTTACCAAAGATAGACAAATGACGGACGGTGCGTGAACCATTACTGCCTTTACGAATGACCTCCTCACCCGAATGGCAGCTAGGGCAACACTGAGTATAGGCAACGGGTTTAATTTTCAGGTGAACCTCATCATCTGTTACACAAATGACTTGGCAAATTTCTACCTCTGGTATGGTAAGCATTTCATTGATATACTGAGTCTGCATCTGTCAATTCCTTTGTTGTTTGGTCGGACTTACAACTTTACAGGAATGGCAGATGTTTTTCTATTACTTAGAGAATGTTATATTGTCAAGCACTGATTATGACATTGAGCCTGTTTAATAAGATGTATATTTATGGTTTCACAAACAAAGTTTAACAGAATCTTGAGCAAAAAAGAAGTTAGGACGGCGTCTTCGGTAGAAATTGGACTAGCTCCCTTCATGATTTTTATAGGAATAAAGAACTTTTATAGAATGAAGAACGTAAGAAAATGCGGAGACTGTCCTTATATTGCTGAGCATTAAAGATAGAGAAGGGGAATTGAAATGAGTACAATCAAACAATTGGTTGAAACCGATGAAATCGTGGATGCTTATGATGTGATGAAGGAACTTCGAACAGATCTTTCTCAAGAAGAGTATTTAAGCGGTTATCAAATGATGAAGGAAGAAGGCTATATGCTATTCGCCTTGTACGATAGCTCTGAAGATCTATGTGCGCTAGCTGGAGTTGCGATTCGATACAATTTTTATAATAAAAAACATCTATTTGTTTTAGATCTAGTGACTACGCCACAAAAGCGGTCACATGGATATGGGGAAGAGTTAATGGGGTTTTTAGAGACCTACGCGACGGATAAAGATTGCGATCATATTGCCCTCGAATCTGGTATTCATCGTAGTAGAGCCCACGACTTTTATGAGAATACAATTGGTTTAGATAAATTCTGTATTTCGTTCCGAAAAAGCTTGAAATAACGGGGCTTTCATTCAGTATTTAGGCTTTTTAGACATGTAGCAAATAATTAATGGTATGGCTGAATTCGTTGAGAAAAGTAGTTGCAATCAGGGGTACCAAAACACACACTAATCAATAATAAAAAGCGAGCTCTCCAAATGGGGCTCGCTTTTTATTATTGATACAAAGTATATATAACGTCTCCTGTTAAATACATGAACGGAATGCCTAATTAGTAGCCGCCTCTTGAATGAATGATCTGGCCAGTAATCCACTGGGAATCATCTGTTGCCAAAAATGCAATCAGCCGCGCCGCATCTTCTGGAAGTCCGATCCTACCCATAGGAAATTGCGGCAGCAGGGCTCTTTTTACCTCTTCTGACATCCAATCCGAGTCGGTTGGTCCAGGGTCAACCGCATTTACAGTGATCTTTAACGGCGCCAGCTCGGCAGCTAAACATTCGGTGAAGGTGGAGACGGCGCCTTTCGTCGCGGCATACGCGAGATTGCCCGGCATCGGTCCCTTCCCTTGCCCGGACGTTAAGTTGATGATACGACCTGCCATCGCGGATTGCTCAACCTCCAGCATTCGTGCGAATTCAGCTGATAGCATGAACGTACCTCTAATGTTCACGGCGCAATGCGCATCGATTAGAGAGGCGTTCAATTGACGGAAATCAGCTGAAACGCTGTAAGTTGCGTTATTGACGAGAATGGTTGGCAACCCCAAAGTGGATCTAACCGCTTCAAGAAGTTGCGATGGGGAAGTGGGGTCAGTAAGATCGAGTTCCATATGCGCTGCCTTATTGCCATAGGATCTAAGGTCTTCGGCAAAGAGATCTGGCCAGTTCTCATCAACATTCCCGAGATTTTCGGCTTTATCATAATGGTACAGATGAGTAAAGAACAAGTTAGCTCCTTCTTTGGCCAAAGCACGACAAACAGCAGCTCCGATGCCGCCGGGGCGGCTTGTGCCTGTCACGATCGCGGTTTTTCCATGTAATTTGGTCATTCGAATTCCTCCGATTTTGTGAGGCGGGCGAGAAAGCCGTTTTTCATTGGAGACGGCATTGTCCCTAATAGAACGAGAAAAAGTGGATGCAGCAAAAAGAAGCATCCTAGTTTATGTGAGCGGTTTCTCGCTGCCCCTTAAATTGTTGCCGCTCGACAGAATAAACAAGGCGTATAGGCTTTACCTATAACACCAATCCGAGCGATTCAATTTTAATAACCATTACATGAAAGTACACATCGTCCAACAAGTCCCCTTTCCACATCTCCAATAAATATACTAGAGTTTAGATTCGACTTTTGTCAAGGCATAACATAGAAAAATTCGAACTGTCGAAATTCTTATTTTTAGCTAGGAGAAAAGAAGGTCTAACAGAGTGATTTGTTTAAGAAGGAGTCATCTAAAGATGTTTTTAGAAAAGATGGGATATGGGATTCTAATTGGAGATAGTTAAAGGAAATACGCAGTAAATAGCGAATATTGTTTGAATACACCAATCAAGGTGAGGGAGTGGTTTTTAATGTGTGGGATTTGTAAGTAAAAACGAACAGAGGGATTCACAATTGCCGGTCTATCGAAAAGAACTTTTATCTTCGATTGAAAGTGATTTATGTAATGATGATCATGTTTTAGCGCTTTTTTATGAAAGAAAACCACTTTGCTTGAAAGGCGGTTTATTAAGCTATCGTCTCCCGCAGCTACATTTCAAACAGTATATAGGTTCATCATGGAATTCTTTTTCAATTTCACCTGCTCATTATGTTCGTTCTACAGAATACAGAAGAAATTCCATATCTATATTCCTAAAATTCTTAGTATCTTTATCAATATTATTCATACCGTTTCGAACAGCAACTTCTTGAGCGGCCATATTTGTGTCCCTAATAATAGAATAAACCCTATTTGCATTAAGAACTGAAAAAGCGTATTCCTTGCAAGCAATTGCCGCTTCTGATGCGTAACCTTTGTGCCAATACGCTTTTTGAAACAAAAATCCTATTTCCAAAATTTCTTTTTCTCTCCAGCCTTGCATTGTCAAGCCACATTGACCAATCATTTCGTTTGTTTCTTTTAATACAACAGCCCAAAGTCCAAAACCATATTCTTCATATCTTTTAAGATGTCTGTTAAGCCAATTTTGTGCTTCTTCTAAGTTGAATGCACTTTCATAAGCAGCACGCATTACTTCCTCATCACACAATATTTTGCACAATGCATCATAATCGGACTGCACCATTTCTCTAATTATAAGACGTTTTGTTTCTATCAAAAATCTCCCACCTTTCTCTGTGTATCAATAACCTTCCAAAAATTTCTTGTTCTGCCCAGTTAGCTTAGCAAGAATAAGCAGAAAGCCGAAGTTTGGTATTCGTTTCGGTTATAGTAAACAAGCACAATTTCACCAACATATTCTTCTTATTCGATGAGGTATTTTCATATTCCTTGCTATCTATAAAAAGAAACCATGCCAAATAATGTTGCAAATATTTGGTTGCAACATTATTAAAGCGGTCCATCCGTTTCTTCAAGCGACTGTGGGTTCTGGATATGGTACACGCCTTTTACCCGTTGTTTTCCATCTTGGTCATTACTAATACCACGATAATTTTGTAATTCATTTAAATGGAGGGTCTATCAATGGGCATTAAGAATTATCTGATTGAAGGCGTATCTGGCACGGGCAAGACTACGGTTTGTAACGAATTACAGCGGCGCGGCTACCATGCTATTCATGGAGACCGTGAATTGGCTTATCAAGGCGATCCGGAAACTGGTGCAGAGACGACTGGTGCCAAGCACGAGCACCACATTTGGCATGTAGATAAAGTAAAGGCATTGGTCACAAACCAGGAGAATGTGGTAACATTTTTCTGTGGTGGTTCTAGAAACTTTACAAAGTTCATCGATCTGTTTGATGGCGTGTTTGTCCTAGAGGTCGACCTTGACACGTTGAACCGGCGGCTGGACGAGCGACCGAAAAATGAGTGGGGTGGAAAGAAAACAGAACGAGAGCTCATTGCGCGATTGCATCAAACGAAAGAAGACATTCCGAAAAACGGGATAATCATCGACGCTAACGAATCGGTCGAGCACGTCGTTAATAAGATCATTCGTCAAAGCAGCTAAGAGAAACGAATCTCACAGCAGAAACGATTAGAGTGTTTAAAAAAGGAAGATAAGATTGCTTCATCGTATATTTGAAAAATAAATAAGTTAACATAATATTTATTATCGGAAGTTAAATAAAAATATCTCAATTAGCTAGTAAACTTATGTTATTGAGACAAAAAAGAAATTTAGGATAAGCTCTGCTAATGGCAATTTCGTGTGTGACATCCCCAGGAATTGCAATTTGGATTCAATTTCACCTGCTCATTATGTTCGTTCTACAGAATACAGAAGAAATTCCATATCTATATTCCTAAAATTCTTAGTATCTTTATCAATATTATTCATACCGTTTCGAACAGCAACTTCTTGAGCGGCCATATTTGTGTCCCTAATAATAGAATAAACCCTATTTGCATTAAGAACTGAAAAAGCGTATTCCTTGCAAGCAATTGCCGCTTCTGTTGCGTAACCTTTGTGCCAATACGCTTTTTGAAACAAAAATCCTATTTCCAAAATTTCTTTTTCTCTCCAGCCTTGCATTGTCAAGCCACATTGACCAATCATTTCGTTTGTTTCTTTTAATACAACAGCCCAAAGTCCAAAACCATATTCTTCATATCTTTTAAGATGTCTGTTAAGCCAATTTTGTGCTTCTTCTAAGTTGAATGCACTTTCATAAGCAGCACGCATTACTTCCTCATCACACAATATTCTGCACAATGCATCATAATCGGACTGCACCATTTCTCTAATAATAAGACGTTTTGTTTCTATCAGAATCTCCCACCTTTCTATCGTATCAATAACCTTTTAAAAATTCCTTATCCTGCCCAGTTAGCTTAGCAAAAATAAGCAGAAAGCCGAAGTTTGGTATTCGTTTCGGTTACAGTAAACAAGCACTTTCACCAAAACCGTTATCGTCCCAATGTATCAGCAAGCCTCTTTAGTTCCTTTAAATCCATGGGTAAATCATCTCCGAACAGTGATATTACCCTTGTTACAGAACATTAGTTCGTATACATCAAATATCAACAACAAAGTTTAACATAGCCTAAAAGATAAATTGCACAACGCAATATTGCACCACTATAAGTAAATATAAAAAGCCTAATTTCAAATTTAACTAGGCTTTATTCGTTGCTCAATTAAAGCGACCGATTGTTTGTGTAGTGCAAAACAAAAGTGCATAACTTTGCAAGCCAATATTTCGTTGCAACTTTACATGGAGAGTTGGGCGTGCTAGCCTATTTGGCTAAGCCAATGCCTTATGGCGCTTGGCTTCTTGGCGTAAAGTGCACGCCCATAGAGGCTCCATGTCAAGTTGCATTACTGTGTAGGTGCAATTGCAATGTTATGCATTTCTACATTGCCTAACACATTGTTGAAGTTTCTTTTACGAAACCCGCTTCAATCTGGCTCTATTTTATACGATGAAATGATTTTGTTTGAGCGAATTGTTCAAATCCAATAGACTTGTAAAGCTCAAATACGTCTGGGGAAGTACAAACAACAACTGCCGTTTTTGCCCCCTTTTCAATCAACGCATTGAGAGCAAGCTTACAAACTGAACTGGCTAACCCCATTCTCCTAAATCTCGGATCCGTTCCAACAGGTTCCAGTAAACCCACCTTGTTCACCTCATCAAACCAAATTAAACAAGATGCTACGAACTCACCATCTGGGGATTCAATTACCCAATCAAGAGAAGAATCATAAGGATAGGCATTCATAACGTTCAAGTAACTTTCTTCTGTGACTCTCGTTTTATGAAATGCAGCCTTATGTACGGCCACTCGATTTGTTAAATCCTCAGAACCTTTGATATGGCGACCCTTAAACTTATCTGGCAAGTGAACAGGGAATAAAAAACGATCCAATGAAATTTTTGTGAGGACTTCTGGATTTCCTGGTAATGGATGGTATAAAGAATCTTCTAAGACTGAAATAAGATGCGGCTCTGTTTCTAAGACAGTCACTTTATGCTCATTGGTTTTCGTTGTTTTATCAAACCAGTCAATGACATCCTTAGCCACCTCAGGAAAATTGGGATCAACTTGACAGATTAACTCACCAGGTGTTTGAATCCATCCCCAAGCAACGGGGTTCCCATCGATTTGCCAAATGGCAGTATTCCAATCATCCTCGCGTCCAACATGTCGGTAGCGTTGCCAAGCTAGATCGCCTATATGGTAATTAGGATCAAGTGACCATATAGCTTGTGTGAGTTTCTGCATTTGTTTTAAATCATTTGAATCCTTGTAAATTCGCATTACAGGTTTACTCATTTATCTAACCTCCTCGTGAATTGCTTTTTTCTACCCTAGCCCAATGCGTTGTTATTGTTTAAATTTTTTTTGACTTAACTTCAAATTTTTATTGCTTCTTTAGGCGCATTGTCTTTCTTAATCCATTCTTCAATCATTTGATTAAAAGATTCTGGATCTGCTAAAGGCATTCCATGGCCCATCCTGGGGATTACGACACCAGTACAATTTGGATTCGCTTCTGCTAAATCAATTGCTGATTTTTTCATAACCGTTTTTTCTTTCTCTCCGACAGTAACCAATATCTTCCCACTGGCTTTGTTAAAATCATTAGGTATCTCAAATGACATATTTTCTTTTAATATCCTAACAAGCGTATCTCGCTTCATTTGACGACTTTCGTTATAATATTTTTCAAAGTATTCATTGCTAATAAACAGCGTTTTTGCTTGGAGTTTTGAAAAAGCTCGATGTTTAACCAATGGAAATGCTAATTTGATTAAAGGACTAATCAAATTCTTGCCAAACCTATTGGGTCTCACTAAAGCGCTGTTTATGATGGCGTAATCAATGAGGTTTGGCTTCATACTTAACATTTGAACGAGCACTTGTGCACCTAATGAAAAACCAATAACTGTGATACTCTTATTGTTCTTGATCAACTCAATTAACTCGATAATCTTATGTGCACTATACTCTATTGAAAATTCTTCGTGCTGATCATTTAACCCTTGCTCTGGTAGATCTATAGTTACACAACGGTAATCAGTGAAGTATTGAACTTGCTTATCCCACATCCAACTACTTACTCCTCCACCATGCAAAAATATCATTAATGGAGCATCCTTATCACCATATTCCTGAAAATGCAAAGCCAAATTCCCCACCTATTTTCTTATATATTCCGACCTCAATTGTTCAATAAAATAGCTTGATTCATATTACTTGCTATGTCACTAATGTTGCATAAATAATTTCATAAAATTCTGTTCTCTATTCATCGCGGGTAAAGCAAAAAAAGGAGAACCTGAACGAAAGGCGATCTGTCCATTTGGTAATTATATACATTTAGACATAGGGAGGCGGCCGGT